>DLYT01000090.1:4198-10186 GCA_003447595.1 Porphyromonadaceae bacterium
TTGAAAGGAGTTTAAAGAAGTACAATCTTATCTCATTTTAAAAACCGAGCATATACAACAAGCGTTATATATACGTTCGAAACGAACACTCTAAAACCACTAATTTATTACGTTATGGACAGCAAAACTAAAAACTTTGAGGAGATTTGGAAAGATGGACAGATCTCTGAGAAAGCTCCTAAGTGGGCAGCTTATCGCAAAATTATGACCGGTGAGTTCCCTTCTCCTTTTAGAGGAACGACAGATCCTTTGGCTGAAACAATCAAAAAAGCAGTTGAAAAGATTGATCAACTAAAACCTGAGGCTAATGGTCCGGCATATCTTGGTACCGAGACAAAACTACAATATTCTTATCCTGAAGTAAAGAATGTAAAGATTCAGGAAAAAGGGGAATCTATCGATAGTGTTATTGACGACGTTATTAATCTATTTCAAGGAGCTCCTAACTGGGGAAATCCGCTTACCATGTGTAACGTGATCCCTCAAGCAAATACTGCCGGCATCGTAGCTTCAATGCTTAGCCAAGTATTCTCTCCAAATATTCTTGAAGGTGAATACTCTTGGAATGTACATAAAGCAGAGCTTGAAACAGCAGGTATGATCGGTAACCTAATCGGATGGGATCCTACAGCAACCGGCGCAATTTACACTTGGGGCGGTGGTGGCTGCTGGACATATGCCGTAAAATATGCATTGACAAGAGTTTTGCCAGACTCTAGAACCAAAGGTATCAGAACAGATGCTAAAGTATTGTGTTCTCAACAATCGCACTACGTACAACAAAATGCGACAGACTGGATGGGTCTTGGTATGGACAATATCATTCACATCCGTACCGACAACGAAACCAACCAAATGGATCCTCAACACTTGGAAGAAGTGATGAAGGACTTGCATGCAAAAGGTATTCCTGTTGCTTTGGTCGTTTGTACAATGGGTACAACGGATGCGAGTGCTTTTGATCCGATTGGTAAAGTGCGCGAAGTGATGGATAAATACCCAAATCCAAAAGGGTTTGGTAAAACATTGCTTTATGCAGACTGTGTAGTGGGATGGTCTTGGTTGTATTTCAAACATTACGACTTCGAAAAGAATCCGCTTCAATTCTCTGAACATATTCTTCCTATCTTGAAGAAAAACGCGGAACAATACAAAGATATTATTCATGCCGATGCCATTGGTATCGACTTCCACAAAGTAGGCTGGGCTCCTTATGTAAGTAGCTGTTTCCTTTATAAAAACGCAACCGAATTTGAGTCTCTTCTTCGTCGTGGTGACGATGCTTACCTACAAGTGCGCTCTCCATACAACCCAATGTACTATACATTAGAAGTTTCTCGTACCAGCTCCGGCTCATTGGCAGGTTGGGCTACCTTGAAATACTTCGGAATGGAAGGCATGCAAGCAATCATTGGTGGTATCCTTGAAACAAAATACTACTTATACGACCTAATTGCCAATGAAAGCGATATGGTTTGTGTTAATCCTGATGATACCGGATTTATTACGTTGTTCCGTCCATACCCTAAAGGCATCGACGCAAAACAACAATTTGATAAAGAATTGAATGATCCGGCTTTGCGTGGCGAACTTATCAAACACAACCGAATCGTTAAAGCGATTGGTGATAAATTGTTTGAATGGTACCGCAGCGGAAAACAAATCAACGGAAAATACACTCCTTACATGAGTTTCAGTACCGGATTTAGAACGACTAAATACAATACTGACGAATCGGATTCGGAAGCAGTAATCTATGCAATCAAATCATTCCCGATGAACATCTTTGTGAGTCCGGAAATTATGCGACATACGATGGATTGCGTAAAAGCTGCCAGAGATGAAGTCATGGCTGAAATGTAATGACAAATGATTTGCAACTTATTCTAAAAAAATAAACAAAAGAGGTTTGCACGGTCTATCTTGGTACACTACAGATAAAACCTTGCAATCCTCTTTTCAATGTATTACTTTATTAATCGAATCGTATATGGCAACAACTCCTAAAAAACCTGATACTGGTGGTAGTCCTGTAAAAAAGACCGCAGCAATCAGTGTGATGGCGTTTGCAATCATGAATGTAACCACAATCGTGAGCTTAAGAGGTATGCCTTCTCAAGCAGAGTATGGGCTTACTTCTATTTTCTATTATTTGTTTGCTGCAATTGTATTCCTAATTCCGGTTTCTCTTGTTGCAGCCGAACTAGCATCTACCTTCCCTAAAAAAGGGGGTATTTTCCGTTGGGTAAGTGAAGCCTTTGGCCCTCGCTGGGGATTTGCTGCCATCTATTTCCAATGGCAAGCTGTTGTGATCTGGTTCCCAACCGTTCTTATTTTTGCCGGTGTATCTATTGCATACATCTGGTGGCCCGAAAGTTTCGACGCCAAACTGGCCGGAAACAAGCTCTACATGATTGTTGTATTGCTTGGTGTGTACTGGCTAGCTACTATAAATACATTCAAAGGAATGAAGTCTTCGTCTAAATTAAGTACGCTCGGAGGTCTTTTTGGTACCATCATTCCGGGTGCAATCTTGATTATCTTGGCAATTGTTTACCTATGTATGGGTAAACCTGTTTATTTGCCTCTAGATCAACCGTTCTTTCCTGACTTTACAGACTTCAACAACTTTGTATTGGCTGCTAGTATCTTTTTATTCTTTGCCGGTATGGAACAACAAGCGGTGCATATTGAGCAAATGAAGAATCCTACACGTAGTTATCCGATCTCAATTCTAATCGCTACTGTCATTGTTATTGTTATTTTCGTACTTTGTACCTTAGCTGTTGGTATTATCATTCCTGAAAAGGATATCAACTTGACTCAAACACTGTTGATCGCTTATCGTGACTTCTGGGCTTCGATCGGACTGCCTTGGATGGGGAATATTATGGCTATCATGCTTGCATTTGGTGTTCTAGGACAAGTAAGTGCAATCATTGCCGGTCCTTCTGCGGGTCTTCTTACTGTTGGTAAAGCTGGTTATTTACCTAAATCATTGCAAAAAACAAATCAACACGGCATCCAAGTTCCTATTCTTTTGTTCCAAGGTATCTTCGTTACGATTCTTACATTCGTTATGACTGTATTACCTTCGGTGCAATCTGCATATCAAATACTAGGACAGCTGGCAACCATCATTTATTTGATTATGTACATCATTATGTACATCGCTGCCATCCGCTTGAGATATACGCAACCAAATAAAATCAGACCTTTCAGAATACCTGGTGGTTCTGCCGGTATCTGGATTGTAGGTGTACTAGGTTTGTTTGGAGCTATTGCTGCAACCATTGTCAGCTTTATCCCTCCATCACAAATCACTACAGGTAGTCCTGCAACATATGTGGGTATTCTTATTTTAGGAACCTTATTCTTTGGTGTAATCCCATTCATTATTTATGCGAAACATAAAAAAGAATGGAAAGATCCGAACTCTGATTTCGAGCCATTTGATTTCGAACTTGAAGGTCGTAAACCGAGTCAAGTTTCTAAATGGCCTGCCGGATATAATCCTGAAGCAGCAAAACAAACTGCAACAAATGTATCGTCTGATAATAAATAATCAGAACTCCTTATATGAAAAAGGCAAGCTAAATAAGCTTGCCTTTTTTATTTCATTGCTTGAATAAAATAAGTATGATAAGATGCTTTTTTAGGTAACTCTATTTCTTTTTCCCGTTTTTGAAATATGACAGCTAATCCTTTTAAATAGAGCATTTCTTCGCTTTCTATCTTATACTATAAATTCTATTTTTTCAAAACGTTATACTTTAGGGCGCTATTTAACAATCGCATAAAACACTCGTGTTTTGAGAATATAACTTTGCTATTATATTTGCAGTGTTAATATACATTTTGTCATTTTATCGACAAGTATAAAAGCAATATATAATGAAAGAACAATTTTACAAACTTACTTATTTCTGACGATTATGAATGCGCAACAATTTCAACAAAAACTAATGAGCTTGCAAGGCAATATGATGAGCTTTGCGATGTTACTGACTGCTAATCGTGATGATGCACAGGATCTTTTACAAGATACTACGCTCAAAGCTCTTGACAACCAAGAGAAATTTGTTGACAACGTAAACTTTAAAGGTTGGGTATTGACCATTATGCGTCATACTTTTATAAACAACTATCACAAAGTTCTACGTACGCAAACCGTAGTGGATCAAGAAATTGATCTTTACAACCTTAATCTGACTACAGAAACCGGCTTTGAATCTCCCGACGGAGCGTATGCGATGAATGAGATAAACAAAGCCATTGAGAATCTGAATGAAGAATTGAAAGTTCCTTTCTCTATGTTTCTATCAGGATTTAAATACAATGAAATTGCTGAAGAACTAAACTTACCTCTTGGAACAATCAAAAGCCGTATCTTCTTTGCTAGAAAAACCTTACAAGAGAAACTAAAAGATTTTAGATAATAGTACAATATATGTGTTTAAAGCAAGAAAGGCTACAATCTTGAGGATTGTAGCCTTTTTATTATGTAGCAGTGAATCAGTCTTTAATAAACTCTACTTGATTTGCGGTATATACATTCAAACCTAACTCATTCATAATGTGTTTGATTGCCAACTGTGCTTTAACAGAGTTGCCTGCACCATCTAACGGTGGCGCAAATGCCGCAATACCAAACACGCCGGGTAAAACCCCCATTACTCCCCCCCCTACTCCAGATTTGGCCGGAATACCAGATTCAAAAACCCAGTCACCTGAGTGTTCGTAGAATCCAACAGCTGCGATCATAGACGTAATCTTTGGAGCAATAGACGGATCAAAGACTTGAACTCCTGTAACGGGATTCTTCCCTTGATTGGCAATTGTAGCTCCGCTGATTGCTAATTGCCGAGCTGTAATCCCTAATGAACATTGACGTGTATATAAATCAAGTGCCAAATCAGGACTGTCATATATGCGATCGAAGTTCTTTAACAACCACGAGATTGCTTTGTTGTTGAAGTTTGTTGCCGACTCTGATTTATAAAGTTCATCAAGTAATACCGGATCACTTCCACTCAGGTCGCGAACATTCTCTACGATTGCAGTCCACTTCTTGTCGGAATCTCCTATCGGCTTCACCATGCTACATGCGCTGATTGCTCCCGCATTTACCAGCGGTGTTGAAGGATGATCATTCTCTAGTAAGATGGCAAAAATAGAATTGAAAGGAAGTCCGGTTGCATCAGCTCCAATTTTATTCAAGATCTCTGCGGCTCCGTACTGCTTCATCGCCAGAATAGCAGTATGTACTTTAGAGACCGATTCTATACCGAATACATATCCGGTATCACCAACCTCTAGAACAGTTCCACAAGGTAAACAAATTGAAATACCAAACAGATCGGATGGTACACTCGCTAAAAATGGGATATAATTGGCATTTGCTCCATCTTTGTTGTCTTTATACAACTCATGAGTCTGAAGCATTAAAGCCTTTAATTCAGAGATCTTGATTTGTTTCATAAAAGTATATGCTTTAAAAGTTTGTTAGAAGTTAAACTGAATCATGGTTTGAAGGCGATTGGCATGATTGGATTCTCTATCATGATTTACTCTGCGGCCCCATAAATACTCAACACCCATTTGCACATTAGGTACTAAGTTCCAAAACATATTGGCAACTAGGTATTGTGCATATTTATAACCGGTAGGATTTACAATACCATCAGGCATGTAAGCTCTATCCTGGCTATAAGTACAAGACATAAATGTTGTTGGTGAGAAGTTATATTGCAAACCGCCATATGCACCCCACGATTTAACACGTGTCATATGACCATTGTTGCTTGCACAATTAACCATATCCATTCCTAGTCCTGTCATATCTTGGATATAATTGGTAATTCCTTGACCATATACCCCTTGATAAAAGGCTTTAAGATTAGGTAAAATGTTGGCAGCACCACTTAGTTTAACACCCCAACCAAACTCGTTTCTGTTTTTTTGCATCACTTCATCACGGTAAGTCAA
>DLYT01000090.1:10452-21919 GCA_003447595.1 Porphyromonadaceae bacterium
ACATTCTGAGTATATGGATTATGGTAGGTTGCACTAAGCATAGGTACCTCTGCTGCGATTGCTGCCGACCATTTCTTATTGATGTTATACGTATATTGAAGAACCGTATTATACACGAAAGTTAAACCAGATGGTCCTTCATAGTCGATTGTAGGTGGTACTGCTGCCGCATCGGTAAACAAACTTGTAGAATATCCCATTAAGAACCCACGGTAAGTAACATAGGCTCCTAATAGTGTAAAGGCATAATTATCTCCGGTAAAATTTGCATTGATATATGCTCCAAATTCGTCTTTCGTATTTGGTAATCCTACAAAATTAAAGAAGATATTACTGGTTGCAGCACTTGCTTGAAACTTGGCTCCATTACCCGGAATCTTAGGTACCGGAATCGCATTGGTCGTAAAGTTCGTTGGACTATTGATAGCTCCATCGAAATCGAAAGAGGCAGTTCCTTTTACATATCCACCGATACCTAGATAATACTTATGCTGTTTACCAACGATTGCAAAACGAGGCAAACCCGGGGCTGTAAAATGTTTCGGTGAGTTTTTGCTAAATACATTTACAATGGTTGAATCATGGCTTCCGGTGTTATAAATAACCATGATGTCTTCTCCTTTTTGTGGTTTCTTCAAATCAATAACTTCGCTTGATTGAGCAAACGAAGTCGCGGGAAAAAGAAGGAATAGTCCAACTACACCTCTCCAGAATAGATTAGTTTTGTCCATAATAGATTTATTTATTAAACATAGAAATAATTTCTTTCTCTATCAAAAAAACAAATCTAGTATGCAATAGTTGATATACGAGTGTTAATGTTAGCTCTCTGTGTTGAAACATTAACACTCATAAAGCAGTGAAAAAATTAGGTCTAGATCAAAGAATCGTCATCTTGCACCATCAATTCATAGGTCAGAACGGTACGTTCTTCAAATGGATTCTCACGGTGTTTACATTCGATCAAACCACATCCTGCGCAATCTTTTACCGGCAAACAAGGATCTGTATGTATTGACAAACGCATTTTATCCTGAAACTTAGATCGCATCACAGTTGCAAGCGCAACACTGCTATCGTGTCCTTCTTTGATATTAAAATACCATGGTAAAGTCAAATCACAATCCACAAAATAGTTATTCCCATATTTAAGAATCTTCATGTTGTGAATATCGATCCATTCGTCGCTCCTATTACGGGTGATTTCCTCATAAACAGTATGCAATACATCGGGATCTGCTTTATCCATTAAGTTTGCAATTGTAGTGCGTAGAATATGTACTCCTGTATAAATAATAATACTACCAAAAACCAAAGCTAAAGCACTATCAATCCAAGCAATCTTGGTAAAGTATAATATTATCAAACCAAGAACGAGGCCAATGGTAGAATAAACGTCGGAATGTAAATGCTTTCCTCCCGCTACAAGAGCTATGGATCCGTATTTCTTACCTACTCGAATACTATATGTCCCTAAGATCCAGTTTACAAGTCCGGCACCGGCAATGATATAGATACCAATATCTAACTTATCGATCATTGTGGGTTCGAATAGACGACGTACACCTTCGTACACAATCATTAAGCCGGCGGCTAAAATCATAATCCCCTCAAGAGAGGCCGATATCAGTTCTATTTTTCCATGACCGAAAGGATGCCCTTCATCTTTGGGCTTACTTGCCACATAGATACTGTATAAACTAACGAAACCGGCTGTTACGTTTACAATACTCTCCATGGCATCTGTTAAAATACCAACCGAGTTTGTTATAAAAAAAGCGATAAACTTACCGACCAATAATAGAACTGAGCATATTACAATGCGGCGTTGTACTTTGATCTTAATTTCTCCTTCATTCATGGCGTGAGCATATATATTACAATTGTCGACAAAGATATATGAATCTATCTGACTATTAAAAAAAGTATCCCCCATTTATACCTTTACCAAGCATAAATGGGGGAACATATTAGATACTGAATGATTCAGCGTCAAATTTATCTATAATAGATTAATCGATCAAGTTTGGATTATTCGCAATCGCAGACTTAGGAAAACGTAACGTATAACGTGCATCGTTTTCTTCAAGTACGTATGTATTTGTAAATGTACTCTTCTCGATACGGGCACGTGTTGTACGACGCAAATCATACCAACGGAAACCTTCCAACGCTAATTCACGCTGACGTTCGTCGGCAATCTCTTTTACCATTTCCGCTTTTCCATAAGCAGCAATACGGGTTTGCTCACTCGCAAAGAATTCCGGCTTCAAACGTGCAGAGGTAAGCGTTGCTAAAAGTTGTTTTGCTTCGTCGATGCGGTTTAGCTGCAACGCAGCTTCTGCTGCATTCAAGTAAACTTCACCCATACGGAATGTTGATTTCTCAGCAGCTGTACTTCCCTTATTGATTTTATATGCGCCGTATCCTTTTTTAAAGTACATAGCGAAACGCATGTCGTTATCTTGATTGTACAAGCCTAACAATTTCTCGCTTACAGGAAAGTCATCACGAACGTCCATGTGTATGAAGTTTGTCAGCGACTGTACCACTTCTACCGATTTGTAATTGTATGGAGGAAGTGATCCTTCGGCATTTAAATCTTGCAATTGAGGACGAAGAGCGATCAATTCTGTTGCAAAGTCATATGCTTTTTGCCAGTCTTGCTGATATAAGCTTACGCGAGCTTTGAATGCCAACATGGACTCTTTTGAGAAACGATAGCGGTAATCTTCGGGCTGAATTGCAATTTCCATTCTTTCTTCAGCACTGTTGATATCGCTCCAAATTTGTGCATATACTTCACGAAGCGTTGCACGAGGAAACGTTTGCTCTGTGTCAATCACAACACTCAACGGGATCGCTTTGGAGTCTAGCGTTTCATTGCTGTATGGCTGTGCATACATGTTTACCATTTCAAAGTGAGCGAAGGCTCTCATTGCGTATGCTTCTGCTACAATCTGTGTGATAGACTCTGTATCGTCATCTTGGATTTTACTTTCTTCTGCAATAATATGATTAGCATAGAAAATAGTTTTATAAAATCCATCGTAAGAAAACTCCATTAATTTCGGGTTTCCGGAAAGATCGTTCCATGTTGCCAAATCAAACCACGATTCATACGACCATGAATATTCACTACATAAGTCTAACTCATCTGTACGTATGGTTACTGTGCTTTTATGTCGATCTGGAAAGTTTTTATATCCAGCCGTCATTAAAGCTCTAAACTCACTCGCCTTTTCGGGAATTACCTGCCCTACCGGGTCTACATCGAGGTAATTACACGATGTAGACAGTAGCGCAATAAGTGATAATATCGAATATATTGTTTTTTTCATTATTTGAATTTCAGAATTGCGTTTAATTAGAATGTTAGATTCACACCGATCGAGTATGACTTAGCGATTGGCTGTGCATAGATGTTACCGTAGGTTTCAGGAGCAAAGTATCCTGTATAATCTGTTCCGAAAACAAACGGATTACGCGCTTCAAAGCTGAATCGAGCATTTGAGATGAACTTGTTTTTTACCAAGTTTTGTGGCAATGTATATCCTAGTCGGATACTGCTCACACGCAAATAACTGATGTCTTTATACCAGATATCAAGTGACCTGAATGTATTGCCAGGGTCCATACCTCCAAACCATTGACGCATTAGATCGGCTTCGGTGCCTGGAGTTGTTTCGCCCAACAATGCAGGATAAGTTCCCGATGTATTGTCTGGAGCCCAGATCTGATTTGCTTTGCGACCATAGTTTGAACCTCTATCGAGCGTAGTTGGATTATAGAATGGTTGTTCTTTTACCGTTTGCTTGATATTGAAGTTACAAGATATAGCCAAGTCGAAATCTTTGTATCTGAACTTATTGATAAAACCTCCAGAGAACTTAGGATCAAGATCGCCTACATATGTAAATAGGTTACGGAATTCCGCATTAGAAAGACCCGACTCCATGATTCCCCAATCTCCTTCACGAATATCGAAGAACTCGCTACCAGAAACTTGCTTTCCGTCTTTTTCAAATATTGGCAAACCATTCTCATCCAATCCTGCTGTTTTGATTGCAAACTGCGCATTCACCGGATATCCTTTTAGCGAAGGAGAATAAGAGTTATCCTGAACATGGATATCATTCACCTTGCTTATATTTCTTGAGAAGTTAAAGTCTGTAGACCATCTGAAATCTTTCGTACGGATATTTACCGTAGATAGAGATAGTTCGAAACCTTTGTTTGTTACACGAGCCCAGTTGAGCGTTGTCATAAGAAATCCGTTTTCGCTCGGAATAGCTCTTACACCAATCAAGTCACGGCTATCACGGTAGTAACCTTCTACACTTAAAGAGATACGATTGTCTAATACAGACAAATCTAAACCTCCATTGTAAGTAGACGTTTTCTCCCAACGAAGGTTTTTGTTTGGAGGTGACGTCACATTAATTACCGGCTCATTTACACCAGGCAGAATTGTCGAGTTGTTCCACTCTCCTACAATCAAAGGAGATGTGTTCTTATCTACATTTCCTTGAAGACCATACGATCCGCGTAGTTTTAAGTTATTGATCCACTCAATTCCTTGCATAAACTCTTCGCGGTTGATATTCCATGCTCCGGATACCGACCAAAGAGGTAGGTAACGATACTTTGGATCAATACCGAACAAGTTTGAACCATCGAAACGAATACTACCAAACACAGTATAGCGGTTATCGTATGTATACGATGCAGTACCGTAATAGGATACAAATCGATTCTCTACAAAACGTTTCGCATATTGAAGGAAACGTTTATCATTGATCGTTGAAGTAGAGGTTCCCTCCGGAAATACCAATGGCTTTGTTGTCAATGTTCGCGAGTCATAACCAAATCCTTTTGAGTGAATCTCAGTCGTTGTATTGCCACGAAGTTCAACACCGGCCATTACATCTACATCATGAGCTTCATTAAATCGTTTGCTGTATTCCGCTTGCGCTTTCCAATTGTATTGGAAGAAGTCATTGTTCCAGTTTTGGATAATACCTCCATCCGGCAAGAAGTAAGCAGTCTGCCCGGAAGGCTTCTGAATATAGCGTGTATAGTCTCTATACTTTCTTGTAAAGTAGGTTTCTTTGTCGGCAAACTTCTCTGTTGAAGATTTGTCGTATTGAATACCAAACTGCGTGTTCAATTTTAAGCCTTTCATCACTTTGTAGTCCAAAGACAACAACGCTTTGATCGCTGTATTATTCAACTCATAGTTTGTATTTGCACTCTCTTCCATATAGTTGAAAGGCATGTAGCGATCATCACGACCATCAATATCCTGGTCATAGATATATTTACCTTTCTCATCATAAAGAGAACGATAAGGGTTTACCGTACGCGTATATCTACTTGGATTTGTAAATGCATCCGTATCGGAGATATATGATTCACGCTTGCTTTGGCTACCAAATAAGCCAAGGCTCAAGTTTACCTTGCTTGAAAGCGTAAAGTCTGTATTTGACGTTAAGTTGAAACGCTCATATCCTGTACCTTTTGTCGTACCTTGTTCGTTGAAGTAACCGGTAGATACATAGTAGTTGGCAAGATCACCACCACCAGAAAGGCTCAAACCATATTGTTGGTTGATTGCTGTACGGTAGATTTCTTTACCCCAGTCGGTATTAATACCGCGAAGCGTATTAATATCACGTTGAGCTTCTGCTGAGATTGCAGAAAAGCCACCCGAACGATACGCATCTAATTGATTGTATCTGTTCAAGATTCGCATCACATCACCTTTTCCGCTACGGTAAGTAAGATCGCTACGATTTGCAAGGCCAAGTTCGAAGTCAACTTTTTCAGAAGCATTCATCAAGTCCAGTTGAGAAAGATTTGGTCGTGTTGTAATAAACGTTGCCGCATTTACATTGATCTTCATCTTCCCTTTTTTACCTTTCTTGGTTGTTACCACGATCACACCATTTGCAGCGCGCGCACCGTAAATAGCTGTAGCAGCAGCATCTTTCAAGATTGTAATATCTTCGATGTCGTCCGGATTAAGACCTGCGATAGATACATTCGATAGGTTATCAATGTTCTCCTTGCCATCGTAATCTTTCGGGATATCGTTACCCTCAAGAGGTAAACCATCCACTACCCATAGCGGGTCTGAACTACCATTCAAAGATACAGTACCACGGATACGAATCTTATTCGCCGAACCCGGGCCACCGTTGGTAGGAGTAGAAACTACCCCAGAGAGTTGTCCTTGCAACAATTGGTCTACACTTGCAACACCAACTTGCTGAATATCTTCTAGATTTACTTTTGCAATTGCAGATGTAATCTTACGCTTCTCGATCTTTTGATAACCGGTAACAACTACATCACCCAAGACTTGAGTGTCTGACTCGAGCATTACCTTAAAAGCAGATTGTTTAGAAACATCAATCTTCTTTGGTTCGTAACCAAGGTAACTTACAATTACGTGCTTTACTTCCTTGGGCAACGTAAATGAAAACTTACCATCGGCATCAGCCACAGTCCCTTGTGGATTGTAGTCTAATGCAATCCCATCTTTTGGATCAATAAATACGGTTGCTCCGATCAACGTTTCTTTCGTTTCGTTGTCTAATACTTGTCCTGTAATCGTTCGTACAGATTGTGCGAACGTTACCAAAGGAACAATTACTGCAACCAGGGCTAGTACAAATTTCCTCATTGTTTAGAAATGCGTGCGTTTAAGTTTAAATTATAGTAAGGGTCGTTTAGCGCAAATTAAGTGCCTCTTTAATACGCACTTCTATATCCATATAGTGATTAAGAGTAACATCGTCACCGCTGTTTTTACGTTTTTGAGCAAGTTTAAGTACTCTAAATAAAACGCCTCGCTTTACAGAAACAGCTTCAGAGACACGGCTCATTGCTGTATAGTTAAGATTCGTAGCTTCGATCTCTGGTCTTGGCATCATTTTCAATGCAGGCATATCTTGAGCAAGAGTGCAACAGTTGCTACGACAAGCATGCTCGTTACGCAACGCTTTTTTAGTTGTCTTTTCTACTGCTTTGTTTGAGCTAACGATGATTGCATCAAGGAAGTTCTTTTGAGTCATTCGCTCGTACAATGACAAATCTTTTCCTTTCTCAGAACCTTTAAAGATCACATTGTAAATATCATCAAACATTTGCTCTGGCATATAGGTATTCTTCTTGCCCAATTGAGCTTCTGTTTCGTACATGCGTAACAAACGTTCGTCCTTCAACAAATTGTAGAATGTTGCGTATTGAAGTTCGCGCGCTACATTGTAAGGTGAGTATTCAACATCTCCCATTGGTGCTTGCTGAATAGCATAGCTTTTGCCCCAAGCCGGATCATTAAATAACCACGTTGGAATTACAAAAACCTCATCCAACAAATATTGAACAGCTTCTTTTTGTTTTGCGGATGCAATAGGGATGTAGCGATTTACATCATTACCTTTTACGATATTATTGATATGGAAACCACCTACATTTGCCATTACATGCTCTGCATACATTTGCCATTGGTTTACAACACCCATAAGGAGTTTACCTGACTCAGAATAGGTTTCACCGGCAGCTTCTGTCCAAGCAGGAATATTCGGTACGATTCTTTTCAAGTTTGCCAAACCGTATTGACTTGCTTTGATTGCGTCGTCACCTAAATCTTCTGATTGAGAACGTGGATCGATACAGTTCTTTGGATCTTGTGTTTCACCATAGAAATAATAAGGATTGTCTTCATGTTTACGAATCCAATCATTTAGAATCACTAGTTCTTCTTGTGGTGTAGCCGTATCTAAATAACGATATGCCCATTCAATGGCAAACTTGTCATAAATACCAACAACCGGATTCAACGAACTTACACCATCTTCGGGCTGCGCTACATAGTTGAAACGAGCATAGTCCATGATAGATGAAGATGTACCCATCTTTTGAGTGAAAGATTCTGAACGCAACGAATCTACAGGGTATGAGCTTGAAGCTCCCATATTGTGCGTCATCCCGAATGTATGACCTAACTCATGTGAAGATACAAAGCGAATCGCTTCTCCCATGCTATTTTCGGCTAACACATTGGCACGAAACTCCGGATAAGTAGCACCTAATTGAACACGCAACCACGAATGAATAGCAGTCATAACGTTGTGCCACCATACTACATCCGCTTCAATAATCTCGCCCGAACGAGGGTCGATAATAGAAGGGCCCATCGCATTGGCACGAGCCGATGCTGCATATGTAATTACCGAGTAGCGAACATCGTCAAGATCGAAATCTTCATCCTCTTCAGTAACCTCTTTTACTTGAATCGCATTCTTGAATCCTGCCTGACGGAATGCAACATCCCAGTCGGTAACACCATCCATGATGTATTTCTTCCATTGCGTAGGAGTAGATGGGTCTACATAAAACACGATCGGTTTTACAGGTTCAACGAGTTCACCTTTCTTGTAGCGTTCCAAATCCTCAGGCTTCGGCTCAAGTCTCCAACGGTTTACTAGTTTACGTTTTTCAACTTGTTGTTGTTCGTCATTAAAATACCAGTGATCTGTTGTAAAGAACCCAACACGAGGATCTCCAAAACGAGGCTTCATTGGTTTTTCCGACAACAATACTAAGTTTGTTGTTGTAAGCACACTCAATGGAATTGTCTTACTACCTTCTGTAAAGGTTGTAGACAACATTGATTTTACAAGAATGTTATTAGGGAATGATTTGATAGCTTCAATCTTTGAAAAGTCCTTTTTCACAGAACCGCCCAATGAAATACCATTATATAAATCATTGAATGTCTTTTCCGAACCATCAAAAACCTTGTTCATCTTTACCACAATAGCAGAAGAATCTGCATTGTATGCATCGATCGCGAAGGTTTCCATTACAGACTCCGTAAAGTTATCTTTTACAGAAGCCGCGATTGCGTCATCTTCGTTCACGGTAATCATCGGGTTGATGGTCATCACCCACAATTTATTGGCTGCCGTATCAGCTTGAAAACGGATAACTTTATTTTCATAGTTCATCCCTTTATTCAATCCGGCATCATTCAAATCAAAAGGAACACCAGATACCTTATTTACAATAAGAATATCGCGACCCAGCAGTGAATCTGGGATTTCGAAGTAATAATCACTTTTTACCTTATGCACACGAAACATACCTTCGTCTGTTTCTGCATCCTTTAGAATTTCCTGATATTTGTTCTTCTCAACAGCCGATGAATCAGCTTTTACTGAGTTCTTCTTTGTCTTTGCCATAAGTGGCATACAAAGCGAAGAGCAGCAAAAAATCAGTACGAAAAATAGACCTGTTCTACTCATTTTTGCGTTTAAGTTATTCGATATTAATAGTTTCTTGGCGTTAAATGACTTCATACGTTTTCACAACGATGATGTGATTAATAAATGACAATGTTAAGGGTTACTCTATCTAAACTAAGATTTCTATCAAAAAAGCAACTTTACACACACAACCTATCGAAGATCGACAAATCGATGTAGACTCGAGTCGTTCAATATTTATTGATAAATTCTTTTAAAGCTAAGATTAAAGTTTCAGTTATCCTTTTTCAAAAAAAAACACTTTGCATAAATTGGCGTTCACAACTTTCAGCACTTACAGTTTAGTGTCCGAAAAATTACTTATCTGTATATTTATTCACAAAGACCAACATTGTCGATCATTTTATTATGCAAAGATACAAAATAATGGATGTGGTTGCACTACCTCGTTTAAATTTGTTCATTGATCTGAGAATAAATGATATTAAAAAACACTTTCCTTAAACGCTTATTTGTTAACAGTAGCCAAAACGCCCTGTTTCCCTATCATTTTGTTTTGACCATTTCAACACTTACAAATTATCACAAAATCAACAAAAAAACCCGCAAATAAGAACAAACAAAGCGTCTATTCATTATTCACGGGCACAATATACAGTTTTCGTTTATAATCTATAACTTAAAAGAATAAATTACACACGTTACAGCCGGCAACTACTTAAAAACTACAACTAAAGAAGGATCTAAAACTCTAAATGTAAAGCTTGATGTTATGAATAACTCCACTTCTTTACTTGTATAACTTTGGAAACCTAAAGCAAAGTCTTGTCCTAGCGTAATTTCGATGTTTTCATTATCCATCGGAACCAAATAAGCATTTTTGATATTATTGCTTACAACAATCTTAATATGAAGACTTTCGCTTATATGTTTGATAAAACCAGAGTCCTTCCCTATCAAGTTTAAATAATTCCATTTGTCAGGACTTATTATCAAAGCGTAAGGAGCATCGGCAAAAGAGCGTCTTAAGATTGATGTTGCACAAACCAACGCACTCATTGTATCATCAAACGTTTTTCCAAAGTCTAAAGCTTCGTGTTCTGAAGAATGAAGTAACCCGGCAATACCGGCTTCCTCTAATCCTTCATAGATTGCAGCTTCTTCAAACAGTGCAGCTTTTTTCACAGCTACATCCAATGAAGATGTATCGATATCTTTAGCACCTCGGTCTATATTATCCAAATCCCAACGATTCATTTTAAAATGAATACGTTGTTCTACCAAAGGCTGCACTTTATACACACCAAATTGAGATTCTCCTTTGGTATAAACCTGCATTTTACCGGTACCGACAGCTTCGGTACTTTGCCCCATTGGCCCTACGACTGCAGCAAAACGACGTGCCGATAAGTTTGCTTTGATTACTTCACCAGCTCTTTCATCGATAAACTTCCAACCTTCAGATGAGATTGGAGCTAAACTTCTTTTTAAGAAATCCATTGTATAATCTCCTTATTTTAATTTTCCAATTTTTAAGCCACCTGTCGACTCTTCATCTCCTTCGTCTTCCAACTCGACAATATTCTTTGCAGTAAACAAATACTTCTTCAATTGAGGGTCAAATGCTTCTGGCATTTTTCGACGAATCCATTCAAGAAGCATTGTTGCATGTTCTATCTCTTCGTTTCTATTGTGAATCAAGATCTCCCTCAATTCTGGGTCAGTTTCCACTGCGCATCTTTGATCATACCAATCAACAGCTTCAATTTCTTCTATTAAACTTTTGAATGCTTTGGCTCTGTCTCTTGCGGCAGGACTCATCTCCTTGACTGGTTCGTGATATTGTTCTTCCATAACATAAATATTTTTGTTTAACTACTTTGATTATAACATTGCTCGAAAATCATTTGTTGCAAAATAAACGAACTCAATCTATTATTCTTTTTTCACATTAAGACCATACAGATTACTTGTTATATCATTAATTAAAGTCTAATCGAGAATGAACCTATGCTGGGAATAAAACATAAAATAAGCCACCTTATCGGCACCGAAAAAGCAAAGCAACTTTTTGAAACCATACTAGACACGCGCATCTATGCATTAGGAATTGTTGTAGGTATTATAACAGCAGCCGTATGTATTCCATTTCGAATGCTGGTTTCCGAAGCCGCAACGTTAAGAGAACATTT
>DLYT01000090.1:22189-26129 GCA_003447595.1 Porphyromonadaceae bacterium
AAAATATGCGTCTCTTGGCGGCAGTGGTATTCCTCAAACCCAGGCACTCATCTATGGCAGAATGAAATACGACCGAATATTCAACCATTTATTTGTCAAGTTTATTGGAGGAGTAGCCAGTATTGGTGTTGGTCTTTCGCTTGGACGCGAAGGACCCTCTGTACAAATGGGTTCATTCGTAGGCAACTGGGCAGCCAGCAAGTTTAAAGTCAGGATAGGCGAACAGCGCCATTTAATAGCAGCAGGTGCCGGCGCCGGAGTTGCGGCCGCTTTTACTGCTCCATTAGCATCTTCCATACTCGTTATCGAATCATTGGAGAAATTCAACGCAGCCAAAACAACCATCTCTACCCTACTTGCCGGAGCTACTGCAGGCATCCTTGCTCAGCTCTTTGTTCCCAACAATATATACGATAGCATTATTGTTGCCGCACCGGATGTTAGTTTCGAAAAGCTTCTTTTGATCTTTTTTGCAATGTCGATATTTATGTCTATTTTAGGGAAAGGCTTTTCGCATTTACTACTTTACTCGAAAAAGATATTTCAACGTTCAAGCACCTCCATCTACGAAAGACTTGCCTACCTCACTCTTTTGACTTGGAGTATCGGCTTTGTATACCCAACGGTTATTGGGGGCGATCAGAACTTCATGATCCAAGAGACGGCACAAGCAAATCCCAACATTTACTTCATAGGCTTCATGGTCTTGCTGATGATGGTTTTTACCACAGTATCCGCAGCCACTTACTTCCCGGGAGGGGTCTTTTTACCGATGATGACTGTGGGTGGATTGGCCGGTAATTTCTTCACGCTAGCTTTGATCAAACTAGGCATCGTATCGGCCGATAGTTTAGGTTACTTTACTTTAATCGGAATGTCGGCATGCTTTATATCTGTAGTTCGCACACCACTCACCGGTTTTATTCTAATTAGTGAAATGACCGGACATTACGATGTTTTCTTTGCAACTCTCATTGTCGGAATCTTCACATATTACATCACCGAGCTTATTGGTGTGGTACCGATGAATAAGAAGCTCTACGATTTCATGATCAATGAGAATGCAAGCAAGTATCCGCCTCGCACAACCATGGATCTTCAAGTCAACAGCAATTCATACCTGGAAGGTAAAGACCATAACACATTAAAGCTGCCTAATGGATGTATTGTACTAGAAGTATATCGCAACAATGAGAAAATAGACTTCAATAGCAATATTACATTAGAAAAAAACGATCAAATCGTGCTTGAATTAGATTCGGCCGATCTTGAAAAGCTACACTTGCCATTAGTAAGTATGTCGCTAGACAACAGCTAATACATTCCCACAAAACATCATCTTATACATAGCAAAACAGGAAGCCGACAATCGGCTTCCTGTTTCTAATCATAGAGGATAACTGCGTTTACACGCGCTCTATTAGAGAAAAGACTTATTTCTTCTTCACATGATGAGTGTGAGTAAACACTTTTCCTTTAATTGGTTCTTTCTTCTCCATTGCGATACGAGTAGGCGATGGATATTCTAGTTTTTCCAACTCTTCGATTGCGTTACGGATATCACCAAGAAGCATATCTGCCGAATCCTTGCTAAAGCCCTGACGAGCCACAACACGCATTACAACAATATCTTCAAGTGTTTCCGGCAACGTATAAGCAGGAACCATCCAGCCACTTTGTTTCAATTTATCTTGCAAGTCGTAAAGAGTCCATTTCGCTGTCTTTTGATATGTTTTCTTCATATGCCATACAAACAATGGATTCACAACCTCATCGCTATAGTTCTTGAACGGTTTCATTTTACCAATCTCCGAATGGATGTATTTGGTTACTTCCATACTATTGTATTGCACTTCTTTATAACCTTTGAAGCCCAAACGGATAAATTGATAATATTGTCCTAGAATTTGCGCAGCCGGACGAGAGAAGTTCAATCCAACCTGTGTGATTTCGGCACCAAGATAATTCACGCTAAAGTTCATTTCATCTGGCAAGTACTGTTTATCTCTCCAAACAACCCATCCCAGACCCGGATAAACCAATCCGAATTTATGGCCGGAAACACTAATAGACAAAACCCATTTCAAACGGAAATCCCATTCCAACTCAGGTTTTAAGAAAGGAAGAATAAAACCGCCCGATGCAGCATCCACGTGGATCGGAATATCATATCCTGTTTTCTTATTATATACTTCAAGCGCATCATTCAACGCTTTGATATCATCATTCAGACCTGTCCAGGTTACACCTTGAATACCAACAATACAGATGGTATTTTCATCACACATAGCCAAAGCAGCTTCCGGATCCAATGTTGTTTTCTCCAAAGTCAAAGGCACAGTACGCATTTCGATTTGCCACAGTTGACCAAACTTTTCCCAAACAACTTGCAATCCTGAAGAGATCACAAAGTTTGGTTTATCAAACGGCTTACCTTCGGCTTGTCTTTTTTTACGCCAGCGAATCCAAGCAGCTACACCGCCAAGCATACATGCTTCCGATGATCCAATGCCTACTGCTCCCGTTTTCCATTTATTGGTTTCAGGCGTATTCCACAAGTTCGCTACAATATTGATACATTTAGCAGCCATCACCGCTACGCGAGGGTATTCGGTTTCATCTATATAGTTGATGTTGATTGCCTCATTCATCAATTTTGTCGCATAATCATCCATATACGTTGTAACGAACGTTGCCAAGTTGAGCGCAGGTTGTGTTTGCGGAAACGTTTCGTCTTTAACCATTCGATAGGCAATTTCCGGGGTTGTCGGATCTTGAGGAATTCTATCAACAGGAGAACTTGTTAGCATAACATCAGAACCATACGTTGCAGTTTCTGCATTCCCTTTACGTAGTTTTGAATCATTCATAATTGTATCAATTTAGAATATAAATAGTGGTTAAATTATCTCTGCTGTTAAAACAAAAAGATTATCATTTAGTTTGACGAACATTCGCAATTCAATGTTTATAATTAAATATTAACTAACCGAATACAACCAATCAAAAACGAAACGGTTATAAAGAAAACAAAAAACTATAATCAGAATACTTTTATGAAATCAAACAACACTTCATCCAAGATCGGTATTGCAACGCTGGCGATTATGAACATCACCGCGGTTGTAAGCTTGCGTGGTCTTCCGGCCGAAGCAGAGTATGGCATAACCTCTGCCTTCTATTATCTATTCGCAGCTATCGTTTTTTTGATTCCGACAGCTTTGATCGCAGCCGAACTTGCGGCTATGTATCAAGATAAGCAAGGAGGGGTATTTCGCTGGGTAGGCGAAGCTTTTGGTAAGCGTTTGGGCTTTCTTGCTATTTGGCTTCAATGGGTAGAAAGTACGATTTGGTACCCTACCGTTCTTACGTTTGGTGCGGTTTCTATCGCCTTTATAGGCATGGATCATACAGCCGATATGAATATGGCCTCTAACAAGATATATACATTGGTAGTTGTGCTTATCATCTATTGGGCAGCAACGCTTATTTCTCTTAAAGGTCTCGACTGGGTAGGAAAAGTATCGAAGATCGGAGGTATGGTCGGTACCATCATTCCGGCAGGATTACTTATCGTGCTTGCAATTATCTACTTAGCAATGGGCGGTAAATCTGAGATGGATTTCTCTGGAGACTTCTTCCCCGACTTTACAAACTTCAACAATCTTGTACTCGCATCTAGTATCTTCTTATTCTATGCCGGTATGGAAATGATGGGTGTACACGTGAAAGACGTAGAAAACCCTTCAAAGAACTATCCGAAAGCCGTGTTTATCGGAGCATTTGCAACCGTTGTAATCTTCGTATTAGGTACATTCTCTTTGGGTATTATCATCCCTCAAAAAGACATCAACCTTACACAAAGTTTGCTTACTGGATTCGACAACTACTTTGCATTCATCCATGCCTCATGGTTGTCACCGGTAATTGCCGTAGCATT
>DLYT01000090.1:26403-33653 GCA_003447595.1 Porphyromonadaceae bacterium
GAGCAGGATACCTTCCTCCGTTCATGCAAAAAACAAACAAGATAGGTGTGCAAAAGAATATTCTTTACATCCAAGGAGGTATGGTTACCGTATTGGCAATGCTTTTTGTAGTAATGCCTACCGTACAAACCTTCTATCAAATCTTGTCACAGCTTACCGTGCTTCTATACTTGATCATGTACATGTTGATGTTTGCCGCTGCAATCTATCTTCGTTATAGAAGCAAAGACAAACCACGCCCATATCGCGTAGGCGCAAAAGGTAACGGCATGATGTGGTTACTTGCAGGTCTTGGCTTTTTGGGATCATTGCTAGCATTCTGTTTAAGCTTTATCCCTCCGGCACAAATTCCTAGTGGTAGTCCGGCCGTATGGTATTCAGTACTTGTAGTAGGTTGTGTTATTGTAGTAACAATACCATTCATCATCTATGCAATGAAGAAACCATCGTGGAACAGCTTGGGCGAAGGCGAACAATTTGAGCCATTCGACTGGGAACTAAAAAAGACAGATACTGATACTTCTAAGAAGTAACTAAATCAGATCACATAATCAGATCTTACTCAAAACACAAAAGGGCTATCCGACGATCGGATAGCCCTTTTTGCGATATAGGTTGTAACCATTAACTAAATCAAAATGTAGGAAAAGGCGAATAATCATACAACACCACCTTCTTTTCGAGCAGCGAACGCTGCACATCGATAAGGCGCTGATTCTTACTTCCTCTAAAGATCAACCCCGGATCTTTTTCCTCTTCCACAAAACGCCCGTCTACCATCACATCAATGTAAGGTAGTATTTGCGACAAACGATCCGAAGCAGCCACCTCATCAAAAGAATATCCGGTATAACACCAGATATTCTTTTGCGTTTGCTCTTTGATCATACGAGCCAGTTCGGTAAATGCTTCCACTTGAAACATCGGGTCGCCGCCCGAAAAAGTAACCCCACTGTTGCCCGCTTCGAGAATCTGTTTCATCAAATCCGTTACAGGAACCAAGTTACCTTTAGCAATGCTCCAAGAAGCCGGATTGTGACAACCCTTGCAATGATGGGCGCATCCGGCCGAATACACGGCAGTGCGAAAACCCGGACCATCTACAATCGTATCACGTACAACCCGAAGAAGAGATAATTTAGTCATGACGAACGCGATCGTTTAACTCTGCAAGTTTTGCATTATTCCATCGGTCGGTTGTACCCACCAAATAACCCGTAATACGTTGCAACTTATCCAAGTGCTCGCTACCACAGCGCGGACATTCGGTAAGATCGTCGATTGCATTCTCAAAGCCACAATCCAAACAACGGTTGCGATTATGGTTTACCGATCCGTAGCCAATGTTGTATTTATCCATCAAGTTTACAACAGACATAATCACCTCCGGATTATGAGTTGCGTCACCATCGATTTCCACATAAAAGATGTGTCCGCCGCGTGTAAGCTCGTGATACGGAGCCTCTACACTCGCCTTGTGCTCTACGCTACACTTGTAGTAAACAGGCACGTGGTTTGAGTTGGTATAATAATCTTTATCTGTAATTCCGGCAATAACACCGAAACGTCTTTTATCCATCTTTGTAAAGCGACCCGCCAATCCTTCGGCCGGAGTAGCAAGCACACTATAGTTGTGTTGGTATTGCTCAGAAAACTCATCTGCTCTATCCTTCATGTGCGAAATGATAGAAAGACCCAGTTTTTGAGACACCTCGTCTTCTCCGTGGTGTTTTCCACGTAGCGCGATCAAACATTCGGCAAGACCGATAAAGCCAAGGCCCAATGTACCTTGATTGATTACGCTTTCGATCGTATCGTTTGGAGAAAGGTTTTCAGAACCATTCCAAAGCGAAGACATCAGCAATGGAAATTGTTTTGCAAGCGCAGTCTTTTGGAATTCGAAACGCTCATGCAATTGAAGAGCCGTAAGCTCAAGCATCGCATCTAGCTTTTGCATAAATGCTTCGATACGAGCAGCCTCATCTTCGATTGCCATACATTCGATAGCCAAACCTACGATATTAATCGTAGAGAACGAGATGTTTCCACGTCCGGTCGAAGTTTTCTCACCGAAACGATTCTCGAACACACGTGTACGGCACCCCATCGTTGCAGTCTCGTAGATGTAACGTTCGGGATCATTCTCGTTCCACTTTTCGTGCTGATTAAATGTAGCATCCAAGTTAAGGAAGTTAGGGAAGAAACGACGCGCCGAAACCTTACAAGCCAACAAGTACAAATCGTAGTTGCGTTCGCCCGGAAGATAGTTTACGCCCCTCTTCTTCTTCCAAATCTGAATAGGGAAAATAGCAGTAGCCTCATTACCTACCCCACGGTATGTAGAATGAAGCAACTCACGGATAATACAGCGACCTTCGGCCGAAGTATCTGTTCCATAGTTGATCGAGCTGAAAACAACCTGATTACCACCACGACTGTGAATGGTGTTCATGTTGTGGATAAACGCTTCCATTGCTTGGTGCACACGACTCACCGTACGGTTGATCGCATGTTGCACGGTACGCTCATCGCCAGTAAGATCCCCAAGCGGTTTGCTTACATAATCGTCGATCTCGATAGTATATAAATGGCTGTAGTCTTTACCGGCAAGCTCTTCCAACACTTTCACCTCTTCGATGTAGCTTTCGCGTACATAAGGCGCATAGTAGAAGTCGATAGCCGGAATCGCTTGCCCACCGTGCATTTCGTTTTGCGCGGTTTCGAGCGAGATACAACCTTGAATACTTGCAGTTTCGATACGTTTTGCAGGGCGCGACTCGCCGTGACCTGCCACGAATCCGTTTTTCAAGATACGATCAAGAGGGTGCTGAACACACGTCAAACTTTTGGTAGGATAGTAATCTTTGTCGTGAATATGGATGAATCCCTGACGGATCGCATGCTTCACTTCGTCAGACAACAAGTAATCATCTACAAAAGGTTTCGTTGTTTCGCTGGCAAACTTCATCATCATTCCTGCCGGAGTATCGGCATTCATGTTCGCGTTTTCGCGTGTAATATCGTTCGACTTCGCCTCGATAATCTCCAAGAATATATCACGGGTTTTTGCCTGACGTGCTACGCTACGCTGATTACGATACGAAATATATAGCTTTGCTACATCTTTGCGTCGACTCTTCATCAATGCCACTTCCACAGCATCTTGAATCGCCTCTACAGACATACGGCTATCTCCTTTTTCGGCTACTTTGTCCGAAATAAGTTGAGCCAAAGCCAAATCTTCACCATCGGCAGTATGTGCCATTGCTTTTGTAATTGCAGTGACAATTTTATCTTTCGTAAAAGATACTACCCTACCGTCGCGTTTTAAAACTTCCTTGATCATATCTTTGATTATATCTTTATAATATCTTGTGTATATCTTATATTGAACTGAAACAATCGAACCATTGGATGTAGGCACGTGAAGGCTCAATTACCGGAAAGAACCCTTTCGGTAATGGGGAATAGCTAGAAGGGAAAAAAGTGGATTAACTTCAGTCCCGGCCTTTTCCTCGAAAGCCTTACGAACATCCGGTCTTGGCAGGTCTTCTGACTTACTCTCGAGTCCGACTGCCTTCCCATATTCTTTTTGCGGAATAAATACAGTGGCAATTCGCGTCGGACCGATTCTACAGAGTTCACAGCAGCGGGACTGTTCAGGATTTGCACCTGATTCCCTTTTAATTCCTGTTTATCTCTTAAAACGGAAACCAAAACCAATACAAAAATACAAATAATACGTCGCCTCAAAAATTCTATTCCTCTTGTTTTTTTTCTTTTATTCATTATGATGGCAACCACACTAACTATTTGCTATTTACTTAATTCGCACGCTACGAGTCGCTTTTAACCTCGCAATATAAAAGATGTTGATTATACAGAACAATCGTTGCCAAATGTTATCGCAACTAGGCAATATAGCTGAGCAGTTCATAGAAATACCATACTTTTTTCTCGTAAAAAAAAGCTATTTTTAGCGCTTGAAGAAGGACAATATAATTTAGTTTAAAACACATCATCGTTTACTCTGAATAAAGATTGCCCTTGCAACCCGAATAGAATTAACTAACCAACAATTTAATTTCATGAATTCCGTAAAATTAATTGGAGCATTATTGCTGACCGGTTCCAGCCTTATGGCGCAACGCCAACATGTATCGCTCAATGACAATTGGCAGTTTACCGAAGGACACGTCGTAGAAAAGAACGTGCGCAAACGCGTAGACATTCCGCATACCTGGAACACAACCGACGCACTTGTAGGAAAGCTCGACTACAACCGCGGACTGGGCAACTACGAGAAAACCTTTAAGATCGATTCTGCTTGGCAAGGCAAGCGCGTATTTATTAAGTTTGATGGAGTCAACACCGTCTCCAACTTGTTTATCAATGGAAAGCACATCGGCGAACACCGAGGCGGATACACTTCGTTCGTATACGAAATCACCAACAAGATCGATTACAACAAAGACAACAAGTTTTGGGTGCGCGTAAACAATGCGCCGCAGCTTGACGTGATGCCGCTTGTGGGCGACTTCAACTTCTATGGCGGTATCTATCGCGACGTAACCCTGCTTGTAACCGACCCGATTTGTATCTCTCCGCTCGATTATGCCTCACCGGGAGTGTACCTGAGCCAAACGAAAGTAACCAAAGATCTTGCTCAGGTTTCGACAGACGTGGTACTATCCAACGGAGCAAACTCGGCCAAAGAAGCAACCCTTCGCCTTACGGTAAAAGATGGCGACAAAGTGGTATTGCAACAAGATAAACCTGTAACACTCGCAGCGAACACGCAGTTTACGGAAACCATTCCGTTCGAAATCGCAAAACCGCGCCTTTGGAACGGACAAAAAGATCCGTTTATGTACAGCGTAGACGTAGAACTGATCGCAAACAACGTTGCAGTAGATAAAGTAACCCAACCATTGGGCTTGCGTTTCTACCACGTAGATCCCGCAAAAGGATTCTTCCTCAATGGCGAACACATGCCACTAAAAGGAGTATGCCGTCACCAAGATCGCGCGCAAATCGGGAATGCTTTGCGTAAAGAACATCACATCGAAGATTTTGAAATACTAGAAGAAATGGGATCAAACGCCATCCGTTTGTCACATTATCCACATGCACCGTTCTTCTACGACCTACTCGACAAGAACGGGATCGTGGCATGGTCTGAAATTCCATTCGTAGGCCCGGGCGGATACCGCGACAAAGGCTTTGTAGATCAAGAATCGTTCAAAGCAAACGGACGCCTGCAACTTACCGAGATGATCAAGCAAAACTACAACCACCCTGCGGTATTGTTTTGGGGACTTTTCAACGAGCTGAAAGAAGACGGCGACAATCCGGTAGAATACGTGAAGGAACTGAATGTATTGGCCAAGCAACTCGACCCTACTCGTATTACCACTTCGGCAAGTAACCAAGGCGGCGCGCTGAATTTCATTACCGATCTGATCGCTTGGAACAGATACGACGGATGGTATGGCGGTATGCCAAAAGACTTGGGCAAGTTTCTCGACAGCACACACGAAAAGAATCCGCAGCTTTGCATCGGCGTGAGTGAGTACGGAGCAGGCGCGAGCATTTACCAACAACAAGAAGCTCTGGAAAAGACCAACCCAACCAGTTGGTGGCACCCCGAGTCGTGGCAAACGTTTTACCACGAAGAAAACTGGAAGGCCATCAAAGACCGTCCGTTCGTATGGGGAACGTTCATCTGGAATCTATTTGATTTCGGTGCCGCGCACCGTACCGAAGGCGATCGCCCGGGCATCAACGACAAAGGACTGGTAAGCTTCGACCGCAAAGACAAAAAGGATGCTTTCTACTTCTACAAAGCAAACTGGAATACCAAAGATCCGTTTGTTTACATTGCCGACAAGCGTATCGACAAACGCAAAGCTGCTGTAAGCAACCTAAAAGTATACTCAAACATGGACGAGGTAGAGCTATTTGTCAACGGCAAAAGCCTTGGAAAGCGCAAAGCTGATGTAGGTACCTTCGTATGGGAAAACGTCAATTTCGCTTCGGGCAAAAACACCATCGAGGCAAAGGCGAAAAGCAAAGGATCGCAACAACAAGACAATTGCGTGATCACGGTGGTTGAATAATCTACACATCACAAGGTGATAAAATAAAACAACCGTTGCGTAGTCGAATACACAACGGTTGTTTCATACTTATAGGACAGGTCTCTTGATCGCTGCTTACTTGGCAGCAGTTAAGAGGCCTTTCTTTTTTTCCACAATTGGTATGAATTGATCGTGTTTTGCCACAACACATACGATGCCGGCCCTATCGAAGCAATCGGATTGAGGTAAATATGCGACATCCAAATCGCAAGGATCGTATTCTTTTGCGCCAACGACTGTCCGGCCGCAATGCGGTTACCATATCGCGCGCCAATCTTCTTGCCCACGTAAAACTGCAATACGCAAATCACCAATGAGCCTACTCCTACCCAAATCTCGGTATCGTAGTTGGGATGATCTTGCTCGACCAAAAACTTCACCGTCTTACCGGTTACAATTGCCAACGCCAGTGCCCAGATGTAAAATGAAAGACCACTGAGCGACGTTATCTTCTCTTGCAGACGCGGAAACCAAAAGCGGATGGTCCAGGCTACAAGCAACGGCGCCATCAACAACGGGATCACTTCTTTGCAGATATACAAGAACGAATGAATAAAGGGCATATCGTTGGTAGTACCTACATACGAAAACAAAACGGGAGCTACTACGGCAACACCCAAGTTGCTCGCAAAAACGAAGCTGGTTACAAACGAAATGTCTCCGCCCAGCATGCCGGTAATCACCGCGGCCGCCGTAGCCGTAGGTGCCAACAAACAAATCATTACCCCCTGGGCAACGATGGGATTAAACGGAGCCAAAGCGAGATACACAGCCAGTGATCCTAAGATTTGAATCGCCAACAACCAGCAATGCAGTGGCGTAAAGCGCAACGTTTTGGGCGAAAGCTTACTAAAGGTAAGCAACAACATGGTAAAGATAAGTACGGGAGTTAGGAAGGACAAAGCCCCGAAGAGGCTATAAAAAATACTCCCCGTAAGCATGGCTATGGGCAGCATCCAGTTCTTGATAAGACGTATCACTGTATCTATTTTAAATATTCATTGCAAAGGAAAAACGTTTTTTCGACTTCTTCAAACTTTTATACATGCAACTAGTGGAAATAAACTCAACGAAGACAAAATCGTTTGATGGGCATCGAACGATTTAAAC
>DLYT01000090.1:33949-37234 GCA_003447595.1 Porphyromonadaceae bacterium
AGGTCGGCACCTGACGATTCGAAACTCACGAGAACGAAATTCAAACCTCTCGACAACTAAATCCAATCACCGTAAGATTCGTTTTCACGCCATGCCCCTCAGCTTTCATTAATCTTTTTTATCCTTTCAAAAACCGTTATATATCAAGAAAAGAACACCTTTTCGTTCCATTTTATTGCCTCGAAAGGACTGCATTGTTTTACTTTTGGTTTATTTCGCTACCTTCGCAATCTGATTTTTAACAAGAGCGTTATTAATTATACAAAAGCAGACACTCTTAACTTACATACATGAATAGTATGATAGCGTTTTCCAGATATATTTTGATTTCGTTGCTTTTGGTCGGTTTATCTACCTCTGTTTTTGCGCAAGAAAACAGCAACGACTCAATTATTACACCTCCTAAGAAGGAGAAGAATCTCAAGTTTAGTATCCTTGGCGGACCGGGTTATACGCCCGACTTCGGATTTGTAATCGGTGGAAGTACCTTGCTGACTTTCCGCACCAACCCGCAAGACACCGCGATGCTACGCAGTGTACTGCCCGTAGCTTTCGGACTTACCTTCGGTGAAGGTGTGGGTATCAATTTCACCCTTCGCCCGCAGCTTTTTTTCAAAGGCGACCGCTTTCGCATCATGGGACAGTATATTTACAAAAACACGGGCGACAACTACTATGGCGTCGGTTATGTAAACAACGGCAATCTGCACCGTAGCGATACGACAACACTCTATTACTCGTCGATGGTACAAGTGAATCCCGTGATTTTGTTTCGCATCAAAGATTCGCACTTCTTTGCAGGGCCCAACATCGACATGGTGTATGACAAAATTACCAATCCTTCGCAAGGAGTAATCAACGACCCTTATTACAAAAAGCAAGGAGGCGACTCTACCGGATTGTCTTCATTTAATGTTACATGGGGAGCCTCGCTTTCGTACGATACACGCGACATGCCTGCCAATGCGAGCAAAGGTCTTTACTTTGACTTTACCACGGGGTACTCGGCAAAAGCATTGGGAAGTAACTACAATTACGGTATTATGAATATCGATTATCGCCAGTACAAATCGCTCGGCAAACGACGCACATTGGCCTGGACGGTAAATAGTAAAAATAGTTTTGGCGACGTGCCTTTGTCGCGCATGCCTAAGGCCGGATCTCCGTTCGACTTGCGCGGATACTACATGGGCCAATACCGAGACAAATCGGCCCACTTTATGCTTGCCGAATACCGCCACATGATCAACACGGATCAAACAGGCTTTTGGTCTAAACTGGCCAACCGACTTGGATTTGCCACTTGGGCCGGTGCCGGATTTATCGGTCCTAACCCAGTGAAGATCGAAGGTGTGCTACCCAACATCGGCGCAGGGCTTCGCATCGAAGTGCAACCCCGCCTCAACTTCCGCATGGATGTAGGATACAGTACAAAGGAGAAACAAACACTGTTGTACTTTAATATGACAGAAGCATTCTAAGATAACGAATCGTGTTGTTTACCACAACGACAATACCGATCTACGATAAAAAGAAAAAGGACTTACGCTATGGCAGCATAAGTCCTTTTTCTTTTATAACCGTTTGATTAAAGCTCTTTGATCGTAACATTGCGAAACCAAATTTGCGAATCGCCATGCTTGCCTTGCAAACCAATGTAACCTTTGGTAGGCAGCTCTGCAAATGGTTTGGGCAACCAGCTTGGTATTTCGGTGCCGTCGGGATTCTTGGTACCCGATTTCCATATATTCATATCCATCTTGGTAACGTCGCGACCGTTTAATCGTACTGTGATCAGTTTGCCTTTGCAGGTAATGGTCATTTTATTCCATTCGCCCGGCTTCTTTACAATCTTTTGCCACTTGGCCGGAAGGTGACCAAACACGGCCCCGCATTGGTAATAGGTCGGAGATGCCCCCCACTTCTCGGAATGATCGTCGGCGATTTGAATCTCTACAGAGTTGGGAATCCAGTTTTGCCGATCGGTACAGTATACGATCACTCCACTGTTGGTTCCGTTGTCGGTCTTGAACTCAAGGTCGAGCGTAAAGTTTTCGTATTCTTTGTTGGTCCAGATCTCTTTGTCGGCAGTTGCGGTAAGTACGCCGTCGGGCTCTACACTCCACACGGCAGGATCATAACTGGCATTCGAAAGATTCTTGGTAAACAATGGTTCTGCTTTTGGTGCAGGTTTCTCAGAAGTCAAAACAAGATACCCGAAAGTGATAATCGGGATAATAAATAGTGCATTTTTCATTTGTACAAGATTTATGTGTTAAACTGGTATTGCCGAAGAAAAGAAAAAGGAGATAACCGTTGCCATACTTGCGTATACTGCAAACGATTATCTCCCTCAAATATAATCAATTAATATTTTAATACAAATCTTCCTGTGTGTTTTCCTTGAAGCATTTGATTGATCGACTCATCGAGCTGATCGAGCGTAATGTAGTGCGCAACCTTAGCTAAATGATCCGGTTTCCATCCGTGCGACAACTTGTCCCATATTGCAAGGCGCATTGCCATTGGTGTATCGGCCGCATTAATACCAAGTAAGTTGACTCCGTTGAGTATAAAAGGCAACACGGTCATATCCAGTTTAACACCTCCTACATTGCCGCAGGTAACAACACTGCCCGACTTAGCGCAAGCTTTGAGCAAGGTATGTAGTACGTTTCCGCCTACCGTGTCGAATGCTCCTGCCCAACGCGGGCGCAACAGATATTTAGCCGAGTGATCGTCGACCTCTTCACGCGTGATCACTTTTGCCGCTCCCAGTTCCTTCAGGTAGTCATCTTCGCATTTGCCCGATGCCGCCCATACTTCGTAGCCTAGTTTGGATAGGATCTGTACGGCATAACTACCTACACCTCCGGTGGCACCCGTTACTACCATAGGACCTAATTCGGGCATTTGCCCCATCTGACGTAGCTTATATACTCCGATGGCTGCGGTAAATCCGCTTGTACCCAGTAGCATGGTTTCTTCAAGCGAGAAGTTTTTAGGCAATGGAACTACCCACTCGGCCGGAACGCGAATGTACTCACCGAATCCGCCCGATATATTCATTCCCAAATCGTATCCCATGACCACCACTTTCGTTCCCGGTTGAAACGTTCCGGTGCGGTCGCTTTCTACAACTCCGGCCGCGTCGATACCCGGTGTGTGTGGATACACTTTCGTAACGCCTTTGTTGCCCGAAGCCGAAAGGGCGTCTTTGTAGTTTACTCCTGAGTAGTGTACCTTGATAAGTACGTCGTTGTCGGGAAGTTCACTGATGTGGCG
>DLYT01000090.1:37516-74174 GCA_003447595.1 Porphyromonadaceae bacterium
TTGGTTTATCATCAACAAGGTATATAAAAAACTCATTTCGAAGATCAAAAGTTTTAAAATGTTTTCCTTAAATAACACAAATCCGCATAGCTATCAACCTTTTATAGATTTCTACTACATACATTGAACCGTTGAAGTCGCAGGTTGTCTTACAATTCAAAACACACTATAAATATTATCAAATAGATGTAAACGCTTGCCCGGCGCCACTTGTCTTGCTTGTTATATAAATAATTAAAGCGGATCTTTGTAGTGTAATTTTTAATTAAATATGAAAAACGTTTGGGGATATCTGTTGGGAATCATTGCCTCTTCTACATTTGGCTTGATCCCTTTGTTTTCGATACCTGTGCTCGAAACAGGTATGAGTGTTGAGTGTTTGCTGTTTTATCGTTATTTCATTACGGCTGTTCTTGTGGGCGGAATGCTTTTGGCAAGAAAACAAAGTTTTAAAGTGGAACGCAGCCAGATTCCTTCTCTTGCGTTTCTGGTTGGTATATTCTGTATCACGGCTTTCTTTTTGATCATGTCGTACGAATACATCCCAAGTGGCGTAGCTACAACGATACACTTTTTGTTTCCGATTGTAGTAACCACCCTGATGGTGACCTTCTTTGGCGAACAGTTCTCGCTCTTTACTCTGATTGCTATTGTGGGGGCTATTGCCGGCGTAGCGTTGCTGAGCATGGGCGAAGGTGGTGGCAACATTGCCTTGAAAGGTGTTTTTATGGTGCTTGTTACGGTATTTACCTATGCTATTTATATTGTGGGCGTAAACAAGTCGAAGGTGCAAACGATGAACGGTCTTTTGCTTACATTTTATGTAACCCTGGGAGCATCGGCTCTTTTCTTTATCTTCACGATGAGTAAAGGTACATGGACGAATATCCCTTCGGTTTCGTCGGGGGTGAATTTATTCTTCCTTGCGTTGGTTCCGACACTGATCTCAAACCTTGCCCTGATCGAAGCCATCAAACGCGTAGGCTCGACAACAACCGCGATACTTGGTTCGATGGAACCTGTTACGGCTGTTACGGTAGGTATCTTTGTCTTTGCCGAACCGTTTTCGGTTTCGCAGTTTATGGGCATTGTTTTGATTATCGCCGCAGTTACGTTGGTAATCCTTTCCAAACAGTTGAAGCGAAGAATCGACATGCTGGTGAATGCGACTCTAAAAAAAGGTCGCTAAGTTCTATTTATTAGTACTGTTTAACCCCTTGTCGCAATCATATCCATGGGTGTAGTTGTTTTGTAGGTAATGTCTCGATTATTAAAATGATTACACTATGAATACGAACAAAGACAAAGTGATGGCAATCTTTAAGGGTTCTGATCATCACATCGGTCCCGAACTAGATGCGTTTCTCACCAATGAGGTAAGTCATCTGTCGTCTGACGATCTTGGATACGAAGACGAAGGATTTGCACGAATCTACGAAGTGACGGACGACTTGTTTATCACTCGTGTTACAAATAAAGATGGCTTTAATATCGACTATCATGCCGATAACATCGACCAAGCAAAACAAATAGCTATCGATGTGTTATCTACCATTATCGACGATGAAGAAGTAGATGCTGCAGCCTACAAAACGTATGAAGTAAAGGTACACCACAACAAATCGGAGAGTAATGTACACGACCTCGTGATGCATTTCTCTGACTATGACGATGCCTTTGATTACTTCGAAGAGCTTTGTGATGAGTATGAGTTGCAGTACAAACCGGGTATGAAAGATGCTTTGGTGGCTGGAAGTGCCGACACTGAGTATACGATAACACTGGATATTGTTGATGTAGACTAAATAAAGAATGGCTTTGCACGTTCCGAAAAGTAAGTAATAACCGTATTACCAACACTTGAGAATCTTGCAAAGCCATTGTTGTATCTGCTCCTCTCCTATTCCGCCTCAACAGGAATACAAGATGAGTATTCGAAGGAAACTTCCTCAAAACAAAAAAGCGCTATAAGTCTTTTACTTATAACGCTTAGTGGAGCTGGAGGGATTCGAACCCTCGTCCAAACGAGGAATTAATTTGCTTTCTACATGTTTATCTTCGCCTTAATTGTCGGGTAAAAGCAAGACCGAAGCCACCAACTTTTACCGTATCCTCTTAAGTTTCGCTATCGGCACGAGGAGAGCCTCAAGCTATTTCCGATATTATAGCACCACCGGATCGGAAAGCTTCGGAACAACAGCATCCGGGTGATGTCTTGTCTCCACAACTGTTGCGGAGATTAAGCACTAATCTACTATGATTCGATTAAGCAGCAAGAGCGTAATTATTTTCGCCAGTTAAAATTTTGAAGTCTGAGATTTAAGTGCCAGGCTACGAAGCACTACATGCTTACAAACCACTTCTGCCCGCTGTCAAAACCAGTCAACCCCGTAGTTTGTCTTACAAATTTACAAACAATTTCTATGTATCAAACAGTCTTCCGTCTTTTTTTATTGTGGAAATGGAGTGTATTCTACTAAAAATAACGTTTCATACACTCCAATTCTATTTATTAACAAAAAGAATGGGCACCAAAAGAACCTGAAGTTCTCATTGACGCATTATCTATTCTGGTGATGTTGCCGATAAGATTCCGATTTGTTTGAACCAGGAAGCTGCGCGATCGGGCCACTCGTTTACTGCCGCGCCCGTATTGCGTAAACCATAACCATGCCCTCCCTTGGGATAAAGATGCATCTCGACCGGCACGTTTTGCTGCTTCAATGCATAGTAATAGGCCAAACTGCTATCAATAAAATTGGTATCGTCTTGCGTTTGCACCAACATGGTTGGAGGCGTATTTGCTGTAACATCGATTTCGGATGCCAGTTGGAGTGCACTTGCTTCATTGTTTAAATAGGCCGGATACACTAGCAGACAATAATTCGGTTTCAATGATGAATCACCTTTGGCTTGCCATGCATTCGACGCCATAGCACTGAGGTGTGCTCCGGCCGAAAACCCCATGATCCCTAATTTATTAGGATCGACATGAAGCATGGATGCATTCTTTCGGATATAACTGATTGCTTCGTGTACGTCTTCGAGTGCTGCTTCGTGTTTGAGTCTGCCTTCGCGTCGGGGTACCCGATACTTCAAAAGTATGGCCGTAAAGCCTAATGTGTTGAGCCACTCAGCAATCTCAGTTCCTTCTAGGTCGTAAGCCAAGATATTATATCCGCCACCGGGACAAACCAGCATAACCGGGTTCTTTTCCGATTTATTTTTAGCCGGATAAATGGCTATTTGAGGACTGGAGACATTCTCTACACGCAACACAGATTGCCCTCCTACTGTTGCACCTTCACTCGAACCGCCTTCTACCAAAACAGCTGTCTCATGAGGAGCCCCTTGAGGGAATAAGTTCACCACTCTTCCTTGAGCCATGGCAAACATAGACATGGATATAAAACCGAACATCAGTATGTATTTTTTCATAATATATTTCAACACCTTAGAAAACAAAAGAATCCTTGTCTGAGAGTTCTAAGAACAGAACAAACCCGAGCACAAGGATTCTTTCATAACAATATAAACAGATAATTATTTTACTTCACACTACGCTTGCGAAGTTTTGTCATTTCATTTCTCAAACGCTCAATCTCCTGACCTTGATTACGGATTGTTGTAAGCAAAGAGTTTAGCTCTTCGTTTTCAATTGTTGATGGGTATTGCGCATCAACTCTCGTAATAAAGTCGGATAGTATGTTCATATAATTATTGAAAGCATCGTATGGTGTATCGTACGGACTAAAAGCTCGACCGAATGGATCTTTCAATAATTTGGTATTCATATAATAGAAGTGATCGCTACTTTGCAAATACAACCAGTCTTGCTTGATACGACGATCGTTGCACAAACGTACACGTTCTCCAATCTCATATAGTTTACGGAATGCCTCTTGTTGTAGGATATTTCCCATCCATGAGCTGGTATCGCGCTCTTCATCAACCCATGAAATCGGATATGCCGCCGAAAGATGTCCTACAGGCTTATGAGAGGCAAACACTTCCGATGGTGTTGCAAACGTGATACCATACTGTTCCGCATAACGAGGGAGTGCTTTGAAGAAATCAAAGATTCCTGTTTCGGCAGGCTGTAATGAGCCCAACGTTTCGTAGTTCATAAACAGATTGATTACCTCTTCTTCCTGTGGAGTATTGGCAATCCATGACATGTACTTGTCTGCGGTAAGTGGATATTCGCTCCAGTTATAATTGCCGAAACGTGCCGACAAGTCTTCGCAGAAGCGAGGGTTTCTCATCAACAAATGCAGCTTCGGAACTACTGATGAAGCATAAACATAATTAGGACTCTTCCATCCTAATATGTGCTTTGCCCCTTCGGTAATGACTCCTCGATAACCCATTTCATTGAGAAGTAAGGCTATGTCGTCATCGTAAATAAGCTCTGTATTTCTAAATACGCGCGGTTTCTTTCCAAACAGCGATTCGATCTTTTTGCTGTGTGCTTCTACTTGCAGTTTAAATTCCTCTACATCTACAAGTGAAGACAATGAATGTGCATAGGTTTCTGATAAGAACTCTACACATCCTGTTTTTGCAAGCTCTTTGAAGCTATCTATTACTTCAGGAACGTATATCTCTAATTGCTCCAACGCCAATCCTGAAATAGAGTAAGCAACTTTAAACTGCTTATCACTCGATTGAATCATTTCGAGCATCAATTGATTGGCCGGAAGATAACAACTTTCGGCAATGCGACGTATCACATCTTCATTGCTAAAATCGTCATAATAGTAGTGGTCGTTTCCAATATCAAAGAATCTATATCTCTTCAATCGAAAAGGTTGATGTATCTGGAAATAAAAACAAATTGTCTTCATAATATCTATTCTTTCTATACTCTTGATTTGATGATTTTATCATAGATCGCACGCACTTTCATTCCTGCATACTCCCATTTGATTTCGTCTACTTCTCTTTTGCCTTCATCTTGCAAGAATTGAGCCATTGCAGGATAAGTGATAATCGAATACATTGCATCAGCCATGGCTTCAATATCCCAATAGTCTACTTTTATTGCATGATCTAAGATCTCTGCACATCCCGACTGCTTTGAGATGATGGTTGGAATCCCGCATTGCATTGCTTCGAGTGGTGAAATCCCAAAAGGTTCGGATACCGATGGCATTACATAAACGTCGCTACTTTTCAACATTTCATATACTTGCTTTCCTTTTAGAAACCCGGTAAAATGAAACTTATCAGAAATATTTCGCTTTGCTGCCAACTGTATCATCTTATCCATCATATCTCCACTTCCCGCCATCACAAAACGTACGTTCTCTGCTTTTTGGAGAACTTTTGCTGCTGCTTCGACAAAGTATTCAGGTCCTTTTTGCATCGTGATACGCCCAAGAAACGTAATCACTTTATCTTTTGTTCCTTTCTTTGACTCAATGGCGAGCATTTCAGGACTCATTGGTTCTACCGCATTGTGTACGGTGGTTACTTTTGACGGATCTTGATGGTACTTTTCAATTACAGTGCGACGGGTAAGGTCGCTAACTGTGATTATATGATCGGCATTGTCCATTCCATCTTTTTCAATCCCGTAAACTGTTGGATTCACATTTCCTCGGCTTCGGTCAAAGTCTGTTGCATGTACATGCACAACTAATGGCTTACCTGTTACTTTCTTGGCGTGAATACCCGCTGGATATGTAAGCCAGTCATGTGAGTGAATCACATCACATTCGTACGTTCGCGCAATTACTCCGGCAACAATTGAGTAGTTATTAATTTCTTCAAGTAGGTTGTCGGGATATCTACCCGAAAACTCAATACATCCAAGATCATTGGTATAACGGTATGAGAAGTCAGCGTAAATATGCTCTCTCAACTTGAAGTATTCTTCCGGATTCATATATTTACCCAATCTATGGGCTACATAGTCATAATCAACATCCTTCCATACAATTGGAGTATTACCTGCCCCAAGTATATTCAAGAAGCTTTTGTCTTCGTCTCCCCAAGGTTTCGGTATTACAAAACGGATCTCCATATCATCCTGCTTTGCCATTCCTTTGGTTAGTCCATAACTGGCTGTTCCAAGCCCGCCTAATATATGTGGCGGAAACTCCCAGCCAAACATTAAAGCTTTCATAACATTTACTTCTTTTATTCGAGATTACATTTCTTGAGATAATCCAATACACGCAGTATTGAAGCTACATTCATTGCAAAGGAGATTGCACCACGCCCCGAGAATGGAGGATTGCCATCAAAAACTTCAGAGAGTGTTCCCACACAGTGCAACTGCATTTCTTCTTCAAGGCCAATTAGCATTCGCTCTACAAAAGAAACGCCACTTTGACCAAATACATTGATATATGCTTCGAGGTAGAATCCAAACAACCATGGCCAAGCCGTTCCTTGATGATAAGCCAAGTCTCTTTCAACCTGAGCTCCTACGTAATAAGGGTTATATCCTTCGCTTTTTGGACTTAAGGATCTTAATCCCTTTGGTGTAAGAAGTTCTTTTGTTATGTAATCAAGAACAGTTCGCTTTTCATGACGATTGAGTGGTGAATAGTCTAATGCGATAGCAAAAACCATGTTCGGTCTTACACTCCAATCAACGATATTACCATCAACTGAGTCAAATAAATATCCGTATTGATTGATAAATGTACTTTTGAAGGATGCTTTTACAATATCCATGAGACCTTCAATAACCGAAGTATCTGCTCCATCGCGATGGATCAATAGGTCTTTGTAAAAACCTAGGGCATTATACCACAAAGCATTTACCTCTACAATACAACCGCAACGTTTTACTACCGGAGCTCCATTAAACGTAGAATTCATCCAAGTGCAAGCCCTATTCTCTGCTTGAACATACAATAGTCCGTTTTCTTGTTCTCGCATCAACGGATGCTTTTGCTCACGAATATATCGAATGGCCTCTTCTACAAAGTCTCCATATAGTTGAATACACTTTTCCCAACCTTGAGTCTTTGCATATTGTTGAATAGCCCAAATAGCCCAAAGCAATACGTCGGGATCATCGATCTCTTCAATCACCGGATCCATATCTCCTGTTTCCATAAAGTTACGAAGTGCCGGAATCGCTGTGGCCATTATTTTATGATAACGCATCGAATCGTCCAAACAAAGAGTACATCCTGGAAGCGAAACAAATAAATCGCGCGCACGAACACCAAACCATGGATAACCGGCAAGAATGTAAGCATCTGTTTCTTTTAGTCTGAAATAGAATTGTTGCGCTGCATTCTTTAAGCAGTTAAAGAAGTTGGAACGTGGAGTTCTGTTGTGTGCCTCCGAGTCAAACATGAATCGTAATCGACGTGGTTTTGCAACTTCATCCCCAGCAGAGAAGATTACGCTTTCTCCTTTTTTTATTGGAACTTCAAAATAACCCGGAACATACAAGTCTTCTTGATAAGGATATCCTCGTTCTTGTTCCTTTGGATACTCAACCCCATAATACCAATCGGGTGTGGAAACAAAATTTGCTTTCTTACTAAACTGCATATACAAATCGGGATACCCTTCGTACATACAGGTTTTTATTCCGTTTTCAACTGGTTCTATTGATTTGTTCACATAATCGTTTGCATACGAAAGTGTTTTTACACTTCTAAAGGCCAAGAATGGTCTAAAGCGCAATGTTGTTGGCGAATGCGCTTCGAGTAATGTGTATTTTATCAATATTCGGTTTTCGAACAATGAAAATATTTTTTCTTTGGCCAGAATTACACCACCAACTCTATAGATGGTGCGGGGTACAATGTCACAATTGAACTCTCGAATGTATTTATGACCTTTGGGGCTATAGTTTTCTCCGGCATACTTGTGTAAGCCTAAATTAAACTCAGCTCCGTGTTGTATCACCGTTTCATCAAGTGATGACAACAACACATGATTGTCTTTGCCTAGATTATTCACAGGCATTACCAACAAACCATGGTATTTACGCGTATTACAGTCAACAATTGATGTGCAGTGATAAGCTCCTTTTCGATTAGTTCTTAAAACTTCCCGAGTAAGGGACTCAGAAAGATTAATCATCAACGTTCTGTCGAATTTAAGATAACTCATTAATCAAATTATTTACGACAAATGGTTTTTTAATTTTTTATTAATTCCTTCAAATGTATTAAACAATAATAATAATACAAAGCAACAAACACACTAAAACAAGTTGTATTCATTGATTTAACACTTACATCTTGCATTTAGTTATAAAAATAGGTCGCCAAATAAACAAAAAGGGACTTTTTACATTTACAATAGATATAAGATCTTTCTTTTTTAATACTTTCTTATCTACATGAAATATGCGAAACTTACATTTACGGATGGATCATAAATAAAAAAAGCAAATGGATAACAAAGAGCAATTAAATAAAAGCGGTTTTATAAAAATGATTTAAGATATTTGTATTCGATTTATGGATACCAAATATTTGATTCATGAGAAAATTCTTTTTAAACGTTCTTTTATTAAGTAGTATAGTTACTGGCATGACAGCAAAAAATCCTTTTTTCGGGAAATACAAAACCCCGCACGAAACAGTTCCATTTGATAAAATAAAAATAGAGCATTACGAACCTGCTTTTGATCAAGGACTCGATGAGCAGAAAAAAGAAATTGAGGCAATCGCAAATAACCCCAAACCGGCAACTTTCGACAATACAATCGTTGCATTGGAGAATGCGGGCGAACTTTTAACGAAAGTATCGAATGTTTTCTTCAATTTACTTAGTACAGATAGCAACGATGAGATGATGGAAATTTCACAACGTATCTCTCCTAAGTTATCTGAAAGTTCAAGCAACATTTTCCTTAACGAGAAGCTTTTTGCTCGTGTAAAATCTATTTACGACAACAAAAACAACCTGAATCTAGATTTAGAGCAAGAAAAGCTACTTCAAAACACATACGATGCGTTTTGCAATCGTGGAGCGAATCTTTCTGCTGAGGACAAAGAAAAATATCGTCAATTAAACGCCGACTTAAGCATGTTGTCTCTTACTTTTGGACAAAATGCGTTGAAAGAAACAAATAAGTTTGAGAAGGTTATTACCGACGAGTCGCTTCTTTCCGGCTTACCGGAAAGCGTAAAAGAAGCTGCTGCTACTCGCGCAAAAAACAAAGGAAAAGATGGTTATCTATTTGACTTATCTGCTCCAAGTTATATTCCTTTTATGACTTATGCCGACAACAGAGATCTTCGTAAGGAGATGTACTTGGCATCAAATAGCCGTTGTATCAAAGACGATGAGCTTGATAATAAAGAGATCATTCGAAAAATAGCAAACACGCGTCTTGAAATTGCGCGTTTGATGGGATATTCAAACTATGCAAACTATACGTTACGCAAACGTATGGCTCAGAATGAGGAAAATGTATACAGCCTCCTAAATGAACTTTTAGATGCATACAAACCTTATGCACAAAATGAGCTTAGCGAAGTACAAGGTTTTGCTGCTGCATATAATAAAGAATATATCCAGTTGATGCCTTGGGATTGGAGTTATTACTCGGAAAAACTTAAAAACGTAAAATTCAATGTCAATGACGAAATGACTCGTCCATACTTTGAACTGGAAAACGTAAAGAAAGGGGTATTTGGACTTGCAACCGAATTATACGGTATTACTTTCAAAAAGAATACGAAAATACCGGTATTTAACAAGGAAGCTGAAGCATATGAAGTGTTTGACGCAAATGGTAATTTTGTAGCTGTACTTTATACTGATTTCCATCCGAGAGCATCAAAACGTGCTGGAGCATGGATGACTGAATTCAAAGGTCAGTTCAAAAAAGATGGTAAGGACTCTCGCCCTCATGTTTCAATCGTAATGAACTTTACGCCTCCAACAGAAACAACACCATCACTACTTTCTTTTGATGAAGTTAATACTTTCTTACATGAGTTCGGACATGCATTACATGGCATGCTTTCTAATGTAACATATGAAAGTCTATCCGGAACATCTGTATACCGTGACTTTGTGGAGTTACCATCTCAGATTATGGAAAACTGGCTTACAGAGAAAGAATTCTTAGATAAATTCGCGGTGCATTATCAAACAGGAGAGAAAATTCCTCAAGAGCTCGTACAGAAGTTAATTGATGCGGCAAACTTTAATATGGGTTATCAATGTCTACGCCAATTGAGCTTCGGCTTACTTGACATGAGCTGGCATACAATCGACACACCTTTCGACGGAGATGTTACAGCTTTTGAACAAACTGCATGGAATAAAGCTCAAATCCTGCCATCTGTTGAAAACACATTGATGAGTGCAAACTTTGGACACATCTTTTCTGGAGGCTATGCTGCCGGATATTACGGATACAAATGGGCTGAAGTATTAGATGCTGATGCTTTTGCAGCATTTACAGAAACAGGAATCTTCAATAAAGAGACTGCTAAATCATTTTATGAAAATATTCTTTCAAAAGGTGGTACAGAGGATCCAATGGAGCTATATATCCGCTTTAGAGGTCAAAAGCCAACAATTGATGCTTTATTAAAAAGCAATGGAATCACTCGATAAGAAATAAATATAATGGAATACATTCAACTAATAGCAGGTTTATTACTGCTTTTATTTAGTGCCGATTATTTAGTAAAAGGAGGAGTTGGTTTAGCATCAAAGCTTAACATCTCTCCTCTTGTAATTGGTATGACTGTCATTGCATTTGGAACTTCGGCTCCGGAACTTATAGTAAGTACAAACGCGGCAATTTCGGGACATCCCGAAATTGCTTTAGGAAACGTTATTGGTTCTAATATTGCAAACATTGGTCTGATACTTGGGATTACGGCTCTAATCCTTCCTATTCCGGTTAGTAAAGCTTCCATCAAAAATGATGGGCCTGTAATGGTTCTTGCTTCTATTCTTTTTATCTTAGCAGCATACGATGGCATCATTACACGTTGGGAAGGTCTTTTCGGTTTCGCTCTTTTAGTGGGGTATACCATCTATATGATTCATAAAAGCCGCAAAGAAAATAATGCGAATGGAGGCGATGACATCGATGAAGATGCTGCACATCTCCCTGTTTGGAAAGCTTTTGTTTTTATCATTGGGGCATGTGTTGGTTTAGCTTTTGGTGCTGATCTGCTTGTAAAAGGAGCTACAACCGTGGCAACCAGCTTTGGCGTAAGTCAAAAAGTTATCGGTGTAACTGTTGTTGCATTTGGTACAAGTCTTCCAGAACTTGCAGCGTCAGTTGTTGCAGCTTTAAAGAAACAAACAGACATTTCTATCGGAAATATTATAGGATCAAACCTTTTTAATATCTTAAGTGTTATTGGACTATCATCAGCTATACACCCAATCGGACTTAATTTCGCAGAATTTAAGCCGGATTTTATTTGGATGTTGATGTTTAGTATACTTATTTTAGTGTTAATTTATCCGATAAATAAAAATATTTCTATATTTAAAAGCTCAAACCAAAATAAACTCAAAGCACTAACCAATTTTGATGGTGGTATTTTGGGCCGTATATCAGGTTTAATCCTGATTGGCTTGTACATCTTTTATATTTATAGGCTTTTCTAACTATAAAAAATGACGGAAAAAGATCACAAACAACTCGAACTTGATCGCAGATATTTGCGTATGGCTTCGATCTGGGCTGAAAATTCTTACTGCAAAAGAAGACAAGTAGGCGCTTTGATTGTTAAAGATAAAATGATCATATCAGATGGGTATAATGGTACACCCTCAGGATTTGAAAACAACTGTGAAGATGAAACAAATGCAACTTTCCCATACGTGATGCATGCCGAGGCAAATGCAATTACAAAAGTGGCAAAATCATCAAATAGTAGTAGCGGTTCTACCATCTATGTCACTTCTGCACCATGCATAGAATGTGCGAAATTGATCATACAAGCAGGTATCAAACGAGTTGTTTATTCTGAAAAATATCGAGTAGAAGAAGGATGCAATCTTCTTCGCAAAGCAGGAATTGAATTAGATTATATCGATATAAATGATAATAAAGCGAAGTAACCATGAATAGTAAAAAAGTCGCAATTTGGCTTCCTATCATTATCGCATCCAGCATTGCTTTAGGCATATTTGTAGGCAATGTCTATAAATCCCGAAACCTTTCGGGTCCTAAAGGTGTGCCTTCAGGAGAAGGAAAACTGGATGCTATCCTCAACATCATCGACAGACAGTATGTAGACACAATCGATGTGAATGAGATTGTAGAGGAAGCTATTCCAAAAATTTTCAGTGAATTAGATCCTCATTCGGCATATATACCGGCAAAAGATCTTCAGATGGTGAATGAAGATTTGGAAGGTTCATTTAGCGGCATTGGTATTCAATTTAATTATCAAACAGATACGGTTGTGGTTGTCAGTGTGATAACTGGAGGGCCTTCTGACAAGATCGGATTACTTCCGGGCGACCGCATTATTTCTGTAAACGATTCTACAATTGCTGGTGTAAAGGCTAGTACTGAAAAAGTAATGAAAATGCTTCGCGGGCCAAAGGATTCAATCGTTAAACTCGGAGTACAACGCAGCACATCTCCGGATCTCCTTTCCTTTGATGTAACTCGTGGAGATATTCCAGTAAACTCTGTCGACGCTAGTTTTGAAGTTGATAAAGGCATTGGCTATATTAAGATAAATAAGTTCGGACGAAACACTTATCAAGAATTTATTACTGCTCTAGCAGAATTAAAAGCCAAAGGTTGCAAGTCGTTTGTAATCGACCTTCGTAGCAATGGTGGTGGTTACATGGATGCTGCTATTAATATGGTCAACGAATTCCTACCAAAAGATCGTCTTATCGTATATACAGAAGGAAAGTCTTTCCCTCGTAGAGATGTCTTTTCTAATGGTACTGGTACTGCTCAAGATGATCAAGTTGTTGTTTTGATGGATGACTTCTCTGCTTCTGCAAGTGAGATCTTTGCCGGTGCAATTCAAGACAATGACAGAGGTACAATTATTGGCCGTCGCTCATTTGGCAAAGGATTGGTTCAAGAGCAAATTCCATTATCTGATGGTTCTGCTATTCGACTTACAATTGCACGCTACTTTACCCCTTCTGGCCGTAGTATCCAAAAAGAATACCAACGCGGAGCCGGAGAAGAGTACGAACAAGAACTTTACAACCGATTCCTACACGGAGAGTTTGATTCAAAAGACAGCATCAAACAAAACGACTCATTACGCTATGAAACAATTGGAGGAAGAGCCGTATATGGAGGTGGAGGAATTATGCCTGATGTATTTATTCCACGAGATACCACCGGTATCACTTCCTACTATAACAGTGTGATGAACAGCGGTCTTTTATTTCAATTTACTTTTAAATATACAGATCAGAATCGTGCAAAACTTTCTTCTTTCAAAAACTATCAAGAGTTGCTAGACTACCTTAAGGCTCAGCCTTTACTTGATGAGTTTACCACATTTGCAGCAGCGAATGGTGTAAGAAAGAGACCATATTTAATCAACATTTCAAAGAATTTGATTGAGCGTCAACTTTACGCATACATTATTCGTAATATTTTTGATGATAACGGATTCTTCCCTGTATTCCTTAGCGATGATCCATCATTGAAAGAAGCAGTCAAAATCATTCAGGAAAATAAAGCAAAACCGGTTGCTCCGGTTAGTAAAGAACAATCGTTTCTAAATACTCCAACTCAAAAGGGTAAGGTATCGATTGTTTTTGATCATCTCCTTGCTTAATACGCCTCATGCATATTGAAATGGATATACAAGAACTAAAAAAGCAACTTCGTAAAGAAGTTGCTCAACATAAAAAGCAGTATAGTGCCCAGGCACTAGCTGCTTTTTCTTTATCTGCAGTACATAGACTTCAAAACTTAGAAGACTTCAAATCGGCTCAAACAATTTGTTTATATCATGCACTTCCTGATGAAATTAACACTCATGAAGTTATTGAGAAATACTATGAATGTAAAAATATCATATTACCTGTAGTTGTCGGTGATGATTTATTATTAAAGCCATATAAAGGGATAGAACATACAACCTCTGGTCCATTTGGAATCATAGAACCAGCTCAATACATCGAACCAATTTCTCCAGAAGCAATTGATTTGATTATTATACCGGGAATGGCTTTTGACCGAACCGGTAATAGATTGGGAAGAGGACGTGGTTTTTACGACCGATTACTTAAAACTGTAAAGGCTCCGCGCATTGGTATCTGCTTCGACTTTCAGTTATTTGAAAACATACCAACAGAACCGTTCGACATGCGTATGAATAAAATAGTAACAAATACCGAGGTAGTTGACGTTCGCTGATCTAAAGTTTGCTGTACTACTAGCGAATAACAATATCATGCAAAATATCAGCTCCAACGTATTTATTCAAGTTGGTAATCAACATATCTTTGCACATCAACAATTCACTCCTCAAGACAGAAGATGATAACTTTACAAACAGAACACCTTCTTTCACGTATAGTCCCGTCGTATAATGCGAAACCATAGGACCAAGCACAGCCCCCCATGCACGAGTAAGTCTTATTTCTCGAATCTTTTTTTGTAATTGAGGATTTTCCTCAAAAAAAGACTTGATCACATCCCCTAGCTTTTGTTCATTATTGCGTATCATATCGAATTATCTAGGTTAAAAACACAACCTTTATCTACTCTAAACAATTTATAATCGTGATTCATCGACAAGAGAATCTCATCTAAATATTTACGATTTGTATCTGTAATAAAAATCTGTCCAAATCGGTCGTCCGCAACCAACTTTATAATTTGCTCCACTCGCGTTGCATCAAGCTTATCAAAGATATCATCCAGCAACAAGATCGGCAAAGTATTGCCTCGAGCCGACAGATAATCAAACTGAGCTAACTTCAAAGCGATCAAATATGTTTTTGTCTGGCCTTGTGACCCTATTTTACGAATCAAATGCTCATTAAGAGTCATCTCCAGATCATCTTTATGTACACCTACAGAGGTATATCCAAGAATTTGATCGCGCTGACGATTTTCTTTGAGTAACTCTTTCAGTGATGCATCCTTTAATTTCGAAACATAATTGAGAGCAACCTCTTCTTCTGTTTTACAAATAAACTGATAGAAGGTTTTAAAGATAGGGACGAAATCCTCAACAAAGCTCGTTCTGCGAGCGTAAATCAATTGAGCATAATAGTCCATTTGATCTTCAATCACCTCATAAAGTGAAGCTTCAGAACCATTCTTAAGCATCATATTACGCTGCTGTAATGCACGATTATATGTCATCAAAGCATGCAAATATTGCTGATCATGTTGAGATATCAAAATATCAAGAAAGCGTCGACGCTCTTCGCTGCCTCCACGCACCAACTCAACATCCGAAGGCGACACCATTACAAGAGGTAACAATCCGATATGATCAGCAAGCTTTTCATATTCCTTCTTATTTCGCTTAAACTGTTTTCGTTGACCTCTTTTAATACCGCAAAAGAACTCCTCTGCTCTGCCTTCGTAATCATAAAAACCTTGTAATACAGCAAGATCTACACCATGCTGTATCACTTGCGAATCTTGAGCAGTAAGATAACTCTTTGAAAAGGATAAATAATAGATTGCATCAAGCAAATTTGTTTTCCCCATTCCATTGTTCCCGAAGAAACAATTCATCTTAGGTGAAAAATCAAGTTCTGCCTGCGTAATATTCTTATAATTGAGTATTGATAGACGCTTTAATATCATTCCCTTAAAATTAAGAACACAAAGTTAGTGAAAAGAAGCCACCTACAAGTGCCATTTTTTTGAGATTAATTAAAAAAGATCGAAAGGCATACCAATTATATTTTTGAAAAAACTATCTTTGCCGACGAAATATATAATGAATAATAAATAACAAAAAATAAGATATAACGTTTATGAGCAAGCATGGAGAAAACATTGCCAACAAAGAGTTGGAAAACGTTGAAGAGATCTTGAACAAGTCAGAGCAATTCATCGAAAAGAACCAGAAATTCCTAATCTACGGACTTTTGATTATTACGTTGGCAGTTTCAGCATTCTTTGGTATCAGACATACATTCCTACTTCCAAAGGAACAAAAAGCATCAGCTGCGATTTTCCAAAGCGAAATTAATTTTGCAAAAGACTCTTTCAGTCTAGCATTAAAAGGTGATGGAATTACAAATCTAGGTTTCGAAGGTATCATTGATCAATATGGAAGTACAAACGCAGGTAATTTAGCAAAAGCATACGCAGGTATCTGTTACTTCAAACTAGGAGATAACCAAAAGGCTATTGAAGTTCTAAAATCATTTAGCAGCAAAGACAAAATGATTTCACCTGCAATTACAGGTCTTATTGGTGACTGCTATGTTAACATGGGTAACACGAAAGAAGGTATCGATTACTTTGTTAAAGCTGCAAAGGAAGCTAACAACAATACCATCAGTCCTGAGTATTTGAAAAAAGCTGGTCGTGCATACGAATCACTTGGTGAATACAAAAAAGCTGTTGAAGTTTACACTTCAGTTAAAGATAACTATCCATTATCTATGGACGCTGCTGATATCGATAAATACATCGCAAGAGCACAAAACCAACAAAAATAAAATTATTCAATTATAATAAAAGAAAGGGATGTCTCGTAAGAGGCGTTCCTTTCTCTATTAAAAAACAAATCAATAATTATGGCAACAGCTTATCAAAACCTATCTAGTTATGATTTTGACAGTGTACCGGATGCTTCAGAGATGAGCTTTGGTATTGTAGTAGCCGAATGGAACAAAAACATTACAGAAGCACTTCTGGAAGGCGCATGCAACACATTGGAACGTCACGGCGTAAAAACAGAAAACATTGTGGTAACACGTGTACCTGGAAGTTTTGAGCTAACTTTTGCCGCAAAACAATTGGCAGACCATAAAGAAATCGATGCGGTTATCGTATTGGGATGCGTTGTTAGAGGCGATACTCCACATTTTGATTATGTTTGTGACAGCGTTACACAAGGCATCACAGAACTAAACTTAATGTATGATATTCCGTTCATATTCGGACTATTAACTACTGACAATATGCAACAAGCAGAAGACCGCGCAGGGGGTATTCATGGCAACAAAGGCGATGAATGTGCAATTTCCGCAATAAAAATGTGCGATTTTGTTTGCAAGTTATAATTTTATGCTTATCTTTGCAGTGTCTTAATGAAACAACGGTTAAGACAAGCAAAGAAAAGGGGCAGTTTCCAGAGTGGCCAAATGGGGCTGACTGTAACTCAGCTGGTAACACCTTCGGAGGTTCGAATCCTTCACTGCCCACTTCTTTATCTTGCGGGAATAGCTCAGTTGATAGAGCATCAGCCTTCCAAGCTGAGGGTCGCGGGTTTGAGCCCCGTTTCCCGCTCAAGTAAAGCCTCTTCGAAAGAAGAGGCTTTTTTCGTATCCTATATTCAATACTCGTCTTACTCGCTACACAAACAACCAAGACCACTCCCCCATCATCTACCATCTTAACCAAACACACTTCACAACATCTATACAACAAATAAAACGAATCTACATATTCACCATTCGAATATAAGCACTACTTCTCTACTCGTTTCAATCGACCATCTCTTCAGTTCATCACAATGACTAAACTTGACAGTTACATGCAAACACAGGTGCACATAGAGATATAAGCTAAATATTCACCACAAACGAAACTAGATCTCACACTAAAAAAACAACTATATAGCACCTTACATCATCAAAGGCCATAAATCAAGAAAAAAACACATATATATAATCTCCTGAAAAACAGTGTTATTTGAAAAAACTTTAAGAATTAATGAAAAAAAGTAGCTTAAAGACTTGTGAATTCAAATAAAGGTGCTACCTTTGCAATGCAATCGAGAGATACTGAGTGTCAAACGAGAGCAAGCAAAAGGGTTCCTTGGCCGAGTGGCTAGGCACCGGTCTGCAAAACCGTTTACGGCGGTTCGAATCCGCCAGGAACCTCTTATTTTTTCTGGGCAGTTTCCAGAGTGGCCAAATGGGGCTGACTGTAACTCAGCTGGTAACACCTTCGGAGGTTCGAATCCTTCACTGCCCACAAAAAAAGGATCTCAATATTGAGATCCTTTTTTTGTATCTATATGTTTCATCTATTCCATATGTTCTACCTTTTCTGGAGATATCGCTTTCCAAACAAATGCAGCAATAGCTCCACCTACCAACGGCGCTACAATAAATATCCACAATTGATGTAAAGCGAGCCCTCCTGTAAACAATGCAGGAGCAATACTACGAGCCGGATTAACAGAAGTACCATCAATTGGAATCAACATCAAGTGATCTAGAGTCAATGTAAGACCAATGGCAATACCAGCAAAGCCCGCAGGAGCGATTTTAGACGTAGATCCGAGCACAACTGTTACAAAGATAAAGGTTGCTACTACCTCTGCGATAAAAACGCTTACAAGAGGATAACTAGTCGATTGGTTTTGCCCAAGTGTTTCTGTTTGCCCTGTGATAACCGCAAGAATACTTGTAGCCAACAAAGCACCTATAATCTGAAACACAATGTACATGAATGCATCCTTCGACGACATACGTTTACTCATCCACATCCCAAACGTAATAGCAGGATTCATGTGACCACCCGAAATAGGACCAATTACATATACCATACCCAAAACAGATAGCCCGAAAGCCAAAGCAATACCCACATTACCGACATGAGCCCCTGCAATCACCGCTGTACCCGTACCCATTAGTACCAAAACCATTGTACCAACAAGCTCTGACAAATACTTTTTCATAATGTATTAATTAAAACGTTTCTTTATCAACACTGGCATTACAACTATTAAGCATAATGAAGCATTGATGTAAATGCTAGTTTATATAAGAAATAAACAGTAGAGATGAACCAATAGTTTATGATTAACAAAAAACCGGCACGAAGTTTAACCTTCGGCCGGTTCATATACATTAGAAAGGATATCCAATAGCAAGATGGAAGCAAAGCCCATCCTTAAATTTCGAGATATTATAATAGCCAGACTTGTCCGGATTAGGATATGGTGTATGAATAGCTATACCTAAATCACCACGAATCACGAGAAACGTAAGGTCGTATCGCAAACCTACCCCAGTACCCACAGCGATATCCTTCAAGAATGTTTTTGCCCGTAGTGTTCCCCCCGGTCTTTTCGGATCATTGTGAAGCAACCAAATGTTTCCGGCATCAAGAAACACAGCTCCGTGCAACTCTTCAATAATAGGAAAACGATACTCAGCATTAAACTCCAATTTAATATTCCCCGTTTGATCAATATAAGAATACTGAAGACCTTTAGGAGGCCTATAACTACCTGGCCCCAAAGAACGGATGGTAAAGGCGCGAATACTGTTAGCCCCTCCAATATAAAACTGTTCACTGTAAGGCATCACAGAGGAGTTTCCATACGGAATACCAATCCCTCCATATAAACGAAACGCAAGCAATGTTTTCTTTGCTAATTGATGATACCATCTAAAATCAGAAGTAAACTTAACAAACTGCGAAAACTGACTACCAAACAGCGTCTTCACCGTATCATTCTTGTGCCTGCCGGTGATTCCGTATATACCGGAAAGAATATTACCCGCTTCTACAAAACTACCTTGCCAAAAGAAACGATTCTTCTTTGTATCAGATGCTGGAGGCTCGTATGTTACAGTATACCCCATTGAAGGGATAAATTGATTACGAAAACTCAACTCAATAGCAGGGTTACCAGCCATTGTTGTATCAAACTTAGCAGTCGAGTGAAGCACTGATGTATAATCAAGTTTGAAAGCCCTAATTGAATGAAACCAAGAAGGAGACGTTTGAAAATCATAGCTTAAACCTCCTCCAAGTGAAAGCATTTGAAAAAATCCTGCACGCGTAAGCAAGTCGGCATTCACACTCATTTTAGTTGAACGAGGAAATTTACCGTCACTTTTAATAAAGTGAGGCAATAGAATTCGAGGAATCGTCAATGATGTAGTAAGCCCAAACTCATACGAATTAAGAAGAGACTTACTTCCTGTCGCATCTTTCACGGCCTTTGTTTGCCACTCATAAGATGCTTTCAACTGCATTGCCAACTTCTCGCCACCACCAAATGTATTGTTGTTTGAAACCGTAAACAAAAGTCCGGGACCAATCTGGTCGTTCGACTTTGCCGCTACGTTCATTTCTATTTCAGCTTGCCAAGGCATTTCCAACTCACTATTCACAAGCATATTCAAACGTGGGTTATAAGCAGATGAGTCGACTGGCGCAAACTGCAAATTCACATACTTGAAGATATTAAGTCTATTCAAGTTTTGAAGTGTACGAGTTTGTTCAGCTTGCGAATACAAATCCCCTCTACGCAATGCTATATTACGACGCAACACAGAGGGCCTCACCTTTAATTTGCCTTGATAATAAATATTCAAACCTTTATAATGTACCGTATCAACAGGCTCATCATTGTCTTGTACATTTACTTGCACCGAAATGGTATCAATTGTGTATGGCTTCAAAACAGATGGAGGCAAAATTGGGTCGCGAACAACTCGCAACATAACCCGATCTTTCACTTGTGTAGTATCAGCTAAATACAATAAATATTCGGGACGATAATAAAAATAACCATCATTACGCAATGTTTTTGCAACACGAGTCTGTTCATTCTCTAACGTCTGAACACTGTATTGCTCATTCATACGCAACAACGATTGCGGCTCTATATCTCGAATAATCGAATCTGCTCTCGTATTCTTTAGTACGTATTGTATCGAATCAAATAAATAAGGCTTCGGAATATGAATAAAATATTCAATCTTAGCCGTTTTAGGATTCTTACCATCAATCAATTTCATGCTCGTAGAAGCCGTGAAATATCCGAAATCTCGCAACATACTCTCTACCACTTTCACGCGTAGATCGGGTTGCACATTTGAGATCAAAACAGGTTTTCGACTAAATGTATTATAAAACCACTTCTTTAACCCCTTTGTAGGCGGTGTTTCAAATGCATTGTAGATCCAAAGGCCTACCGGAAAAGGAAGCCTGATCGAACTACTTCCAAACAATGCGTTATTAGGAGCATATGCCAATGGAGTGGTCAAATTACTATTCAGAGCCGGAGGTAATACAACTCCTGAGTCTTTCTCGATCACAATTTTTTTTATCCCGGTATAAAGCTGATCGTCTTTCGGAATATTACGTGTAGTAGAGCAGGAAACAATTATTCCCTGCAATAAGATTATATATAGATATAGCTTATTTTTCATTTGTTTGCTGTTTGTCTTTTTTACGGCCAAAGAAGAATAAATCTCTCAACATTTCCATTCTCTTTCGATATACCAACCCTATACCGGTAGATATAATCTGTCCTTCAAGAATACTTTCATAGCTCGTATTGTGAAACAATGTAAGGTAAGCAGAACCTTGTCTATTAAGCTTGTACTCAAGGGTTACATCGTCTATAAAGCTTTGCCCGATCGCCTTTTCCTGAGCTTGCGCATCGGGAGAAAAAGATCCTCCAATCTTCACTTTAAAGCGATTATTAAAAAGTTGTTTCGAGAAAGAATAAGTATAATCGGTTCGCTGAGAAACATTTCCACTTTCTCCTTCTTGATATGTATCCACACCAAGAGAGATATCTACCCCTTTAAGCGTATTACGAGCCCAATCATTGACCTGACTTTGTACAAATGAAGTAAGTATGCTTGTTGCATTCATTTGTGATGATGTCGACGACATTCCCGGTCCACTATACATATTGTAAAGCAAAAGGTTCATAGCTTGCTTCGATCGCTCCTCTGCATTCATCGAAGACAGCTGACTTTGAACAGTTGAATTATCCGGAGCTGCCAAGTCGAATGTAATTTGCATATTATCCAGCGTATTCATTACATTTACAATGGCATTAAATGTTACCGGATTGGTTGCTCCGGAACTTTCATCCGTTACAGAAGTCCTGATTTTATCTACAGCTGTGATATGAAGAGTCGGATCGAGCATATCACCTGTCCAATCAACATAACTACCTTGCTGAATATTAAACACTTTCTGAGATATAATAGGCGGATTGTATACAACCGTACCACCCGTTACCGAGTATCGACCAGTAAAAGAAGTGCTACCTTCCGGACTCGCTTGATAAACTAAATTACCTCCACCTTGTATTTCAATACGGTTCGACCCATCATCAGACAAGTAAATACCCGCTTGAGCTGCATCATTAATACCAATTGTAAACAACAAATCCAGACCTCCGGTTTGAGCCTTCAACAATGGGATAGCATCCACTTCACTTGTATCTCGAAATGAAACAAACTGTACCAGCTGTGCTGTTTTATCATTCACCTGCAATGGTGAATTTTGCATTACATAGGTTACGTCTGTATTTCCTAACAGCATCATGTTTCCTCTGATCTTCAATGCAGCTAGCGAACCTTTGATCGTTGTATTCAAATCGACATACGCTTTTCCAAAAATCATCGAACTAGCCTTCTGACTCACATCAATCACCTGGAAATCGGTAGCCTTAATAGAAAGATCTGTCAGAATATTCTCCAAATTCTCTAAGTTGACAGTTCCATCCATTGTCATCAAGTTCTTATTTGGAGGGATTAAACTAAACTTATTGAAGTGAACGATACTATTGGTAATCGCAATATTCTGGCTATCGAGCATAAAAGAGGTATTAATCATAGACACATTAATTTTTGCGTCTTTGAAAAACAAATCTCCATCAAACTCGTAACGCTTATCATGAGAAACTACATCCAACCCACCGTTCAACATCCCCGAAAGCGTAGCTGTTTCGTCTGGAAGAAACGGATTTATGATCTTCAATGGAAAACGATCTAATTTCACATTATAATGTTCGTTTTCAGTCTTAGAGGCCAAATTACCGGAAAACACAGCACTACGTATACTATCAATATCTAAATATCCGGAGAACTGAGGCGTACCATTTGTCTCTGCTAGATAATTGATATTTGTTCGTAAACTTCCTACAGGATTTGATTTATAGATAAGACTATCAATCTTTATCCCCGCATCAACAGCCATACGTTTAAGATTCGATTCGAGTTGCACACCGAGTCCAACACGTCCGCTCATCGTAGGCAAAAAAGCATACGATTTGCTCAAACGATCAAGTTCGATGCCTGTAATTGTAAGACGTATTGCTCCTTGAGGAATACCATCTTCAGAGTCTACCGTTGTCAACGAGGCCTTACGTCCATCCGACTCGAACACAACATCTGCTTTTACCTGTTTTTTGGTATTGATATCGATAAAGTTACCTGTATTTAAATTCCACGTTTGAAATGCCAATATAGGATTTGCGGGATACAAATGAAATGATAACATTGAATCTGCTACTTGCGCGTGTAATCCAATGTCAAGCCCTTTTACATTTGAAGCATCTTTATACTGCAACAATAAGTCGGCCGCATTACTCTCCCAATACCCCAAAGCCTCTGCCAAGTAAGCTTTACGAGTACCACCCGGAAGATTCTGCATCTTGAAAGAATAAGTCAGACTATCGGTTCGTTGGTTAACATTCAAAACCAATGAGTCTATTATATTTTGCCCACTACGCATATTTGTTGCATAGGCTTTGCCCTGAATACCTTCGTTCGTATTATTTACAAGCCAAACGTTTGCTTCTTTAAAGCTAATCTTACTACTACGCAAATACTTCGCCAATACGTTATCATTACCTGCCTTCATTGTCAATGTAAAATGAGGCAGACTTTCACTTAACATATTAGCATTAAGGCGAAAGTTTTTCAACTCTGCTAAGGTTTTATCCAAGACAATAGAACTACGTTTTAGATAACTTTGAAGATTCTCATCAACAGAGGTGGTTAATATCAAGTCGCCTGAAGAGAGTTTACTAAAAATAGAATCGTGTACTCCATGTGCGACCAATGCCACATCTCCTAACGTATGTACAAACTTCTCATCGGCAAACTGTATGTTATTAAAATCCAGATTCACATCAAAATGATCTTTAAAGTCATATTGCGCTTGACCATTCAGACCCAATAAGATTCCCATAGGCTTATTTGTAAGCCCAAGTTTGAACAAGTTCAACTGCTGTACCACTGTCTTAGTCTCCAGACTCACTCGTTTCTTCGACAGTGTACCTTTATTACTAGATGCAATATTTACATATTCATCATTCACATTTAAATCCACTCCATACACCGAATCTTTAAGAAACGCCTTTAAGGTTCCATTCTTATAGCTGTGCCCTGCATTCACCAGTTCTACCAAGTCTACATTTGCATTCACAAATGAATTAGGCAACTGTAAATCAAAGCCCTTACCTTTAATTTCTGCTTTAGCAATAAGAATACCTAAAGAGTCTTTTGGCAAGAATCTTTTCAGATTAATTGTATCAATAGAAGCATTCAAGCTATACGCCTCTTGATGAGGATTAAACATTCCTTGTAAAGCGACTTTACCCCTACGCAAACGCAAAACAAGATCTCCCATCCAATTTCCGGAGCTAACCTTCACCAAGCCATTCAAAGAAATATTGCGCGGAATGGCAAATTGACTCCGCATAGACGTATCCGGAAGCAATGCTGGAAGAAATGTTAGATCCATAGCTTTGACATTCAGATTCATGCTTCCGCTTATCTGCTTAATATCATAAAGCTTAGAGAAAGCTCCTTTACCTTCTATATCTAGACATTCGGGCAATACTGCCGACAGGGTTATATTATTCAACTGTGCTAAAGTTCCACGAGCTGAGGAATTCAGAGTAATTGCTTCTGCATGATATCGATTATAAATATCTTTAGGAGGATTACCTGCAAAGAAGAACAAGTCTTGCATCCCCACTACACCTTTAAATGCATAATCAATAGCTGCATCAGCCTTCATATCAAATAAAGAAGAAGAGATCAACGCATTACCCTTCAAGTAACTATATCCGGTTTTGAGATTCAAGTCCTCAATCTGCATGCGTGTAGAATCAATATTAATCCTACCGGTGAGCTCTTTTAATTCCAAGCCGGACTTCTCTGCAAAAGAGGCCTTGCTAATGTTAGCCTTTACAAGCATCCCACTATTAAAGACAGAGTCTGCTTGAAAAGAAATCTTATCCAGAACAATATCCGATGGATTGAATCCAACAACCGAGTCGGTCGTCGCTCCTATTTTATACGTAAAGCGATTATCTGTGAGTGCCAACTTGGTAGCCTTGATGGTCCAAGGAAGTGAAGCTGCCGTAGAATTGATTGTATCTGCTGCTTGAGAAACCGAATCAGAACTCATAAATATATTACATTCAGAGCCTTCTAGATAACCGGTTTCAATCGTAATATCTTGTTTTTGAAGATCGATCAATCCTTTTGTCAATTCAATCTTTGGCACATTTGCTTTTACAGTTATATTAGACGGAATGTAATCCATCTCAAAAGTCACATCAAGAAGACCCAACTTATTGATACTTACGTTCCAAGCAGGAAGTACTGTGACAGCAGTATCCGGTTCGGTTCCCGCTTTATAACCAACATACTTTATCTGAGCATCTTTGAGCACAACTTCTGGTATCACTGCATCCATCGTACTCCAGTTTATACTATGAGCAGTAAGGAACAGCTCTCCCAAGTGTCCATTGAGAAGCATTGTCTGTGCAGAATCCGTATAGTTTACATATGCTTCATCAAGTTTAAGCTCATTTACCACTACCGATGTTTTCAACAAAGGGAGTAATGCGATCTGAGTCTGCAACTCTCCTGTATACAAAACTGTATCTGCCGCCGCATCTGTAATCAGAAGTTTCTGGAGAGCAAACCGAAGAGGAAACTTAATTCGTATTTTTTCGATATTGTAATGATAAGGAGTAGAAGCTTCTAAATAGCTTACTGCTTTTTCTTTTGCAAAATCCTGTACAAAAGGGATATACAAGAAAAATGGCAATACAAGTAACAATACGAGTATCGCTAATGCAAATCTAAAGGTATATTTTATAAGAATACGCATAATTTCGTCTTTACAAAATAGAAACAACAGGCACGATTGCTTTGTTTGATATTTTTCAATAAAAAAAGGCATCCTTTTTACGGATGCCTTTTAACAATATAGATGTGAATCTAAATATTCTTATTCTTTTACAGAGTCTTCAGATGTAGCTTCTGTAGGTTGTTGTGCTTCAGGCTGTGTACCATCTGATGTGCCAAAGTTAGGCAAAGCAGTGCTAGGCGCAGCTGTAGAATTAATTTGTTGTTTCATTTCCGACTCAACACTTGCGTTACTACGCGGTACAAATGCTGCTGCCAAAATACAAAGTCCGATAAGAAGTGTCGAAAGCGTCCATGTAGCTTTTTCCAAGAAATCTGTAGTCTTTCTAACACCCATAATTTGGTTTGAAGAAGAGAAGCCTGAAGCCAAACCTCCACCTTTCGAATTTTGTACCAATACAATTAAGATCAGCAACAACGCAATGATCAAAATCAGAATCGAGATAAATACGTACATCTTTATAGCTTATTTTTACTGTTAATAATCAATTTCTCCAAGAAATGAATCTGGTCTGCAAAGTAAACATTTTTTTCGGGATATTTCAAACTTAGCTTTTTAATTATTTCCAGTGCTTTTTCATATCTTTTCTGTTTTATATAAATACGAGCCAGCGTTTCGGTAAAAAAGTCATCTTCTTGACTTTCTGGAACATCCTCTTGTTGCCCCTCATCCATTCTTGAATCGTCGACTTCTTCTTCCTCTTCTTCAAATGAAAATTTAAAGTTTGCTTCATCTGTCGAGATAAATGAGTCGATCAAGTCCTGATGCTGCATCTTATTATCCACAACTTCAGAAAATTCACGCTCCGGCGTTTTATTTCCACCACTCCAAAACAGATAATCGTTTGAAACAGATGCAGCCAAGGCTTCATTTTCGAGCGATAATGTATTCGGTTCCGGTACATTACGAGCCGTAAGAAAGTCTTCAATTAAAGTAAAACCTTCACGATCGTTTTGATTGAGCTGAGTAAGTTTGGGATATTGTAAAAAACGCTCTCCCTCAATGAGCATGAAGAGTTTTCGTCGGTCTGTAATTCCCACAGCCAAACGCCTCAATTCATCTGCAAATGAAGGATCGTTGAGCAGACTCAAATTCTTCAAATAAAGCATCTTTACCACCTGAAAATAAGGAAACATCGACAGCAACTCCTTTAATTCGGGAAGTGTTTTAGCATTAAGCAAAGACGGAGTCTTTAATAAAGCGTAAAGTTCATTGGTTGTCATAAAGCCCTATTACCAGTTTCCGACAGTTGCGTTATAGATAAGCTCACAAAGCTCTTTATCAATCTCTCTCAACAACTCGTCTTGTACCGAATCGAGCGACTGTGAACTATCAAAATCACGATATGCTGAGAACGTTTGCTCAAAATCCTGATCCGGATTGTTTCGGTTTGTATATCGCACACGTACTTTTACAGTCAATCGGGTTACTGCTGCGTAGGCATCTGCCTGTACATTTTGCGGCGTTAAATCATAACCAACGATCTCACCTTCCAACTCAATATCACCGTTATTAGGCACAAACGACAAACGCGTTTGTGTAGTAAAGATATCAATCAAAGCCTCAGAAAACATCTGAGACAAAGGAGGATATACCAACGGAGCTTGGTTAGGAAACTCTTTGATCGTGATTGTTTTAATCTTCGTGTAATCGATAGAAGCTCCATTAAACTTATACGAAATAGAGCAACCAGCAAGGATTACCAATGAGATCAGACATAAAATATATCTATTCATATTCAATTGCAACTAGTCGAGATTATATTCTTTAATTTTTCGATACAGGGTTCGTTCAGAGATCTTTAGATCATTTGCCGCATTTTTACGCTTTCCACCATGACGCTCCAATGCCTTCTTGATCATTTCCTTCTCAACATCCTCAAGAGAAAGAGATTCCTCTACATACTCTTCCGGCTCTTCGATCTGATGTATCGGTTGTGGATGAATTGTCGCGGGCGCATGATGTAAGTTTGTTTGTGCCGGCGTATAGCTTTGCTCCTGCGGAACAGCGACATTGCCCGACATGATCTCATGTACAAGCTTTTTCAACTCATTTACATCCTTTTTCATATCAAACAACACCTGATATAAAATCTCACGCTCGTTGTTAAACATCTTTTGATCTTCCTGCTTTGGAACTAAAACCGGTAGATGCGTCGATTCTGCCTCCGGCAAATATTTTCTTAATTCAAAAGCGGTAATCTCTCTATTGGGTTCAATTACGGAAATTCGTTCCGTAAGATTTTTCAATTCCCTCACATTGCCCGGCCAGCGATAAGCCATCAATGCTTCTTTTGCGTCGTCAGACAAACGCAGCGTTGGCATTCGATATTTTTCGGCACAATCTGCCGCAAACTTACGAAACAACAATACGATATCTTCACGTCTATCACGCAAGGGGGGCACCTGGATAGGCACCGTATTTAATCGATAGTATAAATCTTCTCTGAATTTACCCTCCTTCACGGCTTTCAACATATTTACATTGGTTGCAGCCACAATACGAACATTGGTTTTTAGCACTTTGGAAGAACCTACCTTGATAAACTCTCCCGACTCTAGAATACGCAGAAGTCGAGCTTGGGTAGGAACCGGAAGCTCCCCCACTTCATCTAGAAAGATCGTACCACCATCTGCTACTTCAAAGTATCCTTTTCGATCCGACAGAGCACCTGTAAAAGATCCTTTTTCGTGACCAAAAAGCTCTGAATCTATTGTTCCTTCGGGTATTGCACCGCAGTTTACGGCAATATATTGACCATGCTTACGTGCGCTATATTGATGTATAATTTGTGGGAATGTCTCTTTACCTACTCCACTTTCACCGGTAATTAAAACAGAAAGATCTGTTGCCGCAACCTGCAACGCCACTTCAATCGCTCTGTCTAATGCAGCATTATTACCAATAATGCCAAAGCGTTGCTTTACTTGTTTTGTATCAACTTTATTTACCATATCCGTTTTTCCTGTAAATCTTTCAGTTCAATATGACAAAACTACAAATCATTTTTCGAAATAAAGAATCGAAACCTGAGCTGCCTCTACTTTTTATACTTTTTACCCGCTAATTCGTATGTTTTATCTTTCAAAAATTGGCCAAAGGCTTTTACATCTTTGTACTGATCTTGCTCTTCGGGGGTAATCACTTCACCAAAGCGAATGTGAATCTCGTGTCCTTGCTTATTGTGAAATTCGTGGGCCAATCTGAGCGATCGCAAGCGCCAATCGATCAAATCCAAGAAATTGAAAAACCATGAATTAGAACCTGTAAAATACATCGGCACCACCGGTACACGAGCATTTTTGATTAGTTTCACAACCGTAGGTTGCCACTCCCTGTCTTCAATATGCGTTATTTTATTCTTCGAAACGGCACCGGCAGGAAAAAACCCAAGCGGATGCCCTTCCTTCAAATGCGCCATACATTGCTTTACGCCTGCTACACTGGAACGAGCCGATAGCTTTCCTCCTTGAAAAGGATTCACACCAATGAAGTAATCTTCCATACAGTCTACATTGCTCAAAAGCCAGTTTACCATCATTTTATAATCGTTTCGCTGCTGCCCCATGATACTAATAGCGGTAATACCATCCACATGCCCATAAGGGTGATTCGAAACAGTAATAAATGCACCTTCCGGTAAATTTTGCAAGGCTTCGGGATTATCAACAATTCTCTTAATCCCCAATCCATCTAATAAGTGATTGACAAAAGGCAATCCCACTAGGTGCTTAGAATCATCATATACACGGTTTGCTTTATCAACCCCGGCCACTTTCGACGCGATTTTCAACAATAGATCACCGTGCTTTCCTCTAAGCGCAGGATGTAACTTTTTTAAATCATCTGTACTAATTAATTTATCTTTCATGTTGTTATAGTAAACAAGAAGGTGCATTAGAGGCTAACACCTCTAACACACCTTCATGATATTTTATTATTATTGAATTAATCAATATAGTCCATTGTCTCTTCGCCAATGATTTTACGAAGCGTATTTTTCAACTTCACAGATTGGATAAACAAATCGTGTTCAGCAATGTGTTCGAAGTCGTGCATTGGGCTCTTGAAGTAGAATGACAACCAGCTTTGGATACCGCTAAAGCCACATCTTGCAGCTAAGTCAGTAAACAATACCAAGTCAAGACACAAAGGTGCAGCCAAGATAGAGTCACGGCAAAGGAAATCCACTTTCAATTGCATTGGATAACCCAACCAACCAAACAAGTCGATGTTGTCCCAACCTTCTTTGTTGTCTTTGCGAGGTGGATAATAGTTGATTCTTACTTTGTGGTAAACGTTACCATAAAGTTCAGGGTAAAGATCTGGTTGAAGGATGTTATCAATAACCGATAGTTTACTTTCTTCTTTAGTTTTGAAAGAACCCGGATCATCAAGAACTTCACCGTCTCTGTTACCAAGAATGTTTGTAGAGAACCATCCGCTCAATCCCAACATACGAGTTTTCAACATTGGAGAAAGAACTGTTTTCAACATAGTTTGACCTGTTTTGAAGTCTTTACCACAAATTGGAACATTGTTTTTCGCTGAAAGGTCCCAAATTGCAGGCATATCAACAGTCAAGTTTGGCGCACCGTTGATATATGCTACGTTTTCGCTCAATGCAGCGTAAGCATAAATCATAGATGGAGCGATCAAATCGCTGTTGTCTCTAAGACCTTGTTCAAATTTAGCCAAATCTTTGTGGATTTCTTCCATTTGCAAGAAAACTTCTGTACTACCACACCAGATCATTACCGCGCGGTCACAGTTGTTTGCTGCTTTGAAATCACGAATATCTTGACGTACTTGTTCTGCCAATTCCATTTTAGTAGGAGCAGCTTTTACCCAAGTACCATGTAAACGCTTCACGTAGTTTTGATCGAAAACAGCTTTCATTGGTTTAATTGACGAAAGCTCTTCTTTTACTTTATCAAGATCTTCTACTGTCAATACTTCTGCGTGTCTTGCAGCTTCGTAGATATTATCTTCGAAGATATCCCAACCGCCAAAAGCAATGTCATTAAGATCTGCCAAAGGTACTACATCTTTAATTTTAGGGAAACGGTTTTCTTCACGTTTTCCTAAACGCATAGTAGCCAACTGAGTGATAGAACCAATAGGTAGACCTACGCCTTTGCGTACAGCTAATGTACCTGCGATAAACGTAGAAGCAACTGCGCCTCCAACACCTACAACAAGAACGCCAAGTTTACCTTTAGCTTCTTTGACTTGAATCTTTTCCATAATAAAACGTTTATATCTATATTATTTTATTTCGGCTGAATCAACAATATCAGTCGTGTTTATAAATTGAATACTTCTTTAAGGTCAGAAAAATTGGTAATCACAACATCTGCTGTTGCGCCTTCTTTCTCATCGCCCCAACCTTTTCCTTTCAGCCAAATGGTTTGGCAGCCGATTTGAGTTGCGGGTACAATATCTTTGGTATATGAGTCGCCAATCACGACTAGTTCTCCTGGTTTAAACTCAAACTTATTTACGCCTAATGCGAATATAGCAGCGTCTGGTTTACGAACACCTACTACGGCCGATTCTACAATCTCATCAAAGTAGCCATATAGCCCAAAGTCCTTCAATACTGTTTCAAGATTTCCATAAAAATTAGATACCATTACAATAGGATAGCGTTGTTTTAATTCCTCTAAAATAGGTATAGCAATCTTATGAACATCGCGAACAAAGGTATAACATAGATTGGAAATCGCAAGAGAATATTCAAAACTTTTGTTTTCGTTCACCAAAAAACCGTTTTCAATAAGCCAGTTAATTTGAATTTCCGTCTTCAATTTCAGTACATCTAAGAAGGTATGTTCAGGCTTAATGATCGGAACACGAGCCAATGTACGTTCGCCATGCACGTATGCATCACGAAAAACCTCGTATGACACAGGCACTTTCACTTCTTGGTATGCTTTCCACAATACTTCAGCCCAGTGCATACCATTGCTGTCAATCGTACCACCGTAATCAAATATTATTCCCTTTATTTTATTTAAATCAAACATTTTCTTCAACATTTAATGGTGTTTCATCCAATGCAGGCAAAGTGCTCGCATCGGGTTGTAATTTCATAATCATCATACCCAACGCAATCCAAAACAATTCGCGAATACGGGTGATGATACTTACGGAAAAGCCCAAATTGGCCGGTAAAGCAAGCAGCTTAAGTGCCAATATATATCCACCCTCTCGCGTACCCAACTGCATTGGCGAAAAGAACAAGATATTGGCAAAAAGAGATGAAAAAGCAACAACGATCACACTATCGATAAATGTGATATCGAAGCCCATTGCTTGCACTATAAAGTAAATCTCAAGACAACCCACTACGCGGGCCAACAACTCGAGTCCGAGCGAACTATAGAAGCGGCGTTTTTGATTACCATGCAAATGCGCAATCTGCTCGTCTATAATTTGCAACTTTTCTTCGTTGTTTTGGTAGAACTTCAATGCCCACTTCTTTACATAAGGCAACTTACGCAACAAGGTAAATACCTTTACGACCATTCCCTTTTTATAACCTTTAAAAAATAAGATCAGCAAAGCAAAGCATACGACAAATACCCCTACGAGTGTGCCGATCAGCCCCTCATCCATCGGAATGGTTATGGCTATAAGCAAAGCTGAAATCATCCAAAGCAAGAAGTGAGACACAACGTGCATCATCGAGTAAAGAATTACAGATGATGTCGCTTTGGTAGTTCCCACATATCTCTTCAACTCCAGAATGCGGTAAGGTTCGCCTCCCATCAAACCGACAGGGGTAGAACAGTTGATTGCATATCCGGTAATTGTAAGTTTCAGAATATATAAAAATGGTATGCGTTTCGCCTCTTCGCAATTGTTGCGAATAATCAAACGCCACGACAAGGCATTCAAGACATAAACTACCAACCATACCGCAAGAACGGCAAGAAACCACCATCCGGTATCTTCAATATTTTTCAAGATCGACTGCCAGCCAATATTAGCAACCATGATGCCAACGGCTAGGATCCCGATAGCGAAAAGAATATTATTTACGATCGCCGATTTTTTCACTTTGTTTCTCCTTCTAGTTTGCAGCTTAATTTGGCACAAAACCGTTCGTGTGTCATTTTCATGTAAATCAACATACCGTTAAGCACAGTTAGTTCAAATACAAAGTAAAGCCAAGGTTCATTTATCAATAGAGATACAAACAAAGCAATCACACGTGTATTGAACGATAGCATATTTGTATACTTCATCAAAGGAAGACTATAGGTACGAAACTCTGTTCGAAACCATTCGGGAGCATTCTCTCCATATTTTTCATGGATAATCTGCATCATACGCTGCATTTTAGGAGTTTCCCCCTCTTGCACCTCTGTATATTTGATATAGAATGTATCAAACAACTTCGGAATAAAGTTGTCTTTCCATGTCAGCGTTTCATATTTTTGCTTCAATTGCACCGAGTTTTCGAGCTCACTACCTGATTTTCCTTTCAAAAACAGCAAGTGTAAGTTGCGATAATAGTCGGCAAGAGCAGCCTGTTTACGGTGAGAAAGTCCGGCAGCCGCCGCCAAAACCCAAATCCACCATCCCCACTCGGGCATCAGCCTCAAGCAAATGGCCACATAAATGGTGATGAACCAAAAATCTCCACACAGCCCATCCAGAATACGACCTATCGGCGACTTTTTACCCGTCATTCGGGCAAGTTGGCCGTCGGCACTATCGTATGAGTTGGCCCACACCAAGAGAAACATCCCCAGGATATTGATTGCCAAATCGTTGAAATAAAAACAAATTCCGGCAGCAACACCGATAAAAATACCCAGTATCGTTACCGTATTGGGAGATATATTCAGTTTATCAAAAAACAATGCCCAACGATAACCGATGGGTCTGTAAAAATGAATATCTATAAATTCTTCCGTATCCATCGACTTAAGGGTCGACTCCAAAGAAGGTTTTGTTGTTTCTGTGCTCATTGGTTCTACGTTCGTTAGTTGACGTATATTATAAACTATTTAGGATCACACTCTGAATACATTGTGCAATCATTGGTGCCGCCGTATCTCTACATGGAGCAAAACTAGGCCAGTCGTTAAAGTCGATAATACGTATTGTTCCATCTTCGGCCACCACACAGTCGCCTCCGTAAATGTGTACGCGCAACACTTGTGCAGCTTGCGTACAAATATCTTTCAAGTAACTTTCGCTAAATTTATATCCACAGGCAATTCCGTTGATTTTCTCAAGTCCGAACTTACTGTGCTTGATATCGCTTGGATAAAACCAAAAGAAATAATCGGTACCAACGACTCCGTAAAACTTGACAAGATCACCAACCAAGTGCTCGTTGATTACAGCTGTTTCGATACCACGCATCGCATATTGACGCAACACACTACGCGCTTCGTCGATAGAGCGAGCATACGTTACGTCTTCTTTTTGCACGGCATGGAAGTCGCCACGTTTGATCCAACAATCAGAAAAGCCCAGTTCTTCCAGATCGTGTGTAGATTCAAAGTTCGTCTTTTTGATTATAGATTCAGGGTGTGGCACATTGTTGGTCATCAACAATCGTGTCATCTTTTCGCGCGTACAGTTTTCGATCCCGAATCCGGAATTTACAACAACGGCACCATTTGATTCTAGCTGTTGAAGCTTTTTGATGCTTCTCCAGTCGCGAACCATATTAAAGATAAACTCTTCCTTGATATCCGAGTCTAAAAATTCGTCTTCGGTATACTCATTAACAACAAATCCTTTTTCACGCAAATATTGAGCCGACATATTGAATATGGCAGCATCATTATCGATATGATTGGGTGAAAACTGATTTGCTCTTTTAATACCTGCTATTTCGATTTTATTCATTTCAATTCTTTTTCATTAAGATCTCAAGAAAGCTTCGGCCTTCTCAATATCTTCTGCATGATCTACGTCTACAATTTTCGCAAATGGGAAAGCGGTAAGCTTTAATCCCTTTTCAGCAAGCAATCGCTGATAGTTTCGCATCCGATGTATATTATTATCCATTGCATCCTTCAATACCTCTATTGCTTTTGGAGTAAGGCAATAGATACCCCCAGAGATATATTTGCACGTCCCGTCATTTTGATCTAGGAAGTTCTCTATCTGGTTCTGGTTGTCAGTCTTGATGTACAAAGGCTTTTCGTCATCTATATAATCGGTTACTGCCATTACGCCTTCTTCTTTGTCTGCTTGCTCGCAGTAGGCAACATACTTGGCAAACTCGTCTTCTTTGAAAATCGTATCTACGGTAGTAAGGCAAAAGCGCTCGCCTTCGAGAAATTTGCTTAACTCAAAAAAGCTATGCATCGAACTTGGCGTAGACTTTACTACCAAATTGAAAGGTACACTCAGTTTTTTATTCTTTAAATGTTCTTGTACCTGTAGCATCTCTTCGTTTACAATTACCGTAATCGATGATGCATTATTCTTCTCAAATATATCAATTAGTCGATCTATCAATGCAACTCCGTTGAGTTTCACGAGAGGTTTAGGCAACTTAACACCTTCTTGAGCTAGCCTGGAACCTTCTCCGGCAGCTATTATAGCATAGTTCATATCTGTTAAACTCCTTTTTTCTTAGAGCTTGCAAATTTGTCAATTAATCTATGTATCACAAAAGTTTCAATTGAAATTAACACATATTTATCAACAGAAATCAACAAATTTGACACTTAAAGCCAAAAAACTACTCACATTTGTAATATCTGAGTAATATTTTCTTTGTATCGAAGTGTTGGTAAACTCTAATTCGAATATGTAACAAGAGACCCTATGAAAGTGTTGCAAAAATACAATAACTACACTTATTTATTGAAGTACCCCCCCCGAGCACGAACCCTTTGCAACATGTAAATTATTTGCATTTTCAGCCATAAGCATTTTACTTCTCTATAATCGACGAATCGTCAGATGGCGACCTGACGATTCGTTTATAGTGAAGAGTGAATCGTCAGGTGGCGACCTGACGATTTGATTGTCGTGAAGAATAAATTGTTTGATGGGCATCAAACGATTCTCTTTTCACTATATTCTCCGTTGTAAAAAACAAAAAGCCTTTGAGTTGCAAACCATGTTTTACCATGTCGCATCTCAAAGGCTTTCATATCTGATACGTAGTTATTATACGGTTGTCATTACGATATCTTCATTATCGTCTTTCGTAAGATCGAGTTTCACATTATCCGAACTTCTGTCGAAGTATTGTTTTCTCAACGGATTGGCTGTTGCTTCTCTGTAGCTTACACGATTACGGTAAATATCGAGTGCGGCGTAAAGTGCTTTTCTAAACGACTCTTCCGATGCGATATTCTGACCTACGATATCATAAGCGGTTCCGTGTGCAGGAGATGTACGCACGATTGATAATCCGGCTGTGAAGTTTACGCCATCTTCCATCGCAATGGTTTTGAATGCCGTAAGCCCTTGATCGTGATACATTGCCAATACACCGTCAAACTTATCATACGACGATGACCCGAAAAATCCGTCCGAAGCGTATGGTCCGAAAGCATAAATACCTTTCTTCTCTGCTTCTTTGATGGCCGGAATAATGATTTCCTCTTCTTCCGTTCCTAGCAATCCGTTTTCGCC
>DLYT01000090.1:74449-83529 GCA_003447595.1 Porphyromonadaceae bacterium
GATCTCCTCTTTAGTCACCTGTGTAGGTACATCCTTCAAAGGGATATGCCCTGTCACCAATGCGACACGTAGGTAATCATTCATCAAGATCATCAACGAACGACGACCATTGCCAAATTCTTGCTCGAAGTATTCGGTGTGTCCCGGAAAGTGAAATCCTTCACGTTGGATGTTATGTTTGTTGATCGGTGCTGTCAGGATCACGTCGATCGCTCCACGCTGTGCGTCGTTTACCGCAGCTTGAAGGGATTGAAGAGCAGCTTCTCCTCCGGCAGGCGTTACCTTCGAAAGTTCTACTTTCAGGTCTTCGTCTACACAGTTGATCAGGTTTACTCGGTTTGGACCCGCATCTTCAGCACTGTTAATGATATTTAGATTGATTGCCGGCAACTCCAACGCTTTGCGGTGATAAGCAGCAATTTTAGAAGATCCATAAATTATCGGAATACATAGTTCTGATAATCGGGAATCGGAGAATGCTTTCAGGATCACTTCATACCCAATTCCATTGATATCGCCATGAGTAATTCCTACCTTTATTAGATTGTTTTCCATATGAACAATTGTATCTTAATTTTCAACCTCGTCACTAATTGGAACTGGCTGAGCTTCGACTGTTTCTTTATCTGATTTAAATTTCAGTGTATGCAATGCGCCTTCCAATTGTCGTACAAAGTTACGTTTTTTCTTTTCAGGTGCGTATACGAATCCTTCTACTACAATTACTTGGTTGGTCGACTTATCCAAGCGTGCAATACACACGAAAGGACCACCCATTACGTCGTTGTGCATTTTCCACAATCCGCGTAGTTCGGCTGCATAGTCGCCTCTGAAGTTGAGATCTTTCATTACCGGAGGAATCAACGTTTCGGTTACCATATAAGAACCTTCTGGCCCGCCCGGAATGTTTACTTTAACTACAGAGTCGCGTTTTGCGATCAAGTATTCTTGAGTAAAGGTTTTCGGATCTGTGAATGGGAATGAATAGATCAACAAATCGCGACGACCCGATCCGGCATCGTTTGAAAACCAGATAAAGTTTTCGCCTCGTTTCATTTTATTCAACTCTTGCGGAACTCTGAATTCAACTCCGAATACGTCCATTACAGTATCGTAGGCTGCTTTGCTATATCCATCTTTAAGAATGGCTTCTACGCGTTTCAGCTCGTTGTTTACAAACAAGTCTACAATGTATTGTTTCTTTTCATCAAGCAATGCTTTCATCGCTGCATCGTCTGGTGCTTGAATTTTTACGATCAATTGGTTCTTTGCCCACAAATCGCGCGAGAAAGAAACTTTTCCTTGAGAGTAACGCTCCGGATTGATCTCTACCAACACGATGTTACGAACCAGTTTCATGATTCGGTCAAAATGTTTTGGCGGAGTGTAATTGATCTTAAATAGCGGCTCGCTTTGAGGCAAACCCGGAACATCAGCGTTAAAGACGTTGAATACTTCGTCACCGATCGGGCTTTTCCACTGAGCCTGATCCATTACAAGTACCAAATCATATGGTGCACCTGTTGAATTAACAAATACCGGCGCTCCATCTTTACATGAGGTAATCCCTACCATCATGCAGATAAACAGAATCAGAGAACTTAGTCGTTTCATAGTAGATGTGTTTATATTATTAGCAATTTTCCAGGCCATTTTGTTCTTGCTTTTTCGCAGTAGATAACATTCCGCATGCTGCAAAGATGTCTTCTCCTCGTGAAGAACGAATGGTACAGATTACTCCTTTCTTTGTGAGATAGTCTCTAAATGCAGTCATATTCTTTTCGTTTGAGCTCTGCAAATCTACATTTGGGATTGCATGGAAACGAATCAAATTTACACGACAATGCAGTCCTTCGACCAACTGGCGCAATGCTTCGGCATGACGCAAGGTATCGTTAAAACCTTCAAACATGATGTATTCGAACGAAACGCGACGTTGGTGTTCAAAGTCGTATTGCTTGATCAAATCAATCACTTCTTTTACCGGAAATGGTTTCTCCACTGGCATGATCGACAAACGCTCTACAGGGAATGGCGAGTGCAAACTGACTGCCAAGTGGCATGAGCTTTCTTCCAAGAATCGTTTCAACCCTTTCATCACACCAATGGTAGATACGGTGATTCGTTTCGGACTCCAAGCATAACCATAATCGGCAGTTAGGATTTCAAGAACCTTAAACAAATGCTCCACATTGTCAAGAGGCTCGCCCATTCCCATGAATACAAGGTTGGTAAGTTGAGCCGACTCCGGAATCGACTGAATTTGATTCAAGATTTCGTTGGCTGTAAGGTTTGCGGTAAAGCCTTGCTTACCGGTCATACAAAACAGACAGTTCATCTTACATCCTACTTGCGAAGATACGCACAACGTTGCACGCTCTTTATCTGGAATGTAAACCGATTCGATATAGTTATTTGAAGGTGTTTGAAAAAGGTATTTGATTGTTCCATCTACAGATTTCACAAATTCGGAAGGAGGCACAGCTCCTACTTCGTATGCTTCGCTTAGAAGAGTTCGTTTGGCTACGGCAATGTTTGTCATCTGATCAATGGAAACAACGCGCTTTTTATACAGCCAGTCTGCAATTTGCTTTGCAGCAAAGCCCGGCAATCCTACTTCCTGAACTACTTGTTTTAACTCGTCCAGGGTCATTCCCAATAATTTTTTCTTTGCCATACTTCTATTGTTCGTAAGTTAGAATGCAAACTTACACAAATTTACGTGATTAAGAAACACTAGTTTTGTTACTATAAATTCGAAGATAATAAAAAAAGGTCATTCCGATAATCGAAATGACCTTTCTTTGTTATTTATCTACGAGTGATTAATAGAAACGTACTCTATTATCTTCGATTTCTGCATTGTTAATAAGCTCTTGAACAGCTTGGAAGCTCAAACGATATGCATTCGATGCATTCAATGTTGCTTTTTCTGCTGCTGCGTCATAAGGTTGAGCATCTTTGTTTACAGCTGTGATTTTTACCACATATACACCGTTGTTTCCTGCAATCGGAGCAGATAGTTTACCTTGTGTAGCACCTGCAACTGCTGCATTGATCTTTGGTTCGAAACCGATGTTTGTAATACGGCGTGTATCGAATCCTACAAATTTAACGCTGTCTACTTTAGATCCCATTGCGTTTGCATATTGATCTAGAGAAGTGCAGCTTTTCTTTGCAAGTTCTGCGATGATCATCTCACCTTTTTTCTGAGCTACAAGTTCTGCTTTAAGCATTGGAGCTACAGATTTAACCGGCTTGTATCCTTCTTTTACTTTACCTTCTACAATAGCAACGATGAATTGGTTGTCTGCTTCGAAGATTTCTGATACAGTACCTTTGTCTGCACCAAATGCCCAACGAATTACTTGACGTGAGTTTTTAGCTGCACCCAATGTTTGATCAGCACCTGTAACAGGAACGTTCTTCATAAATGTGTAACCTGCTTCAGAAGCAGCGCCTTCCATTTTGTCTGAACTACCGTTCTTAGCAACAAATTGATTCAAGTCGTTGTAAAGACCGCTGTATGTACGAGAACTTGGAGAAACAGTCATTTGAACGTTCGCAACTTTATATTTGTCTACGTTTGCTGTTTTCTTTGTTACCTTCAAAAGGTGAGTACCATACATTGTTTTCATATCAACAACTTCATTAAGCGGAGCGTTGAAGATCGCGTTTTTGAAGTTGTTATCTACAGCTTGCAAAGCACCTGCTTCAGTAAACCAACCAAGTTCACCTCCGTTTTGAGCTGCACCATCTGCAGAATATTGTTTTGCGATATCAGCAAAGTTTGCGCCACCTTTCAACACTGTTTTCAAGCTGTCGGCCAATTGAGCTGCACGCTTCTCATCACCCATATTAGGGATCAAGATTTGGCTTACCATTACTGAGTCTGGCGCAGAAACTTTAGATACAAGCTTAAACATCTTGTATGTATTGTTTTCAAATACCGGACCATAAGTATCTCCTTCGTTAGCATTTTGAACGAAGTTTTTCATTTCAGCATCCATAGATCCACCTGCAAGGTATGCATCAAGGAAAGGAATATCTGAATTATCATTTACAACATCTGCAACGTCTGCTGCACCTGCTGCTGTAAGTTCTGTTTTTACGCTTTCCATATCAGAGCTAACTTTATCAAAGTCTTCCTGACTTGGCACGATATCTACAGCGATATAACTAACCACTCTACCTTCAGCTTGTTTGAAAGCTTCTTTGCGTTGGTTGTATAGTTTTTCAATTTCAGCATCTGTTACAACTACAGAAGAATCTGCGATTGTAGAATAAGATTGCATTACATAAGCAATATCAGCATTGTTTGAAGAAGCTTCGAATGCATCCAAAGCATCGATATTGTTTGCTGAAACTGCTTTCGACAATAATGTTGCAAACTTCTCTTCCAAACGTTGTTGTTTCATGTTCTTTTCCCAAAACAACCAGAAGTCTTTTGCTTGTTGTAGTTGAGCAGCTTGCTCACCAGACACAGCTGAAGCATCATCATTGATTGCTTTCAAGAAGTTCAACAGTTGAGTTTTATCAAAAGCACCAGTTTGTGGATTCTTGAACATTCCCATTTGTTGAATAACTGGAGAAATGTTGTTACCTTGAACCATATCAAATAGTTCTTCCGGTGTAACTTCCATTCCTAGTTTTGAAGTTTCCTCACCCAATACGATTTCACGTACCATTGTATCAAAAACAGTTTGACGGATTTGAGAAGCATACTCTTCCGGAATGTTTGTCATGCCGGTTTGAGATTTATACATCTCTGTCATCTCATCTACCTTCTTTTGATATTCCTGAATGTTAACGGGAATTCCTTCGATCACGGCGATCTTTTCCTGTGAGTGTCTCCAGTAAGCCGTTCCAGAGTTTAGAAAGTCTCCAATAATAAAGGCGAACAATGCTAAACCTACAACGATTACCAGTAATCCTGCCTTGCTTCTAATTTTCTCAAGCGTTGCCATCTATCTTTATCGTTTTTTTAAGTTTATATTTTTTCAATTATATCGCACGAAGATACAAACAAAAGAACATTAAACACTATTTTAGAGAAAAAAAATCGCTACTCCTCTAGTTTGAGTCGCACCAATTCGATCTTCGTAGAGGTAACGTTCAATATTTTAAAAGTGTATTTATCAATCTTAAGGGTCTCATTCAATTTTGGGAAACGTTGACAAACATGAAGAATCCAGCCTGCTAATGTTAAATATTCATCAGACTCAGGCAACGACAATCCAAACTTTTCGTTAACCGTACTTATCTCTAAACGTCCTGATAATACAAATTCTGTTTCGGAAATACGTTTTGCAACCAATGATTTTACATCGTGCTCGTCTTCAATATCTCCAAAAATCTCTTCAACTAAGTCCTCCAACGTTACAATACCGGATGTTCCTCCAAACTCATCAACAACAACGGCTATACTTTTTTTAGTCTGCATCAACACTTTCATCAACTTGTTTGCAGCCATTGTTTCAGGCACAAGTGAAATGGTATTGATTTGCTTGGTCCAATCGTCTGGTTTATTAAATAATTCGGAAGAGTGAATATAACCTACAATGTCATCTACACTATTTTTATATACCAATATCTTTGACAATCCTGTCTCTATAAACTTCGCACGTAGATCGTCCGAACTTGCACTTAATTCACAAGCTACAATTTCGTTACGAGGAATCATGCAGTCGCGAAGTCTTACGCTAGAGAAATCAAGTGCATTTTGGAAAATCTTTACCTCCGTATCCATCTCTGATGATTCGGAAGAGTCGTCAATACTTTGCTGTATGAAATAATCCAAATCAACTTTTCCAAGTACACGGGTATTTGCCCCGTCTTTTTTCAAACCCAAAACCCTCAATATAAGTTGTGAGATAAACGAGGTAAAGATTGAGATCGGATAAAGTACGATGTAGAATGCAAATAAAGGTATCGCAAAGATATTTAAGGCCATATTCGGATTGATCTTAAATATTGTTTTGGGAATAAACTCTCCGGCAAACAGAATCAACAACGTCGATAAAATAGTCTGAATCAAAACAACGATTGCCTCTTGATGTACAACCAGTTTTATCATCGGCTCCAAAAGTAAAGCCATCTGCAAACCATATACAACCAAGGCGATATTATTCCCAACCAACATTGTCGAAATGAATTGATTCGGATTTTTGAGAAAGATATCAATAATCGCTCCTGATATTCCGTTTTTCTTTTCAATTTCGACTCTTAGTTTATTAGCCGAAACAAACGCAATTTCCATTCCTGAAAAGAAAGCTGAAAAAGCCAAACTAACCAGAACGTATGTAATCGTTGTGCTCATAACTATTTTTTAATCGAATCTGTCTTTATTGCTACAGAGTCTGCGGTTTCATTTGCAGTAGCTGTTGTATCATTTTTTGTTTCACTTACGATAAACTCACCAGCCGCAGAAAGGATATGGTAATCGGTCATCGCCATATTCGACTCAAAACCAACACCCGTGGTTATACTTCCATCCTTTTGCTCGATACGAATATGCTTTGTTGATGAGACTTTATCATTTCGTTCATCTAGATACAACTCCTGACTATCAAATTTTGTTCCGTCCACATTTTCAATATGCACATTACCAACCAGCTCCCATAATCTTTTCTTATCAAAATAAGTTACGGTATCAGCCACAACAGTTGCTTCAACATTAAACAATGTATCAAACTTTTCAAGATAGGCTCCCTTAGGAAAATACCAATATGGCTCGGTTGCACGCGAATACATCAACCACTCGGGTGCAGTCAAACGATAACGGGTATAGCCAGAATCTGAAATAAGAGACGTTGCATCTGTTGTGCGCATCATATAAATGGAATCCGGATTCAATACAGAAGGAAGCACTTCGGTCTTCTCCTTTCCACACCCTATGAAAAAGAGAAGCATAACAACCACACTAAGTGCGGTTGTTATGCTCTTTTTATTTCTCGTATTTTCGTGAATACGCTTATTTGTCATATCAAATATTATCTGATAGTTGTTCTTTCGCCAATCCAACCGCCGATAGTTACTGTTTTACCATTTTCCAAATCAGGGTGCATAAAGATATCTTCTTTAGATGGCAATGAGCTGCGGTATCTAGAAATCATTGGATTAACTTGATCTGCACAAGAAGGATCTACAGATCTTGCTTTTTCCAACTTATCAATTACCAAATAGTAAACTACTTTCTGCATTACCGGATCACCAGGATAAAGAGAAGCTGCCGATGTTGCATACATTGTTGCAACCAACAAATATGGTGCTGCATAGTTCGGATTAAACTCTACTGCTTTGTTACAATATTGTCTTGCTTGTGCAAAGTTCTTTTGCTCATAAGACATTACAGCCATGCTATAATACAACTCTGCTTTTTGCAAATTATCTGTTTCCATTTGAGCAGATTCTTCGTAGTATTTCATCGCTGTCGAATAATCTTTATTTTTCAAAGCTTGCTTAGCCATACCCATTGCAGACTCAGCAGTTGGTTGAATTTGGTGTGCATATTTTGCAGCAGCAAGATAAGCATCACTTTCTGTACAACGCATGCGACGCAACAAAGCCAACGATTCTTTTAAAGATTCGATATTTGTTTTGTTTTCTTCAATCTTAGGACCATAGATCGATTGCAATGTTTCGCAGTCTGCAGCACCACTTGTAGCGAATGCTTGATCAATACCTGCACGAACAGCTTCAATCTTTTCTACTTCTTTCGCGATATTAGCAGCTTTCATTTTCGCAAGTTGCTGATCTAGATATGCAGTCGAAGTCAAATAGTCTTTGATATAGTTCTCTTTGTGAGTTTGGTCTGAAGCCAAAATATTCAATGAAGAATACATAAACATAGACATTGCAATAAGATCAGTTTCTTGTTTGAACTCATTTACAACTTCTTTCGTCCATTTGTATACCTCTTTCGAGTCAGCTTTATCTTTTTTGAATTCGTAGTAGTCTTGTGCCTTGTTTCCTACGATATAATCTTTACCATATTTCTTATCATCTCCGAAATACTGAACACGTTTGTCGTACAAATTCATCAATTCCGCGATCAAAGCATCTTTCTTTGCTGGATCCTTTTCATTTTGAATTTGCCATGCCAAAATCTTAGCTCCGTACAAATAGATATTCTTTGTAGAACCCGGACACTCATCGTATACAAGTTTCCATGGCTCATAAGCAGACTTAAAGTCTCCTGATTTTGCAAACGGAACAAACAAACTGATATTTTTTACGCAACGTGCGCTATCCTCACCACTTCCGTACTGAGTACCATTATCAACGCCTTTTTGCGCGCTAGCCCCAAATATACCCATCGTGCATCCTAGAGCGATCAAAAAAACCTTCGTTTTCATTTCGAGAATATTTTATTTAGTCAATGTATTATTAAAAACTAGTTGTTACTTAATTTTTTGTTTATAGAACCAACGTTCGTTGAATGTATAGTTGACAGTGAATTTGAAATATTGTTCATCAATCAACTTGCTTATTTCAGGTTTGATCTTCACATATTCAAAAACAAGATTCACTACCGAACGGTTGTCTAGCATTGGAATACCAAAACCAATACTTGCCCCATACTCATCGTATCCAGAGTTATCAATCTTCACATACGAATTGTTCACATAAGCACCTGCTCTATACTTCATGCGCTTAAAGATATTTCGCGCCATTGCATCCGGTGTATATTCACCACCAAAACCAACACGGAATCTATTATTGAATGCTTCTGAATTATCGAAGAAACGCGTATCTTTCCATTGTTGGTAAAGCACGTCAGCTCCAAACATATATTTATCCTTCTTTACAAAAGTAAAACCGGCACCGTAAGAGTTCGGCATATCAAACTTCTGACCACGGATTGTATCTCCTTGATTCTCGCTCGATCCCACAATTGTATAATTATAAGAAGTGCCATTAACCTTCATCTTCGGAGAATATACAGCACCCAATGTCAAGCTTTTATCTTTGCCAAATGGTTGTGTATATTGAATACCTAAGTCGAACTTCATGTCACTTACTCTAACTTTCTGGATATTTGTTGTTGAATAAGCATCTGAACTAGAATAAGCTACTTG
>DLYT01000090.1:83777-94166 GCA_003447595.1 Porphyromonadaceae bacterium
TTAAACGGCTTGTAAGAAATACCTCCATATACTTCACTCAATCCTCCGGTTCCGTTAAACACTTGAGTTGCATATACATCTGATCCGTCTACTTTCTCAGAAGAACCATATTCATATCCAACAAATGATACAGGAAGAAGACCGATGCTCACTGCAAGTTTCTTATGAATAGGAAACTGCATGGCAATATACTCGAGGTTACCGTTAATATTCTTGGTACTAGTTCCACCTTGCTCAAAACGCGACATCTGTGCAGTCACACCAATGTCAAGCATAAAAGTAAGTGAGTCAACATTTGAATAAGATGCAGGATTTAAAGGGTTAACCTGTTTATTGTTTCTCAAACCATAGCCGATACCCCCCATCGCCTTACCGGCACCAAATGAAGGATCAGCCAATTGCCCCCACCCAAAACGGGTATATGGAGAATTGGTATTATTCTGCGCTATTAATGATACTTGAGATAATATTAAAGCACTAAATAATGCAACAACTTTTTTACTTCTCAACATTATAATCTAAGATTGTGTTTAATCCAATCAATACTAAATTGATATCCGCAAAGATGGAGTTTTTTAATCGTCTTTCAAAATAAAACGAATGACCACCCGTTAAAAAAACAAAAAGGTCCGAATATTTCGAGCGCAATGAATTGATGTATCCATCGATCTCAAAAACGACTCCATTTACCACACCCGAACGTATCGCTGTCTCTGTAGAATCACCTAAATCCGGCGTATCTCCATCTTCATTGAGCAATGGCAACTTCTGCGTATAATAGTTCAACGCTTTAAATCGAGTCTTCATGCCCGGAGAGATATTTCCTCCCATGTAACACCCTTCAGCATTCAAAAATTCATACGTGATAGCAGTACCGGCATCGATCACCAATAGATTATGCCCAGGTTTAATGGAATGTGCTCCTACTACAGCTGCAAGTCTGTCTCGGCCCAACGTATTCGGAGTTTTATATAGAACACGAATTGGCAGTTTCATTTCGTGAGACAAAACAAAAAACTGATCCAACGCCGACTCTAAATACTCTTTCACGGGTTCATTTTCCTGAATAACAGACGAAAGTATTCCGTATTTTACAGGATACTTATCAATCACCGCTTTCAGTCCATCAACCGTAAGAACTTTTATAACAAAACTCTCCAACAAGCGGCCGTCTTCAAAAACTGCAACCTTAGAGGAAGCATTTCCTTGATCAATTACCAAATTCACTTTCTACACTATTTTTCCGCAAAGTAAAGCAAAAGGAATGAATTAGCATACAAACCTTTTCTGATAATGGTCATTTTTTACTCAATCTTATTACAATTGTGCTTCAAAAGCGTCAATATACTTCAGAATCAATAGCAAAACGGAATAAAGAAATTCCATACGCCGCTCCCCTATTCGCCCGTTATATCGAACTCGTTTTTTTCCTACAATATAATGGGCGGCAGCACTACTAGCACATGCCTATTTTACAAACACTTACGAATCATTCGGCTTACAGACATCAAAATTCCTTATTGAAAACTTTTTTAGCCTCAAATGGCAAAAACCACCTATCACACTAACTATCTGCAACTTACAGTAAAACAAACATCGAAATAAATAAGACAAAACACTAACGATCAACAAACTAAAAAATTTAATTAATATCCAAAACCGCTTAAACAAAAGCATCCAACCAACTGTTTTATCACGTATTTAAGAAAGATTGAAAACATATTTCATTAATTCAGTACATATATATACATTTGTCGCATCTATTAATAATACGACAATACATCTATCATATATGAGATCCAAACTAACACTCCTTTTCCTGCTTCTAATGATTTCATTCAAGGCGTTGCCCCTCGACAACTCCGCACAAATCAGCTTGATAACAACATCTCCGTGGCAAGAAGAGCTATACGCTCAGTTTGGACACACCGCTATTCGTGTGCAAGATCCGACTAAAAATATAGATATTGTTTTTAACTACGGACTCTTCTCGTTCAACCAACCTTTCTTTGCGTACCGCTTTGCAAAGGGAGAAACCGACTATCAAATCGGAGCTGCCAACTTTCCCGATTTCATGATCGAATATCAAATGAAAGGAGTAGCCGTAACCGAACAAATCATCAACCTCGACTCAATTGAGAAAAACAAAATATGGGATGCATTATTGATCAACATGCAACCCGAGAATCGAGTATATCGTTACAACTTCTTTTTCGACAACTGTGCCACAAAGCCACGAGACATTATAACCAAAAATATCAGCGGAACAGTTGTTTATCCAAAACCTGCACAACTGTACACCTTCAGACAGTTGACCAATCAATGCACCATGCCTGACACCTGGGGTACATTTGGAACAGATCTTGCGCTGGGGGCTAGTTCAGACAGAGAGGCTACAGCTATGGAAGAGATGTTTTTACCCGCAAAACTTGAGGCAGCTTTTGCAGGAGCAATTATCCAAAAAGACTCGATACAGATTCCTTTGGTTAAAGAAACCGTACAACTGACCGAAGCTATTCCGTACGAAGAAGAAGTTTCGGCACTTACCATCTTTTCGCCCAACACAACCTGCTCCTTGATTTTGGTCTTGTGTTTGTTAATATCATTCATTCAGTTAAAATTCAAGAAACAAATCCCGGCTCGAATTTTCGATACAATTCTCTTTACAATAGCCGGCATAAGTGGCTGCATTCTAGTGTTTCTAACCTTTATATCAGAGCATCCGTGCATGTCGCCCAACTGGAATCTATGCTGGCTTCAACCTTTACATTTATTGATAATCCCATTAATCTGGGTAAAAAGAGCTGAAAAAGGTGTGATTTTCTATCATTTTATTAACTTTGCCGCGCTAAGTATCTTTTTGCTTTGCATCAAATGGATACCCCAGCATTTTAATATAGCCTTTATCCCACTCATCCTTACACTTTGGAGCAGATCGGGAAGCAATATTATATACTATCTAAGAAACAAACGAAAATGAAACGAATACTAACCTCGCTTATAGCCGTACTGGCCATAACAAATTTGGAAGCGCAGCAAAAAGCGCCCAAGCTTGTTGTCTGCATTACTGTAGACCAATTGCGAGGAGACTACATTCAATACTTTCAAAGTTATTTCGGACAAAGAGGTTTTAAACGCTTGTTTAACGAAGGATTGGTTTATGACAACGTTTTGTTTGAATTCTCAAATCTAAACGAAGGTAGTACAATGGCCACATTGTTTACCGGATCAAACCCCAACTACAACGGAATCACCACTGCTCAATGGTACGACATTGAAAAAAAGAAAGAGATATCAGCACTAAACGACCCTGAATATCTTGGCAACTTTACATCCGAAAACCTTTCCCCTAAAAATCTACTTTCATCTACAATTGGCGATGAACTAAAGATTGCATCTCGAGGCAACAGCGACGTATACTCCATTGCACCGAATGCCATCAGTGCCATTATTTCGGCAGGACATGCTGCAAACGGCGCCTTTTGGATCGACGACTACAAAGGGAAATGGGCAACAACGACGTACTACAAAAACGTGCCTTGGTACGTAGAGAAATATAACAACAGCAACGAATCGCTTCCGACACGTGCCGAAACCATGACTTGGAGTCCGGCCCTGCCGATCGAGCAATACAATGCATTTTGTTACAGCGCAACCGAAGCACCGTTCAAGTATAGTTTTAATTCGAAAATCGCCAATCGTTTTTTGAATTACAAAACGTCGGCTCTTGTCAACGACGAAGTCACGACCCTAGCCAAACGTTTTCTCGAATTTGGCGGACTAGGAAAGCGTACTTGTCCCGACTATCTTGCAGTAACCTATTATGCAGGTAACTATCGCAAAGCATTAGACAAAGACTATTCGATTGAAATACAAGACACTTATCGCAAACTCGATCAAAACATTGAGTCGTTACTTGATGCGATCGACAAAAGTGTAGGTCTTGCCAATACATTGGTGGTATTTACCGGCAACGGATATTATCATACCGAAGAGGATCCGACGCAAAGCATTGCCAACGGAGCGGGCGAATTCCATCCAAAACGCTGCAAAGCATTACTCAACATGTACCTTATGGCTACATATGGCCAAGGTGATTGGGTAAAGGAATTCAACGACAATCAAATCTTTTTGAACCGTAAACTAGCCGAAGACAAAAAGCTGAATCTGGCAGAACTGCAACGTAAAGCAGCAGACTTTGTGCAACAGTTTACCGGTATCCAACAAGTTGTAACGAGCTATGAGCTTCAAAACGGCGACTGGAATCAGATGAGTGCCAACATGCTTAACGGCACACACCATCTGAAACGTGGCGACCTGCTTATCGAATTACAACCGGGATGGCGCATCAACTACGAGGAATTTAACAAAGCAAATAATATTGTTAAGAACTATGCCGTACCAACACCTTTGGTACTTCTTGGTTCGGGCATCAAAGCAGAACAAACCCGCCGAGAAATTAAGGCAACAGAAGTAGCACCTACGGTTACACATATACTTCGTATTCGCGCCCCAAACGCTTGCAAAAAACTACCGCTTCGAGAAGTTTCTAATTACAGGTAACAAACACGATGACTCGACGCAACAATTAAAGAAAGATAGCACCAGCTAATTGGTTACCTGATTCATTTCATTACGCAAAAAATAAAACAACATACAATGGGATTTACCGAATTCATGATGAAGCTGTTTGGCAACAAGTCACAGCGCGACCTAAAAGAAATTGAACCGTATCTAGCAAAGATCAAAGCAATCTATCCATCGTTAGAATCACTTTCTCACGACCAAATCCGTCAACGTATCGACGAAATCAAACAAGAAATTCAAGACTACGTAGCAGACGAGCGAGCTAAAATCGCATCACTACGTGAAGGCATCGAAGAACTTGAACTACACGAACGCGAAGAACGTTGGGCTGAGATCGACAAGATCGAAAAAGAAATCACAGAAAAGATGGAGGTTGTACTTGACAATGTACTTCCTGAGGTATTTGCCATCGTAAAAGATACAGCACGTCGTCTATCTCAAAACCCTGAGATTCGTGTTAAAGCAACAGACTTTGACCGCGAACTTGCAACACGTTACGACTTCGTAACCATTGACGGCGACGACGCAATTTTCAAAAACACATGGACAGCCGGTGGTAACCAAGTTACTTGGGACATGGTACACTACGATGTACAGCTTATCGGTGGTACCGTACTACACAAAGGTAAAATTGCAGAAATGGCAACCGGTGAAGGTAAAACTCTTGTAGCTACCCTTCCGGTATTCTTGAATGCACTTACCCGCAACGGTGTACACGTGGTAACGGTAAATGATTACCTATCAAAACGTGACTCGGAATGGATGGGACCTCTTTACATGTTCCACGGTTTATCTGTAGACTGTATCGACAAACACCAACCAAACTCAGACGCACGTCGCAAAGCATACAACGCCGACATTACATTCGGTACAAACAACGAATTCGGTTTCGACTACTTGCGCGACAACATGGCAACAAGTCCGGCCGATCTTGTACAACGCAAACACAACTATACCATTGTCGATGAGGTCGACTCAGTATTGATTGACGATGCACGTACACCACTTATCATCTCTGGTCCGGTTCCAAAAGGCGACGACCAAATGTATGAAATGTTCTGCCCTAACGTAGAAGTTGTGGTAAACGCACAAAAAGCACTTTGCCAAAAACTACTTACCGAAGCAAAAGCAAAACTAAACTCTTCAGATTCGAAAGAGAAAGAAGAAGGCGCATTGTTGTTGTTCCGTACGTTCAAAGGCAATCCAAAGAACAAACCATTGATCAAGTTCTTGAGCGAACCAGGTATCAAAGCAACCATGTTGAAAACAGAAGCTACTTACATGGCTGAAAACATGCGCAACATGCACCTTGTTACCGATGATCTTTTCTACGTGATCGATGAGAAAAACAACAGCATCGAACTTACAGATAAAGGTATCGACTTGCTAACCGGTAAGTCTGATGACGCTCACTTCTTCGTACTTCCTGATATCGCAGGTCAGCTTTCAGAACTAGAAAACGAAGGTTTGACAGACGAAGCAAAGGCAGCGAAGAAAGATGCACTACTTGCCAACTATGCCGTTAAATCAGAACGCGTACACACGGTAAACCAATTGTTGAAAGCATACACACTATTCGAAAAAGACGACGAATACGTAGTAATGAACAACAAGGTAATGATCGTTGACGAGCAAACAGGTCGTATCATGGACGGTCGTCGTTATTCAGACGGTCTTCACCAAGCGATCGAAGCAAAAGAGCGCGTTACGGTAGAAGCAGCAACACAAACATTTGCAACAGTAACACTTCAGAACTATTTCCGTATGTACCACAAACTTTCGGGTATGACAGGTACAGCAGAAACAGAAGCAGGAGAGTTCTGGGACATCTATAAACTAGACGTAGTGGTAATCCCAACCAACCGTCCTATCCAACGTAAAGACCTTAACGACCGTATTTACAAAACAAAACGTGAAAAATACGCAGCCGTTATCGAAGAGGTAGATCGTTTGGTAGCACAAGGCCGTCCGGTACTTGTAGGTACTACTTCGGTAGAAATCTCTGAGCTTATCGGTCGTATGCTTACGCTACGCAAAATTCCACACAACGTATTGAACGCGAAACTTCACCAACGTGAAGCAGAAGTCGTTGCATTGGCAGGTAAGCCGGGCGCGGTAACAATCGCAACCAATATGGCAGGTCGTGGTACCGACATCAAGCTTCCGAAAGAAGTAAAAGACGCAGGTGGTCTTGCCATCATCGGTACAGAGCGTCACGAATCTCGTCGTGTAGACCGTCAGTTGCGTGGTCGTGCAGGACGTCAGGGAGACCCGGGTTCTTCAGTATTCTACATCTCGCTTGAAGACGATTTGATGCGTTTGTTCGCATCGGATAAGATTGCGGCATTGATGGACAAACTAGGCTTTGAAGAAGGCGAAGTATTGGAACACAACATGCTTAGCAAATCAGTAGAAAGAGCACAGAAGAAAGTAGAAGAAAACAACTTCGGTATCCGTAAGCGTTTGTTGGAGTATGATGATATCATGAACTCACAACGTGAAGTAGTTTATACACGTCGCCGCCACGCCCTAATGGGAGAACGTATCGGACTAGACGTACTTAATATGATGTACGACACAGCAAAAGCTGTTGTAGAAACACATCACGAAATGCAAGACTACGAAGGATTCAAGATGGACGTATACAAGGTATTCGCAGAAGAATGTCCTGTTACCAAAGAAGAATTCCTTTCTATGAGAGCAAACGCACTTACCGACAAACTATTCGAAGTTACAAACGAAACATACAAACGCCGTATGAAACGTATGACTGAGGTAGCGAATCCGGTAATCCAACAAGTATTCGAACACCAAGGAGCTATGTACGAAAACATCCTTGTACCGGTTACAGACGGCAAGCGCATGTACAACGTATCATGTAACTTGAAAGCAGCATACGATACAAAATCAAAAGAGATCGTTAAAGCATTCCAGAAGTCAGTAGTTCTACACACGATCGACGAATCATGGAAAGAACACCTTCGTGAAATGGACGAACTGCGTCATTCGGTACAAAATGCAAGCTACGAAAACAAAGATCCATTGTTGATCTACAAACTAGAGTCGTTCAGCTTGTTCAAAAACATGATCGAAACGATGAACCGCAAAGCTGTAGCAATTCTTACAAGAGGTCAGATTCCGGTACGTGAAGAACAACCTGCACAAGAAGTACAGCAAGCAGAAGAAGTAGCAAGCGAACCGCAACAAGCAATTCCTGTTACCGAAGCTGTAGAAGAGCATCAAGATTATAGCAAATACCGCACTCAAAAAGAAGAGCTCAACGCACAAGGCGAAGCTCAACCTCAAAAACAAGAGCCGGTAAAAGCTGAAAAACATGCAGGACGCAACGACCTTTGCCCATGTGGTAGCGGCAAGAAATACAAAAACTGCCACGGTCAAGGTTTGTAATCCTTCTGCTGAGAAGTAAAAACAAACAACCTCATATCAAAGCGGGTCTTCCAATCGGGAGATCCGCTTTTTTTATTCCCCGCACAAACATCTTACAAAAAGCAACTGTTCTTATTATAACGCGAATTAACCGTTTTAACGAACAAAACACGATGCACTATGAAACCATACAAAATCATCGGTATTCTACTACTTGCCACTGCTTGGATCAGCGTATCCGAGTTTGTACGAAACAACCTGATTCTACAAACCAATTGGAATCAATATTACGAGCAACTTGGTCTACTCTTTCCATCCTCTACCCTCAACAACATCATGTGGTGCGTGTGGTCGTTTTGTCTAGCACTCGCCATTTACATTATACAAAAGCGCTTCAATCTTTTGCAAACCACATTACTCACATGGCTTGTAGCTTTCGTGATGATGTGGATTACCATTGGCAATCTCAACGTTTTACCCTATAGCACCTTGATATTCGCCATACCGCTCAGTCTGCTCGAAATCTTTATCGCAGCTTACATTATTCGCACACTCGATTATAGCAAAAAGCCGAAGAAGAAAAACAAGGATGAAGAAACTGAATAAAAATACACCCGCAACATGGTGTTTTTCAAGAAATAATTATCTTTAGCACAAACCATTTTAATACCTACTATTATGATAATCGGAGTACCGAAAGAAATCAAGAACAATGAAAACCGGGTAGGCCTTACCCCTGCCGGAACACACGAGCTTACCAAACGCGGACATAAAGTATACGTACAAGCCACAGCAGGTATAAACAGTGGATTCCCCGACGACGAATATCTCAAAGCCGGAGCCGAACTCTTACCAACCATCGAAGCCGTCTATGCAATTGCCGAGATGATCGTAAAAGTAAAAGAGCCCATCGAGCCCGAGTATCAGCTCATAAGGAGAAACCAGTTACTATTCACCTACTTCCACTTTGCATCCGACGAAAAACTAACTCGTGCCATGATCGAGCGCGGCGCCGTGTGTTTGGCCTACGAAACCGTAGAGAAAACAGATCGTTCATTGCCGCTACTCGTTCCCATGTCGGAAGTAGCCGGCAGAATGTCGATACAAGAAGGAGCACGCTTTCTTGAGAAACCGCAAGGCGGCAAAGGCATCTTACTTGGTGGAGTTCCCGGAGTAAAACCCGCAAAAGTCTTGATCTTGGGCGGAGGAATCGTCGGTATCAATGCCGCATTTATGGCAGCCGGAATGGGAGCCGATGTTACCATTGCCGACATCTCTTTGCCTCGTTTGCGCTACCTCGACGAAATCATGCCCAAGAATGTAAAAACACTTTACTCCTCGACCTATAACATCGAAGCCGAACTACCCGAAACCGACTTGGTAATCGGTGCCGTACTTATTCCGGGAGCAAAAGCACCACATTTGATCACGCGTGCCATGCTAGGCAAACTCAAAAAAGGAAGCGTACTCGTAGACGTAGCCATCGACCAAGGCGGCTGCTTCGAAACCTCCCATCCCACAACGCACGCACAACCCATCTATGAAGTAGACGGCATTGTACACTATTGCGTTGCCAACATTCCCGGAGCCGTACCGTTCACCTCAACCAAAGCATTGACCAATTCAACCTTGCCCTATGCCTTGTTGTTGGCAGATCTCGGTTGGGAACAAGCCTGCAAGCAACATCCCGACTTGGCGCTCGGCTTAAACATTGTGAACGGAAAAATTGTTTACAAAGCTGTGGCCGAAGCCTTCAATTTACCCTTCTCACCAATTACATTATAAAGCACGAAAGGGTGTGTCAGTGCTGGCACATCCTTTTCTTTTTAAATAATTATCACCCAAAGTGGTATTATATAAAATATTGTGCATCTTTGAATAAAATCTTTTGACCATGAAGAATACATTATTGTTTATTACATTGACATGCCTTTTTGCTTGCGCAAAACAAACGAACAACGATCAGACAATCGATATACAAGTAAAAGAACACATCCCCGCCACAGTTATTGACTCTATTACTGGAATAGGCTTTTTTGAAATCCGAGTAGTTGACAGTCTGTTAGTTTTATTAGATCGACAAAACACGAATTTCTTTTCTGTATACTCTAAACGAGACCATCATAAAATAAAGGATTTTGGCGAAAAAGGGAGCGGACCTTTTGATTATAACATCCCCTTCTTTGTTCGTCGAGATGTTCCTGATGATACATTATCTATTCTTGAATTTATGAAGTACAAAGTTTACAACTATGGTTTAGATCAACTTGTCAGCAACAGAGCCACACCGTCGGTAACAGAATTATCGAAGGAAGTATTTGGATATATAAAACCTCACATGTGTAGAGATTATATATTCTTCACTAGCAATGAAGTAACAGATGGCATCATCATGAGATACAATCTCAATGATAA
>DLYT01000090.1:94444-94889 GCA_003447595.1 Porphyromonadaceae bacterium
CGTTGCAGTTTTTCTGTTGACTGTGAGAATGATGTAATCATAGTAGGATTAAAACACATCAATAAGATTCTTTTCTTCAATACCAACGGAGAGTTTCAAAAAGCGTATACTCTCGGTAATGAGACTTCTGTTCCTACGGTCAATAGCGATGGTATGTTAGAAGACATGACCAATGTGTGTACCACACATATATTTTCATCGAAACACTATTTTTATGTACTTTATCACGAAGACACCATCGATAAATATGAATCAACATCAGTCACGGATAAAAAAACAAAAGCTCTAATCTTTGAAAAGAATGGAACTTATGTCAAAACCATTATGTTTGATCGTTTCATCTTTGATGGCTGCATCGATACGGAAGAAGATATTTTCTATGGAATACATCTAAATAATGACGGTGACTCATACGTTGTGTCGTATAAATTAAATGAAGATCAAT
>DLYT01000148.1:0-11895 GCA_003447595.1 Porphyromonadaceae bacterium
CTCCCTCTCCGCTGAAAAGGTTTAGAAACAAAGTTTCTAAACCTTTTTTTGTTTGAGACTAAACTTTTGTCAGTTATATTGATGAGTCATAAAAGCGAAGCCCTCTAAGACTGAACTTAGAGGGCTTCGCTTTTATATATATTCATGATTGTGATTAGAACTGGAAGAAGAAGCCAACATTTGTTGCTGTGTATATTTTATTCTTTCCTTCATTGAAGTGTCCTTCAAAATCTAGTTGTATACTGACTCTGCTGCTTAAAGGATAAGAAATACCGGCATTATACCATCCGAGTGTCCAATGCTTGGCTCTAAAGTCATATGTAATATTACTTAATAGATACACACTGAATGGAACCTCTTTTGATATTTCAGCCCAGTTGAATCCATATTGCCAACGGGTGCGGAAGCCTTGTCCTTTGTCAAAGGAATAACTGAGCCCCGGGCCGGTAAAGAATCCAAAGTTTCTAGTGAATGGAACAAAATAGCTATACCAGAAAGTACCTTCTTTGATTTGGCCTAAGATAATCTCTGGTTTGATAGCTCCATTCTTATGTACAGCAATCATATCGGTGAAAAATAATGCTTTTTCACCAAGTAAGCGCACTACAGCTGTGTGTTTGTATGTTTTCTGATGTGAGGTCATCAAGTTATTGTTATGATGATCGAAATCCTCATTTTCTTGTGCATGAATAGCTGTAAACATGCAAAGAAGTATTAGCACAATTGAAAATCGTTTCATAAGATTGTTGTATTGATTCTGTTTAGATTATATATTAAGAACTCTCAGTTCTTCATATATCAAGCGAGTTTGGTTATTTGTTTTAGGCGTTGGATAAGATTATGGTAAAATGCTGTAATTTTTACTCGAAATTGTTTATGTATTTATTTTAGATTAAAATTATTCTCATTATTAGATCCGATAAAACCACTTAGTTCTCAATTGTTTTTTATTTTTACAGCACAGAATTTGAATTATAACCTTAAAATTATTGATTACTATGAAAACTAAGAATTTGCTTTGTTTGGCTCTGTTGGGGCTTTCATCTTTTTCATTCGCCGCAGATGGGTGGAAGACACTATTTAATGGGAAAGATTTATCTGGTTTTACTCAATTAAATGGCAAAGCCCCATTTTCTGTAAAAGATGGATGTCTTATTGGAAAATCGGTGAAAGGGGAACCGAATAGTTTTTTAGCAACTACCGAAACTTTTAAAGATTTTATTTTAGAGTTTGAAGTGAAGTGTGATACATCCCTCAATTCGGGCGTTCAGTTTCGAAGTGAGTCGTTGCCAACTTATCAAAATGGGAGAGTGCATGGATATCAATGTGAAATTGATCCGTCGGATCGAGCTTGGAGTGGGGGTGTATACGACGAGGCGCGTCGCGGATGGTTGGCTTCACTCGAAAATAATCCAGAGGGACAGAAAGCATATAAGAAGCATGGATGGAATAAGTATAGAATAGAGGCAGATGGTAATATGATTCGTATTTGGCTTAATGGAGTTAATACAGCGAATCTTTATGATAGTGAAACTCCTGAAGGTTTTATCGCTTTTCAAGTTCATGCGATTGGTAACTCAAAGCCTTGGCAGGAAGGAAAAGAAATTCAATGGCGTAATATTCGCATTAAGACGGATAAAGTTTCATCAAACTTAAAAAAAGGAAAGTTAGCACAATCCATAAATAAAGTACCTAATACTCTTTCAGAAGATGAAGTTGCACAAGGTTGGATCTTGTTATTTGATGGTAAATCTACGCAAGGCTGGCGAGGTGCACATAAAGAGTCTTTTCCTGAATTTGGGTGGAAAGTTAAGGATGGCGTTTTATCTGTTCAGAAGTCAGATGGAGGAGAGTCTACTAATGGAGGAGACATTGTGTTTGATAAGGATTTGAAAGCTTTCGAATTGAAGGTGGATTTTAAGATAACAGAAGGAGCTAATAGTGGCATAAAATATTTCGTTACAGAAAAAGAGAAGCAGAAAGGGTCGGCATTTGGTTTGGAGTATCAAATTCTGGATGATGCGAAACATCCGGATGCAAAGCTTTTCACAACGTACGAAGGAAGTCGAACATTGGCAAGTTTATATGATCTAAAAAAAGCATCAGGAAAACGTTTCAACGGCGTTGGAAAATGGAATGAGGCTCGTATTGTAGTATATCCGGATAATAAAGTTGAACATTGGTTGAATGGATTTAAGGTGCTGGAGTATACAAGAGGATCTGATGATTATCGTAAACTCGTGCAAGGGAGTAAATATGCTGCAGCAAATTACAATGAGGCCGGATTATTTGGTGAAGCAGAAGTTGGTCGAATCCTTTTGCAAGACCATGGAGATGAAGTCTCTTTCCGAAATATTAAATTGAGAGAACTAGAATAAATCCAACAAATCAAATGATTAACAGCTTTAGTTGTTAATGCTAGAGAAAAGAAAGCCTCTTTGTTATCAGTATTTATACACTGTAACAAAGAGGCTTATTATGTTTCTGAATTTATGGGATTAAATTCTTCACAATATTATTTGGAAAACTGATATAAAACAACAGTTTGTTCAATTTCATTAAACGGAGTTGTTGTTGAATCAATTGCCGAGAATTGATATTGAGGGAAATCTTTTCTTACCTTTTCAAAATCTTTGTTTCCTATGATAAAGTAACCGTTTTGAGGGTTATCTAACACAATGCTTTTTAATTCATTTCCACTGTAAAAGTTTAATGCATAAATGTTTTGATAGCGCAATAAGTTATTTACAGTGTAAAGATTGTCTTTAAGAGGGTATTCTGTCTGGATACGCTCTGTAAAGCCTTTTAATGACGTTGCATTTTTAATTGGACGCATAACATCTCCATCAATAAATAAATTGATGACAAAAGTAAGAGCAATAGTTGCATATAGAATCTTAAGATTATTCTTCTTAGAAAGTTCATAAATCAAAGTGATGAATGTACCTAATAGGAGAATAAAGATTGTCCAGCTGATTGCATCCGGTTTTTGAAGGCTGTCGTTAACAGCAAACATCTCAAACAGAGTTTTCGGATCTCGTGTAAAAGACTCTATGAAATGAGAAATATTAAAGAGTCCAAAGTACGAGGCAATAATTGCAATAAGAGTCATGCCTGAAATAATAGACATAAATGCTGCAAAAGCACGGGTTACAAATGTTCTGTATTCTGTGATGTAAATAAAATACTGAGAAATATATAAAGCAAGAAACGGATACATTGGTAATAGATATACACTACGTTTGCTACTTGGAATAGTGTAGAAAATAAATATTACCAATATTGCTATCGTACTAAACAATTTAATTTTGTCGGTTTGTTTAATGTTTTCTCGTATGTTCTTAAACCATTCAGGAATCGTATTTGTCAAACGCGCATAGTGAATCCCAAATAATGAAAAGAATAGCATAATTGTCCATGGCATAAAGCCTCCTAATAAGGAAAGAAAGTTGTAATAAAAAGGCTTCTCATGTCCCAAAGTATAACTAATAGAGTCTGGATTTGAGCTAAAGAATCGTCCGAAATTTTCTGCTAGGAAAATATTTAGAAAGTCGGTGCCACCTTTCTCCCAGGCACTGTAATACCAAATGAAGGGTATAAACAACGATGAGAATCCTGCATAAAACAGTGCTTTTAAGATCCTTTGGAGAGGATATCCAAGCACAAATAGATAAATGCCAAATACTAGTAATGGCAATAATACTCCTACCGGCCCTTTTGTTAAAACGGCACAACTGAGTAGTAATGGTATCAATATGGGTAATCCTTTTAATTCTTGTTTTTCTTCCCATCGGAATAGCTGTATCATGCCAATAAACATAAAACAAGACAAAAGCATGTCTACCCGTGCAGTCATACCTGCACGATGAGTTTCGAATGCTGTTATAAGAAGCAAGGCCGCAATAAAGGCTTGTTGGAATTTTACTCGTTTGCCAAAAAAGATTAGAGCAAAAGCAACCATAGCAATTAATGCCAACGCTGAAGGTAATCTTGACGTGAATTCGCTTACATAACCTTGTGGGTATGAAAAGATCGAAATAAGCCAATGCATCATTGGAGGTTTGTATGCTACTTCATTTGCATATACTTCAGGTAATATCCAATTGCTTGATTCAATCATTGATACTGCAACGGATGCCTCACGAGGTTCGCCTTTTGTATAGAATTCACCCAGTCCTAACCAAGGTAAGACTGATAAGATACAAAGAACAACAACCATCGTTACGGGTTTTTGTAGATAGAGATACTTAAGTGTAGATGTTCGCATATTTATTTTCTAATATGTGTTTCGCTTCGAGTACAAAAAAAATGCTTTTTATTGAATTGATAAAGTTTTACGGTGCTTAATCATCATATTAACAAATAGCAGGTAATAAAGATGAGGAAAACAAAGTAAAATATGTGAATAAGCAAGTTTAGCTGTGAATATAATTAAATTTAGATAAAGTGCATGCGATAATTGAATTCCGATTCGTCGATGACGGAAGATATTTTTTTCTACCTTTGATACGTTAAACAGAAAATAATAAAGTTATGTTCTCGGGAATAGTTGAAGAAGCTGCTCAGGTAGTAGCACTCGAATCAGACAAAGGAAACTTGCATATCACAATGAAATGCTCGTTTGTGAATGAATTGAAGATTGATCAAAGTGTTGCACATAACGGTGTATGTCTTACTGTAGTGAGCATGACAGAGGATACATATACAGTTACTGCCATTAAAGAGACATTAGAAAAATCAAATCTAGGTCTTTTGAAAGTTGGAGATAAAGTAAACTTAGAGCGTAGTATGATTATGAATGGACGTCTCGACGGACATATCGTACAAGGTCACGTAGACCAAACTGCTCGTTGTCTTTCAGTAGAAGAAGCTGATGGTAGTTGGTATTTTACTTACGAATACGACTTTAATAAAGAAATGGCTCGTCAAGGATATATGACAGTAGAGAAAGGGTCTGTATGTGTAAATGGAGTAAGCCTTACTGTTGTAAACTCAAAAGACAATAGTTTTCAGGTTGCTATTATTCCTTATACATATGAGCACACCAATTTCCATCAAATCAAGCCAGGTAGCGTAGTAAACCTAGAGTTCGATATTGTAGGAAAATACATTAGCAAAATGATGTTATACAAATAAATTGATCCTTTACCCTTAAGTCAAGCAAATATGAAAGATTTTGTCCGGTTGGTAGCCGATAGGCAGAGCGACAGAGCTTTTGATTCGAATAGAATGGTAGAGGCCGAAAAGATTCATCGCATTTTAGAGGCTGCACGTTTAGCTCCTTCTGCATGTAATTCACAGCCATGGCATTTTATAATAGTTGATGAACCTGAATTAAAGAATAAAGTTGCAGATGCAACATCGTCTCGAATTTTAGGAATCAACCATTTCACTAAGCAAGCTCCGGTACATATTGTCGTAGTTGAAGAAAAGGTCAACTTTAGTGCGGCATTTGGAGGCTGGGCAAAGAGCAAGCATTTTCCACATATCGATATCGGTATAGCTACAGCGCATATGTGCTTAGCAGCCGAAAATGAAGGATTGGGAACTTGTATTCTTGGTTGGTTTGATGAGGAAAAGATCAAGAAGTTACTCAATATACCAAAGGATAAGCGTGTTTTGCTAGATATTGTTGTTGGTTATTCTACTCAAGCCAAGCGAGAGAAGAAGCGTAAAGATTTCGATGCGATTGTTTCGCGAAATACGTATAAATAATAACCTGTTAAGGGTAAAACAAAATAAAGCCATAAACTTGCATCAGTTATTCTGATTGAAGTTTATGGCTTTATTGTTGAATTCAGGATTAATAAAACGGAAGACTACGCTTTATTCTAAAGGTGCTAAAGTTTGGGTTTAGGCAGCAATGCTACAATACGTTTCCATCTTCCAAAGCGAAAATAGATAAATGTGGCAAGCATGCCGATGGTCCAGCTTAAGCCGATACTCCACCATACACCTTCTCGTCCCAGATGATTGCTCAGAAAATAAGCAAGCGGAATACGGATAAGCCATAAGGATATAATCCCGGTTATCATAGCAAACAGTGTATTGCCGGCTCCACGTAATACTCCATTGTAAATATTTAGCATTCCATGAAAAGCAAAAAACATACCTACTATGCGAAGGTATTCAGCGCCGATTTCAATTACGTTTGAGTCGGAAGTAAACGCAGTCATTAGCTCAGTGCCCCAGAGGTAAACCATTAAAAAGGTTAGAGAGCTTAATAATAGGTTGACAAGCATAGAGAAGTTTAGCCCTTGTTGTACTCTACGATGTTGATTTGCGCCGATATTTTGTCCGGTAAATGCAGCTAGTGCGCTTGATAAAGTTAGTATTGCTTGGTTGATAATAGCCTCAATCTTTCCTGCTGCTCCATATGCCGTAAGCGTATCTGCTCCAAATTGATTTACGACACCTAGAAGTGCCACCAATCCCAAGGCAATTGCACATTGTTGTATGCCTGTAGGAATTCCAATTTGTAAGCCTTGGTAAAACAACTTCTTATCAAACACCATCTTTGCCGGATTGAATGTAATCAAAGCATGGTATCGATGTATGTATCCCATTGCCATTACAACCGCGACACCTTGAGCTATTACAGTAGCTAAAGCCGCACCTTCTATGCCCCACTTAAATACAATGATAAAAAGTAAGTCGAGTAGGGCATTCAGTACAATTGAGAAGAATATAAAGAACATGGGTGTCTTTGAATTTCCCATTCCACGTAATACAGAAATGATTCCGTTGAAAGAGGTAAACAAAACGGTGCCCATGATGTATATCTTGAAGTATCGTATGGCACCGGGGATTACTTCGGGAGGTGTGTGGGTTAATGCAAATATTTCCTCTGCAAATACAACGCCTATGATTCCAAGAAAGATGCCTGTGAAAAATAGGAATATAAAGAAGGAGGAGGTTGCCTTTTGAATTGCATCAAAATTCTTTGCGCCAAAGTTTTGTGAAACAAGAACTGTTATACCACTGCCCACACCAATTACCAGAGAGATGATGAAATAGTATATAAAGAAAGAAGCCGAAACAGCGGCTAAAGCCTCTTTTCCGACAAATTGTCCTACAATAATACTATCAATAATATTGAAGAATTGCTGCAAAATATTTCCAACCAGTAGTGGAAAAGCAAAGGTGAGAATTACCTTCCATACCGGACCTTGGGTTAAGTCTCCTTTCGTCATGCAATATCGCTGGTTATAAATCTTTCAGCAAGATTGAGTTGCTACTGTCGATGTATTGTTTTCTTACATCGAGTAGGGTTTGCCATTGCTTGTTAAACATTACTTGCGTGTCAATCTTAAAGTTCTCAGATCCGAACTCATCTATTTTGGTAAAGAGATATCCAACGCTAAGTTTATTGATATCAATAGCCGGCTGATAATAGGTAATTCGTTCGTCGTTACCCATTATCACTTCATTTAATATGCCAACCTCTGTAAGGTAATACAAGATCTGAGTTGTAATTTTAATTGGTATTTGGTATTCTTGCGATAACTCATCAGCGGTATATGGTTGCTCTTCGTTGGCAAAACGTTTAGCAATTAGCGATGCTATTAGTACTGTAAGGAAGTCTTTGTATCTTCTGCTAATATGTCGGCTGTCGCGTTCGAAGTTGAACTTCTTTACATTTTGAGCCGCAAATGATAGCTCAGCCCCAAATAAACAAATCAACCAAGACAACTGAAGCCAAAGAAGTAGCAAAGGTAATGCGGCAAAGCTACCGTAGATAGCATTGTAACGTGATACCCAGATCTGTCCGCTGATGTATAGGAACTGAAACACTTGAAAAGAGATACCGGCAACAGTTCCGGCGATAAGCGCATTTGTAAACTTCACTTTTGTGTTTGGAAGCAATACATAAATACACGTTAGTGTTAGTATCGTAATAGCAAACGGAATAATACTCAGAATCACTTCAAATAAAGGAGAGAGTATTTGGTGGTTGCCAATGACCGAATTCTTGAATGTAGAAAGGAAAATAGAGATACCGCTAGAGCAAGTCAGCAATATTGGAAGAATCAACACCAATGCAAGGTAGTCGGTCACACGTCTAAACCAGACGCGAGACTTCTTGATTTGCCAAATCTCATTGAATGTATTCTCTACCGAGGAAAGAAGATTTACGACGGTATAAAATAAAAAGATCAGACCAATTCCGATAAATATACCTCCTTGTGTTTGATCCAAGTAGTTGTTTACAAATTCAAAAGCTTGTTCGAGTGTTGTTTGTTGCCCGGGGAAAAAAGCATATAGTTCGTTGCGCACCGATACTTGGAAACCAAAACCGCGAGCGATACCAACCAATACTGCTAAAAAGGGAACAATAGCCAGAAGTGTGCTGTATGTAAGAGCAGAAGCCTTTACTTGCAGATTATCGTCGAGGAATCCCCTTACTGCAAGGTAAATAGTTTTGAGGGAATTGATGAAGATTACTTTCAGTCCACTAATTTCGGCATCCGTAATTCTCCAGATGTCGTATGTGACAAAGTGCCACGCCATTCTGATGAAATCGCGAAACTTCTCACTGAAAGTCTTGTTTTCAGAATTCTGCATAGTCTTAGATATAAAAAAAATAACGCAGCCGACCTATAAGCCGGGTTCTGTATCCATACCTTGTGGGTATTGATGTCTGCCATTTATCTCGACCTGATGTCACCATCAGGCTCTAGCGGTCTACCCCCCGGCATCGGACGAGCAATCCTTAAATACCGGTATACATGACCTTGCAACCCATAAGACGCACGGCATCATATATTACTATACGACCCGGTGAGCTCTTACCTCACCTTTTCACCCTTACCCAATACTATAACAATATTGGGCGGTTATTTTCTGTTCCGTTACTCTGTTTTTGCAAACAGCTTCCCGTTAGGAAGTATGGTGCTCTGTGTTGCCCGGACTTTCCTCCCATACAAGATGAGCGACAGACCGGTCTGCTGCATTACAATACAAAGATAGTGTTTTCATGTCGAAAAGCCCTTGTTTATTGCTATTTATTTATAGAGACGCTGAAATATTGACATGACAATCGTCTTAAATGCCTCAATGTCAGTCTTTGCTTTGTTAAAATCAGCAATTGTTAAAAGGGTTTCCGTTAACACGGCTTAAGTGAGAATATCTTATCGTTAAATGAGGTAAAAAAACTAACCTTTAGAGATCGAGTGTATGGTTTTTGCATCTATCTTTCCAAAGTTAAAACTGTTAATTTTAAAGGATTACAAAAATAGAAGCGTATGAACAAAGTTTTTAAGAATTTCCTAAGTGTAGGTCTTATCTCAGCCATTAGTGGCGGGGTGGCAGTGGCTTCTTATATTTATATGAATAATGAGAAGCCTTCGGTAATAACATCTACAACATTTCAGCAGCCAGTAAGATTGGCCTCTTACTCGAGTGCGCCAGCTGAGAATACAGACTTTACAGCAGCAGCGGAAAATAGCGTGCATGCGGTAGTACACATCAAGTCGGTACAAAAGCCTAAGACTGTAAACAGACAGCAACAGCAAATGCCGCAAAACAATCCGTTCTTCTTTTTCTTCGGAGACGGAGGGTTTGAACGTCCGCAACAACAACCACGTGTGGGTTCGGGTTCGGGTGTAATTATTTCGACAGACGGATATATCCTTACCAATAATCACGTGATTGACGGAGCCGACGAGCTTTTGGTAACCTTAAACGACAACCGTAACTTTACGGCAACAGTTGTGGGTGCTGATCCAGCAACTGATATTGCTTTGCTAAAGATTGAAGCTGCCGATCTTCCGGTAGTTCCTTTCGGAGACTCAGACAAGCTTAAAGTAGGAGAATGGGTGCTTGCTGTAGGAAATCCATTTAACTTGACATCTACCGTAACTGCTGGTATCGTAAGTGCCAAAGGTCGTGGTCTTCAGATGGGAGCTCGTAATGGAAACGATCTTAAAATCGAATCGTTTATACAAACCGATGCTGCCGTAAATCCCGGTAACAGTGGAGGTGCGTTGGTAAACACAAAAGGTGAATTGATCGGTATCAATACCGCGATTTATTCAGAAACAGGAAACTTTGCCGGTTACTCATTTGCGGTGCCAATTAGTATTGCAAGTAAAGTAGCGAGCGACTTGAAACAATTCGGCGTAGTACAACGTGCTATGTTGGGTGTGATGATGACAGACGTTACTCCGGAGTTGGCAAAACAAAAAGATATCAAGGCGCTAGAAGGTGCTTATGTTGCAGACTTTGCGGATAGAAGTTCGGCAAAAGAAGCCGGAATGGAAGTAGGCGACGTGATTATTGCAGTAGATGGTAACAAGGTGAAATCAGGTTCTCAATTGCAAGAGCAAATCAGTCGTTTCCGTCCTGGTGATAAAGTAAACATTGATGTACAGCGTGGCGACAAGGTGAAAACATTGACTGTAGAATTGAAAAACAGCAAAGGAAACACCGAGGTGGTACAAGTACAAGATGGCAAGATTAAGTTAGGAGCCGAACTAAAAGCGCTATCGCAAGAACAAATGCGTAAGTATGGCGTAAATTATGGTGTAGAGGTCGTAGGCGTTAAAGATGGCAAATTCAAACGTGCAGGCATCAACAAAGGCTTCATCATTATGGTTATTAACGGAAATAGAATCACTTCTCCATCTGATGTAGAAGGAATTCTAGAAAGTGTAAGAACCGGAAACTCGGATGAACAAGGTCTGTTTATCAAGGGATTCTATCCTAACGGACGAACAGAATACTATGCAATTAACTTAGCAGACTGATTTTATTTGGATATAGTCTGCAACAAATTGTAGGTTAAATATGTTTAATCGGTCGTTTCTTGTTAAAACAAAACGACCGATTTTTACGTTTTAGTGTTAACTTTGCACCTAAATTTCTCAATTACAATAGTTGGATGAGACAATTAAAAATTACAAAGTCCATTACCAATCGCGAAAGCGCTTCATTAGATAAGTATCTTCAAGAGATTGGACGTGAAGATCTTATCACCGTTGAAGAAGAGGTGGAATTGGCACAGGCTATTAAAAGAGGCGATCGTTTAGCATTAGAAAAGCTTACGAGAGCTAATCTTCGATTTGTTGTTTCGGTAGCGAAACAGTATCAGAACCAAGGTTTGAGTTTGCCCGACTTGATTAATGAAGGTAACCTAGGATTGATTAAGGCAGCTGAAAAGTTTGATGAAACAAGAGGTTTTAAATTCATCTCTTACGCCGTATGGTGGATTCGTCAATCTATTTTGCAAGCTTTGGCAGAGCAGTCGCGTATTGTTCGTTTGCCACTTAATCAGGTAGGTTCATTAAACAAGATCAGCAAAGCGTTCTCTAAATTCGAACAGGAAAACGAACGTCGACCATCTCCTGAAGAGTTGGCAGACGAGTTGGATATTCCTGTAGATAAGATTTCGGATACGCTTAAAGTATCGGGACGTCACATCTCGGTAGATGCTCCTTTTGTTGAAGGTGAAGATAATAGCTTGCTAGATGTATTGGTTAATGACGATGCACCTATTGCCGACAAATCTCTTATTTATGAGTCGCTTTCAAGAGAAATAGACAGGGCACTTGCCACTTTGACCGAAAGAGAAAGTGAAATAATCAAATTATTTTTCGGTATTGGTTGTCAGGAAATGACATTAGAAGAGATCGGAGACAAGTTTGGTTTGACACGTGAACGCGTACGTCAGATCAAAGAAAAAGCAATTAGAAGACTAAGACAAGGATCTCGAAGCAAATTATTGAAATCTTACCTCGGCTAAGCAAAGGATACACAAATAATGAGACCGAGCTAAATAAACCTGTAGTGCTGTTATGCACTGCAGGTTTATTTTTTTTTGTATATACCCCAACCGATTCCCGTGAAGTCTATTTATAAACATAGTGAACAACGAATCGTCAGGTGCCGACCTGA
>DLYT01000148.1:12110-16762 GCA_003447595.1 Porphyromonadaceae bacterium
GGTCGCCATCTGACGATTCGAAGCTAGTGAAGATAGAATCGTTTGATGGGCATCGAACGATTTAAACATAGTGAAGATGGAATTGTTTGATGGCGATGGAACGATTTCCTTTTCATTAGAAATGGAAACACACAACGTGATGACAAAAAACAAAGCCCGTTGAGAGCATAATCGTTCTCAACGGGCTTTGTGATTTTATTATGTAGAATAAGCTACTTTAGAAGAATGATAGGATAAGAGTTCCTACGGTTTTCACAACAAATGCTACTACCCAGGCCAGTACAGTTGTATAGGTCATAACAAACGCGCCCCATTTCCAGGAGCCCGATTCATGCTTGATGGCCGATACGGTTGCGATACAAGGGAAATAGATCAATACAAACAACATCAGGCAAAGTGCGGTCAACTGAGTAAAAGCCGGAAGTCCGTCGTCTTGTTTCTCGGTTTGCAGGCGATGTTGCAGCGATGTTGTTTCATCGGTATGTCCGGTGTAAAGAACGCTGAGCGTACTTACCACGACCTCTTTGGCAGCCATTCCCGAAAGCAAACTCACACTGATCTTCCAGTCAAATCCCAATGGGCGTAGTACCGGTTCAATAAACTGTCCTACCTTGCCAATGTACGAATGCTTTTGTTGCAAGATACTTTTTTCCACATCGAGCGAATCAATTGATGCGGTAATTGCTTCGGCATTGAGAGAAGACTGCTTCTCTTGCTCCAACAATTCGATACGTTGATCAATCTTATCTGTGTACTCATTGTGTTGCGGGTAGTAGCCCATAAACCAAATGATCAGAGATGCCAATAAGATCACACCACCCATCTTTTGCAGATATTGACGTGCTTTTTCCCACATGTGATGAAGGATAGAGCGCATGGTAGGCATGCGATAAGGAGGAAGTTCCATTACAAACGGCACTTCTTCTTGTGCAAACAAGTATTTCTTGAAAACCTTTGCCGCAAGCACAGCCAAGAGTACGCCGGTTGCGTAAAGGCTAAGCATTACGAGGCTGGCATGCCTTGGAAAGAAAGCACTGGTAAGCAATACATAAACCGGAAGTCGGGCACTGCACGACATCAAAGGGTTTACAAGCATTGTTATCATGCGGCTGTTGCGACTCTCGATGGTACGCGATGCCATAATAGCGGGTACGTTACAGCCAAAGCCCATTACCAGAGGAATGAACGACTTGCCGTGTAGTCCCATTTTATGCATAATCTTATCCATAATGAAAGCTGCTCGCGCCATGTAGCCCGAGTCTTCCATAAATGAGATAAATAAATAAAGTATCAGGATATTGGGAAGGAATACAATCACACCGCCTACACCGCCAATGATACCATTAACGAGCAGATCCTTGACAGGCCCTTCTTGCATGTGCGTACGAATGAGTTCGCCAAAGCTATCTACCGCCCATTCGATCCATTCTACGGGATATGCTCCCAGCTTGAATGTGGTCTCAAACATCAGCCACATGAAAAGAATGAAGATCGGGAAACCAAGGAGTTTGTGCGTTACAAACGTATCGATGATTTGCGTATTGGATACTTTCTCGATCTGATTCTCTTGAAACGTTTCGCGTAGTGCCCCCGAAATGAAACCGTAGCGGGCATCGGTAAATGCCGTTTCCGAGTCTTCGTTGAGCAGGTGTTCTATCTTGTCTACAATTTGATTGCGGGAAGTAAAGATCTCTTTCGCGTTGGGGAAAGTAGATACAAACTGTTCGATCTCGCGGTCTTTCTCGAGTAGCTTGATTGCCAAGTAACGTTTCGAGAGGTTTTTACCCAAGCTTTTGTTTTTGCGTAAGATGGGTTTCAACTTCGAGATTGCTTGTTCGAGAGCTTCGCCGTAGTTGATATGAATATGACGCACGATGGGTTCTTCGTGCTCGTATACTTTGATGATCTGGTTGAATAGGGCTTCGATGCCGCGACCGGTCTTGCTCACGGTAGGAACAATCGGTGTTCCGATCATTTCGGCAAGGGAGGTGTGGTCAAATTGACTTCCTCGTTTTTCGAGCTCGTCATACATGTTGAGCGCAATTACCATTTGCACGTCCATATCGAGTAATTGAGACGTAAGGTAAAGGTTGCGTTCAAGATTGGAAGAGTCTACCACGTTGATCACCACATCCGGTTGTTCGGTGGCAAGGTAGTTGCGTACATAAATCTCTTCAGGTGTATAGGCCGAGAGCGAATAGGTGCCCGGAAGATCTACAATCTTAAAGGTGTATCCGTTTTGCTTAAAGGTGGCTTGCTTGGCATCGACGGTGACTCCGCTGTAGTTGCCTACATGTTCGTGCGAGCCCGATGCAAAGTTAAATAAGGAAGTCTTTCCACAGTTGGGATTACCGATAAGGGCTACGTTGATCGTTTTTCCTTCGCGAAAGGCAATTTCACGCAGTTCATCGTCCGACGGGGTTTGGGTAAGGCTATGTTCGTCGGTATGTGCGGATTCGGTAGCTGATAGATAAGAGTTTGTCGCGTTGATATCGCTTAGGTTGATTACTTCAATAAGGGCCGCGTCTTGTCTGCGTAATGAGATGTGATAATCCATTACCTTGTATTCGATCGGGTCTTTGAGCGGAGCGTTTAGAATTACTTCTACCGATTTCCCCTTTATGAATCCCATCTCAATGATGCGTTTGCGGAAACCTCCGCGCCCCAAAACTTTTACAATCAGTGCCTTTTCGCCGGTCTTTAGTTCTGATAATCTCATAGCCTTTATTTAGTAATGTAAAGGTAGTTTTTAATAAGTTATTTTACAAGACGGACGCATTTATGATTAAGGTAGTTTATGTTATAGAAGTTACAATTAATACATCTTCTTTTGGGTATCTTTTTATTTTTATACAATTATGTAGTTGCAGCGGGATAGATTCGAAATCAATCTGTATTTTAAGAACTTATTTCTTGTCAAGTCTGTTTTCTCTTTACAACGATACAATTATGAAGCTATTTATGAAAAATAAAGACGATATATTTAAACAGTTCCAGAACTCATTTAACGGACTCCACGGGCATTTCCATGTCTTGGAACGTAGTGTGTCGGTCGAGGAGCAGATGAAATACTTTAAATACTCTGAGTCTTTGAAGCGTGAACGTGCTCAGATTGATATTGATTCTTCTGCATTGGTGTTGGCCGACCTTGAAGAGTCGCTCGACAACAAACGAAAGGCTTTGGTGGCATTGGCTTCTTCGATCAATGCGCATGCTTATCGAATTCTGGAGGATTACAGTAAGAATCCTGATGAAGAGTTGCGCGATTGGTCTCAATTGGCATTGCTCGAATGTAAAATAGCACTTGAAAGTGAGTTGTCTGAAGAACAGCAGATATTTATTTCGACCGGACTTGGCGGAAAAAACGAAAAGTTACGTTTCTTTGTATTGGTAAAGACAAAAGATAAGCATCCTCTTGTCAAATACCAAGAAGATATCGTATTGCATGAGTTTGAGTATGCGTTGAAGAAGAGTGGTTGTGAATTGGAAGACTTCAAGATCGCGACAAATTTTTTTAAAATGATTGTGCTCGTTCCTATCGGTTGCAATATAAAAGGTATCTTTGACTCAATAATAAACGAATGTAATCAATATGGCGACTTTTTGTCTCCGGTTTATACCGTTACGAATGTCAAGATATTGGACGATGAAGAGATTGCAAAGATTATAGATAGAGATGGAGATAACAAGTCAAACACTAAGGCAAGTAGTTAAGTATGGAGTTGTAGGTCTTGCCAATACGCTCCTTACTGCTCTGGTTATTTGGGTCTGTATGGAGCTTTTTTTATGGGATCCGGTCGTGTCTAACGTAGTTGGGTATGCACTTGGTCTTATCAATAGCTTTGTGTGGAACAGACGATGGACGTTTCGAAGTAATGCGTCGATGCGTAAGGCTTTTCTAAAGTTTGGTATTAGTTTTGCAGTGTGTTATGCGGCGCAGCTTGCCGTATTGATAGAATTGAATGATTTCAATTTCTTTGAACCCTATTACAATCAGTTGTTAGCGATGGTATTTTATACTGCTCTTAACTTTGTGTGTAATAAATACTTTACTTTTAATGAATGATGCGTATGAAAAGTGTTACCGTTATCGTACCATGCTATAATGAAGAGTTGGTGATACTCGAGTCGTATACACGTATTAGCACGGTACTCTCTTCGATAGACTATGATTCATGTATTTTGTTTGTAAACGATGGTAGCTCGGATGCTACTTTGAAGATTTTAAGAGGTATTGCTGAAAAAGACAATCGCGTTTCCGTATTAAGTTTCTCTCGTAATTTTGGGCATCAAGCAGCCGTGAGTGCCGGAATCAATCATTGTGCTACTGATTTTGCTATTATCATTGATGCCGATCTACAAGATCCTCCCGAAGTAATTCCTGATATATTGCGCATGCAACAAACAGAGCAGGCGAATGTGGTTTATTGCGTACGTAAAGAACGAAAAGGAGAGGGGACGTTTAAGAAAACGACGGCGAAGTGGTTTTATCGCATGCTCAATGCCATGTCTGATACAAACTTTCCGGTGGATACGGGCGACTTCCGCTTGATCGATCGTAAGATTATTGATCAGTTTGACCAACTAACAGAGCGCGGAAAATACATCCGTGGGTTGATTAGTTGGATGGGTTTTAAGCAGGTCCCTTTTTA
>DLYT01000148.1:17097-18878 GCA_003447595.1 Porphyromonadaceae bacterium
TGGTCGGTAGGAGGTAAGTTTTTTGGTGTTACTATTATTCCGGGATGGACGTCTTTGATGATTACAATCATATTCTTCGGAGGTGTACAACTACTTACCATTGGAGTACTGGGACAATATATCGGAGTTTTATTTGATGAAGTAAAACATCGACCCGAATATATTGTAGATGAGAAGATCAACCTAAAAGGGAAATACAATACATCTAATTGATTTCGTTCAAGCAAATAGTTTCTGCTCGCATGTATTCTACCTCGCGCATGTGATGCGTAATGAATAGAAATACAAAGTTGTGCTTGCGTTGCAACTCGAGCGTAAGGTCGATCAGCTGATTGGTAAGCGAGGGTTGCAGCCCTTTGAAGGGTTCGTCCATGAGTACTACTTCTGCCGGGAAACTCAATGCGCGTGCAATTGCTACGCGTTGTTGTTGTCCGTAGCTTAGGTGGGTTACTGCGGCATCGAGGTGATTGCCCAGTCCTACGGTTTGGAGTATATCAATGGCTATTTTCTGTGCCTGTTGCTTTGGATAGATATTTGCCAATGTAAGCATTATGTTCTGCACGGGGTTGAGTTGGTTTATCAGCATGGGCGATTGAAATACCACTGCTGCATTTTGAATTGTGCTTATAGAGCCTTTCGAAGCTTTTCTCCATCCTCCGATAATAGACATTAATGTTGTCTTTCCTACTCCCGAATTGCCCAATAGCGCATAACTATGACCTTTTTCCAATTTCAAAGAATAGTCTTTCAGGATAGAACGCTCGGGATAATCGAAGGAGATGTTATCTAGTATAATGTCTGAGGGGATAATGTCGCTGCTTTTCTGCTTGATAAATAAAATGGGAAAGTTGAGGCGGGATAACTTCTTGATCAGTACGTCAAAAATATAACTAATACCAATGGCAACGATGGTCCATGCTACAAGTGAGGATACATCGAGGTGATACTGCGCATCTTTGAGCTGTTTGCCGATACCAAAGTCGGTCATTGCAAGTACCTCTCCCATGATAATTGCTCGCCATCCATACCCCATCGACGAAGCAAGTCCACTAAAAAGATACGGTTTTATTTGCGGATAAATGATTTGTGTAAACTTATTTACCGAACCAATGTGAAACTGATGTGCCATCACGGTGAGATCGGAGTTTAGTTTTTCTAGTCCACCTGTAAGGTTTTGGCATAGGATCGGAAACATTACGAGTAATGCTATTACAATGGGAATGGTCTCTACATTGAGAAAGATAATCGCTAAAAGGATAAATGAGATTGTCGGGATGGTTCGCATCATCACAATCAGCGGATTGAGTAGTTCCTTTACAAAAGGAATCTTCACAAAAGCTACCGACATGCCTAATGCGGCAATCAGTGAGATTACAATACCAACACAACCGCGTAGGGTGGTGCTCAATACCGAATTGAAGAAATGATCGGTAGACGATAAGTGAATCAGTTCGTTTCCGAGCGATTGCAATGTCGGAAAAAGGTGATCGTTATCGATCCATTTTGCCAGGTATTGCCATCCTAATAAAACGATTGCAAATGTGAGGATATGAATTAGAAGTTTATTCCGCATAGATATAGAAACCATCGTCGGGTAGTTTCTCACCAACCGATTTAGGATTTAAGTTCAGGATTGTATTCAGGTATTTGATAAAGTCTTGTTTTGCTTCGCGACTGCTTTTGAAATCTATTTTACAGCGCTTAATGCTTTCTTCGGTAATCGTGCCTACTCCAAAGGTTCTGCTTTCTTCAATGATGCGAATAACCTCTTTGGGGTGTTG
>DLYT01000148.1:19128-23969 GCA_003447595.1 Porphyromonadaceae bacterium
GGATTAATCACAATAGCTGTTTGTGGAAAACCTTCCTCTCCGTTAAGCTGATTTAAGTCGGCGATGACAGATAAGGATGGGTCTTGACGTAGTGCTACTGATATGAACGGTTCGCTTAATATAGCTGCGTTTGCTCGTCGACTCAGCAGTAAACCGGTTAGCTCTTGAGGGGATTCGACCGAGTAGTTGTAGTTTGTGATGCCTAATGGAAACCCGTTTTTCTGAAAATAGTTTTCGGCTAAGATCGAAGGGGTTGTTTCTTTTCCAAACATATATACCGACTCATTACCCAACTTCTGAATAGAGTCGACACGACCAATCAGATAGATGCTACCCCATACCGAGCAGCCAAGTAGTTTGTAGTCTATTTGTTTGTTGTAAAGATTAGCTGCGCTAATCAAGGGAAGAAGAGCAATGTCTGCTTCTTTCTTGATTATCGCAGCTTGTATTTGTTGCGGACTATCGAGTATCCGCACTTCTATCTTTTTTCCATCCACGTATGTGTTGCCTTCGAGAAACTGTGCAACTGTAAGAACAGAAGGTCCGCGCAACGCATAAACGTCTATCGTATCTTCTTTTGAATTATTGGTATTGTTGCATCCTGTAGTAAGCAAAAGCACACATAGCAGGCATAGAAATTGTTTCATTCGTGTTAGAGTTGTTTTAAATCGTTTGCGAGTATAAGATCCAATCGGTTTCGATTGATTACATCTAGCGCAGCGTTTTTGTTGTTGGTTTGTAATATAAGTATGGCTGCGTCGTTGAGAGAAAAGCAATACATGTATTCTATGCTGACTCCTGCAGCAGAGAAATATTCTATCGTTTTGGCGAAAGCACCTGCGTATGAATCGGTTTTGATGGCGATTACATCAGACAAGTTTGCGCTTATTTTATTATGCTTTAATATCGCGATCGCTTTTTCAGGATCGTTTACTATCATGCGTAAAATCCCAAACTCAGAGGTGTCTGCTACTGTTGCAGCTATAATCTTGATTTGTTCTCCGCCGAGTATACTCAGGATTTCGTTCAATCTTCCTGATTTATTCTCAAGAAAGATAGAAATTTGTTTAACAGTCATTTTCGTTCTGTTTTGATGTTGCAAATTTAAAGAAAATTTCTCAGATCTTTTACACGTACAGCCTTTCCTTCGCTTACCGGCAGACTGTCTTTGTCTACTAATTTAACTTTCGGAGTGAGTAAAAGCTCATCTTTAAGTTGGCGCGTAATGTCTCGGGTGAGTTTCTGTAGTGTTGAATAGTCGTCTGTAAACAAGTCGTTTAGTTCTACTTCTATGAGCATTTCGTCGTTGTTGTTTACAGTGTGAAGGGTGATGAGATAGTTGTTGCCTAGCTCGTTGAATTGCATTAAAATTTTTTCTATTTGTATCGGAAAAATATTAACGCCTTTCAAGATGATCATATCATCACTTCGTCCTTGAAATCTATCGATACGTCGGTGTGTTCTACCGCAAGCACATGTGCCCGGAATAAAGCGCGTGAGATCGCGCGTGCGATAACGGATAAGTGGCATTGCGTCTCGATTGATTGTTGTAAGAACGAGTTCTCCTATTTCGCCATCTTTTACCGGCTCTAAGGTAATGGGATCGATAATCTCTGCAATTACATAATCTTCCCAAATGTGGAGACCGTTTTGCTCTTGACATTCAAAGGCTACACCGGGACCATTCATTTCTGACATACCAAAGCAGTTGTATGCTTTTACACCCAATAGCGACTCGATGCGTTGACGTTGCTCTTCAGAGTGTGGTTCGGCACCGATGAAAAGAATGCGTAGCTTGGTGTCTTTTTTTGGATCACAACCCATTTCATGCATAACCTCAGCTAGGCGAGTTGCATAACTCGGTATAGCATGTATGCATGTCGTACCAAAGTCTTGAATGAACTTGACTTGTCGTTTGCTATTTCCTGCAGCGGCCGGAACGGTGAGTGCGCCAAGTCGTTCGGCTCCATATTGAAAGCCGAGTCCGCCGGTAAACATGCCATAACCGGATGTGTTTTGGAAGACATCACTTTTGCGTGCTCCAACCATATACATACAACGTGCTACTTGATTGGCCCATTCGTCGAGGTCTTTCTGCGTGTGAAGTACTACTGTGGGATTACCTGTTGTGCCACTTGACGAGTGCAAACGTACACATTTGTCGAGCGGAACGGCTACAAATCCGTATGGGTAGTTGTTGCGCAGGTCGTCTTTTGTTGTAAAAGGCAACTTTGTGATTTCGTCTATCGAAGAGAGTTCTTGCGGATAGTGCGGATTGTCTTGAAATAATTGCTTGTAGTATGCCGAATTGAGGGCATGTTGTAGTATGCCGTTTAATCTTGAAAGCTGTAATTGTTCAAGATTTGTGCGTGGCATGGTTTCAATTTGTTCTTCAAAATACATAAATAAGATCAGTTTGTGTGTTGTCGTGGTGTTAGCACTTGTAATTTGAAGCAAATTTAAAAAATATATAGAATTAAGGTACTTATTTGTGTAAAAAGAAAGGGATATGAACGATATTACGTCTCATATCCCTTATAATTAGGTTTGAAAAACTATTTTATTGATACAAAAAGCGTTTGATACTGCGTTTTGGTGTTTTCTCAAACTCTTCAGTCATGATGCGAACATCTGTGATTCTACTATACGCCGGCAACTCGTTGTTGAGTGTCTTGATATGAGATTTCATGTAGTTTTCGGCATCATCAATATTCACACCTTCGTGTTTAAGTAATTCGATGTCGGGATAAATCAAGGCGACAAGCTTGCCTCCTTTATCAACAACAAGCGACTCTGCTACGCATGGTAGGTTATTGATCTTATCTTCTATCTCTTCCGGATAAATGTTTTGTCCCGAAGGGCCAAGGATCATTGTTTTACTTCTTCCTTTGATGAATATAAAGCCATCAGGATCTATGATACCAAGGTCACCGGTTTTCATCCATCCGTCTGAAGTGAAGGTTGCAGCCGTTGCTTCCGGATTCTTATAGTAACCCAGCATAACATTCATGCCACGTACTTGAATTTCTCCAACTTTATTTGCCGGATCTTCTGAGTCGATACGCACTTCCATACGGTCTACCACTTTTCCGCAAGAACCTTTTTTGAAGGTATCCCACTGTTCGTATGAGATAAGAGGCCCGCACTCAGTCATTCCATAACCTACTGTATATCTAAAGTTGATTGAGCTAAGGAAGTCTTCCACGTCTTTATTTAATCCGGCGCCACCTACAACAATTTCTTCGAAGTTATTGCCGAATGCATTGTTTAGCTTATCGCCAATTATTTCGAGTAGTTTCGTGTCGATAAACGGAACTTTCATCAACATCTTCATCCAAGGTTTTTCCAATTCCGGGAAAACTTTGTTTTTTACAATCTTCTCAATAATAAGCGGAACGGCAAGGATCAACTTCGGACGAATTGCAGAAAATGACTCCGCGATAATCTTTGGAGAAGGAGTACGAGTAAGGAAATGGACATGACATCCTTTGTTGAAGGAGTTGAGAATCTCGAATGCCAAGCCATACATGTGTGCCATTGGAAGCATACATACAATATTAGACCCCGAATCGATAAACTGTAGATTGTCTTCAGCAAACTTGGTATTTGACCAAAGACTGCGATAAGGAAGCATTACGCCTTTCGCAAACCCGGTGGTTCCTGATGTATAGTTAAGAACTGCAAGTTCGTCTGGTTGCTCAATGTGATATTTTACGTTTTCAGGTCTGAAGCTTTTCGGATATTTGTGTCCGAATGCTTCATTGATATGATCCAATAGGTCTTGAATACCGTTGATGCGGCTTTTTAGCAGTGTGAAGTCGTTAAGTAGCATAAATACATCAACTTCCGGCATCTGCGATTCATTTAGATTTTCCCAAACGCCATCGCCTACAAACAGAAACTTTGCTTCAGAGTGATTGACAATATGATGAATATTGTCCGGCTTAAACTCATGAAGGATCGGTACCGCAACAGCACCGTATGAGAGTATACCAAAGAAAGCAATTGCCCAGTTTGATGAGTTGCGTCCTGCCAAAGCTACTTTGTCACCTTTCTTGATCCCTGCTTTCTCAAGAAGGATATGTATCTTTTCGATACGACGAGCTACATCTTTGTAGTGATAAGTAGCTCCTTTGTAGTCTGAAAATGCAGGCAAATCCCAATGGTCTTTAATCCCATTTTCGATTAGTCCCAAAAAGCGACATTTACTATCCATATTCTATATGATTTAAAAAATTCAACGTGCAAATTTAACTATTAATATAACAACTCTTGACAGGTTTGTAGCAAGCTATTTGATAAGGTTTGTTGTTGTTTTTAGTATTATTTATATAACGCGTGATATTCATTAGGTTTTGTAATCAATCATATTGAAAGATTAAAGCTTCTTGTTCTTTATATTTGATTGAATAATGCTGGCTTTCCGTTTAAAAATAGCGTAAAAAAAGTGATAGGAGATATTCTAGTTAATTAGAATACATTAAATGGGAGCGAACTTTCATTTTATCTAAATTTGCATCTTATTAAAAAGAACTTTATTTAGAGCTCTCAAATGATCGGACTGCTTGATTGTAATAACTTTTATGTTTCGTGCGAAAGGATGTTTAATCCGTTGTTGCGAAACAAGCCCGTTGTTGTTTTAAGTAATAATGACGGATGTGTTGTTGCTCGGAGCAATGAGTCGAAAGCCCTAGGTGTACCGATGGGTGTGCCGTTGTTTAAAATACGAGAGTTGATCAAACAGCATGATATAAAAGTGCTTTCGTCAAATTATGAATTGTATGGCGATATGTCGTCGCGAGTAATGACTCTGTTGTATGAGCATGCTCCTTCGGTAGAGG
>DLYT01000148.1:24230-25969 GCA_003447595.1 Porphyromonadaceae bacterium
TCAAAACTGAAGCGAATTGTAGAGCAGTCGGTTGGTATTCCGGTTGGTGTAGGTGTAGGGCAAACTAAAACGTTGGCTAAATTGGCAAATGTTTTTGCCAAGAAAAATGCATCGACACAAGGTGTTTTTATGCTCGAACAAGATCTTCTTCATTATTCGGATGTATGCATGCTACCGATTGATGAGATCTGGGGAGTAGGACGTAGGTCGCGTAATTTTCTTCAAAGCAATGGTAAGCATACGGTTGCAGATTATTATAATGCCTCTCGCTCTTGGATAAAAAAATACCTTACCGTTACGGGTGAGCGTACTTGGCTCGAACTTCATGGAGAGTCTTGTATCGATATAGATGGCGGAACAGATCAGCGAAAAAGTATATGCACATCTCGAAGCTTTGGTTCTCCGGTGAAATTGAAGCAAGAGTTAGAAGAAGCATTGGCTTACTTTGCCGATTCTTGTGCTACGAAGTTGAGGCGGCAGCATCAGTTGGCTCGTAGTATGTACGTGTTTATTTATACCAATCGATTTGATCAAGAAGCATATTATAATGGAGGGATTACGGTAAAGTTGCCGGTAGCAACAAACGATTCTGCTGAATTAATAAAGTATGCGAGAGAGGCTCTGTCGCGTACATTTAAAGCGGGATTAAATTATAAAAAAGCCGGAGTTATTGTATTTGACTTGGTGACAGATGCGATGATACAAGGGAATCTATTCGATCCTATTCCGCGAGAAAAACAAAGAACATTGGCCGAAGTTGTAGATAAGATAAATCGAGTTCAAGGACGAGGTACGATAACTTCAGCTCTTCAAGGAAACCTAACAGGGTGGAAGCTGAAGCGAGAGAACCTTACCCCGGCTTATTCGACAAATATTCATGAGATAATAACAGTAAAGACAAATTAAATACAGATGCAGGAACAATTAAAACATCAACCCAATCCTTGGGCACTAATACCGTTGTTGGTATTTTTAGTGTCGTATGTCGTAATATCAGTTATTGCGCAAGACTTTTATAAAATGCCTATTACGGTAGCGTTTGGACTTTCTTCTATTGTAGCTATTCTGATGTCGAAGGGCGGAAAGTTGGCGCAGCGAATTGAGTTGTTTTGTAAGGGTGCCGCAAATCATAACATTATGCTGATGATTATGATTTTTATCCTGGCAGGTGCATTTGCGCAAACAGCAAAAAGTATGGGTGCTATCGATGCAACGGTAAATCTTGCATTATCTATTTTACCAGAGCAATTGTTGGCTGCCGGTATTTTTATAGCCGCATGTTTTATATCAATATCTGTAGGAACCTCTGTGGGAACTATTGTTGCCTTAGCACCGGTTGCCGTAGGTATAGCTTCAAAAACAGATCTAAATACAGCTCTGATGGTAGGTGTTGTTGTGAGTGGAGCGATGTTTGGTGATAACTTATCTTTTATTTCCGATACTACGATTGTAGCTACACGAACTCAAGGCTGTAAAATGGCTGATAAGTTTAAGGTCAACATTCGTATCGCTTTGCCGATTGCAATCATCGTGACATTGCTTTATGTTTTTATAGGTCAAAGCATGAATACTACGTATCAAACAGGACCAATCGAATGGATCAAGGTTGTTCCATACTTGGCAGTATTGATTGGTGCAGTAGCCGGAGTTAATGTATTAGCTGTATTGGTAATGGGGATCTTATTGTCTGGTACCGTAGGGCTGATTACAGGTAGTTTTTCTTTATGGGACTGGACTGC
>DLYT01000148.1:26248-39755 GCA_003447595.1 Porphyromonadaceae bacterium
GGTATCGACTGGATTATACAAAAACTTACTTCCCGTATTTCATCGACTCGTGGGGCTGAATTTAGTATTGGTGCATTGGTTAGTTTTGCAAACATGTGTACTGCTAATAATACAATTGCTCTGATTATGGCTGGTCCTATCGCAAAAGATATTGCGACAAGATACAATGTAGATCCGCGTCGTTCGGCAAGTATTTTGGATACCTTCTCTTGTTTTGTGCAAGGTATTATTCCTTATGGAGCCCAGTTGCTGATGGCTGCCGGATTATCAGGTGTTTCTCCTATCGAAATTATGGAATACTTATATTATCCATATTTATTAGGTTTTGGATCTATACTTGCTATTTGGTTTGGTTATCCAAGAAAATACGCACAAAACTAATTTTTTTCAACCTCTGATTAAACCTTTATCTGTTGTTCTCGTCTTAGGTATAGAAGCTTCAAGAAAAGAATTTAAGTATAAACAGAAAAGAGTAAAATCCTATGAAGAAATTAGTTACATTATCGCTTGTTATGTTTTTAAGTATTACAGCAGCATTTGCACAGACTAAAAATCGTCAAGATTTTGAAGCAAGACAACAAAAACAATTTGAGCAACTGGTGCAAGATCTTAACTTAAATGATAAGCAACAAAAAGAATGGAAAGCTGTAAACGAAAAGTATGCAAAACAAATGCAAGCCGATCGTGAGCAAATGAAACAAGATAAAGCCAAAGCACGCGAGAAGATGCAAAAATTAAACACAGACCGCGAAAGTGAACTGTCAAAGATTTTGAATTCTGACCAAAAAACAAAATGGGAAGAAAAAAAGGCAACTGCCAAAGCGAAAAGAGAAGCTCGCGATGGAAAGCGTGAAGGTAGAAACAAAGGCAAAAGAAAATAAGCTGAGGTTGATTAATAGTATATAGTAATTGAAAAGGAGAGTTTGTCATTTATTTGACAAGCTCTCCTTTTTTTGAAAGATACTCTTCCTTCTTATCAAATTAGGAGGTCGATTGATCGTTCTTTATTTTAATTAGGATGTATCGCATTGGTTATATCCATCTCATTTTGCTCATCAAGTGAGGCTTTTACTCTAAATTCAGGAGCCTCATAATCTTCGGGTCTATAGTTGGACGGAATGGTTGTTTCATTGCCATCTCGTTGACTTCTGTAGTGTGGAGACATGATTTCTACACCTGCTTCATTGAATGTATCTTGTATATTCTGGTGAATTTGAGAATAAATATAAGCCATCTTAGATGGTGTTTTTGTGTATGCACTCAGTTGGTATGATACATAGAAATCATCGAGACTCGTTTGTAAAACAAACGGTTGGGGATCTTTCTCTATGTATTCAGATCGAAGTGCTGCCTCTATTAGTAATTGATGTACTTGCTTCCATGGAGCGTCATAACCAATTGTAACTGTTGTGTACACGATTAATCCATCGCTTTGAGAATTACTGGTAAAGTTGATAATATTTGAAGTGAGGATCGACGAGTTTGGTACTGTAACGACTTCATTTTTTATAGTTTTGATTCGTGTTACAAATGGAGTTTTCTCAACAACATCGCCTTGTATATCTCCGATACGAATGCGATCGCCCATCATAAAAGGACGCATGTAGGTAATCACAAGCCCAGAAATAATATTCGATATAACGGAAGATGACCCGAGAGAGAAAACCAAACCGATAAATACTGATACACCTTTGAATACCTCACTTTGCGAGTTGGGTAAATAAGGAAATATGACAACAAACATAAAGGCATAAATTAAGAATCTTAATATATTGAATGTCGCATGTGCCCAATCTGAATAAAAACCTGGAATGATAAGATTTTTTGCAGCAATTTCATTCGTGAAATATCGAAGTAATTTGATGATATAGTTTACTACAATTACGATAATGATAATTGTAAGTAAATTGGGTAAGTATTCGACAAATGAAGTGATGATCTTTTTGACAGGAGTTAGTACCCACCCAAAAAGAATGGCAGACCAGTGTGATGTTTCAGGAAAGATACTGAATAAAATAGGAATTGAAATGTAGAATTGAACCAGATTAAGAAAGTATCTAAACAATTTAGACATGAAAAGCAACGTGTTTACCTCTCTGTCCGAATTTAAGACTTCGAAATTCTTAATCTTTAAGCCGCTAAGTCGTTTATTTCTTTGAGCTTTTATACGCGTATCGATAACATGGGAGAACAGGTAATTAACCCCTTTCACCAATAATATCTGTACAACAATTACGAGTAAGCATAAGGCTACTTGTATTAATCGATTGGTAAAACTTGTTTCTTTTTGATATGCTTTGATCGCATTGTATAGGTTTGCTCTATCTTGTAAAGCAAGTTGTTCTCTTGATTGATTTAGCCAAGCTGCATCAGTCTCTGTAATATTAAGCAACACTTGATCTCCATAAGCAATCATGGAGTTACTGCCGGTATCGATGATGCGAAGCGAGTCGATTGGATGACCATATTTCTTTGCAATATCCTTTATTTTTGTCATACTAGCTTCTGCTCTGTCGGCAGGAGAGAACTGTCCAAGGCTTGTATAGATGTAGCAAATCGTATCCTGTCCCAATGTAACAGGGACACCATTTACATTATTACGTAAAATAGAAACGCTGGCAAGAAGATTTGCTTTACGTAATGAGTCGACCGAACGAATACTGTCAAGCTCATATTGTAATTTTAGGTGTTCTTTTGAGTCTCTATTGTGTAGTTTGTCAAGTTGTTGTTCTAAGTGAGCAAGACGTAGAGAATCTTGCACTCGTAATCTTTCGGCATCTGCCATCATCAGTATTGTTTGTTTGATGACAGCCTCTTGATTAACCTTTGCCGACGAATCGGCCAGAATACTATCTTGTATAATGTTTTGAGCATTTAATGCTGTGAAAAGAAAGAGTACGATTGTTGTAAATACCGTTCTGTACATAAAAGTAGGTTTAATAAGTGATTACAAGCTGATTGGTGATAAATCACTGTTTTAAAATGTATGCTTTTTTTCTTTAAATCTTACCTTATAAACAATATTTATAGGAGATATGTTTCTTGACTATAACTATATTATCAATAGCTTAACTGATTTCGATATAAAATATTTTAATTGTAATAATTTATGAAATTTATATTCGTGAATTATATTTACTTTGTTGCATCGTAAGAAAGGCTAATGATATGAATGCAAAGCTTGTTATTTTTCTTCTTTTATGCTGTTCATCTGTTGTTGCTCAGGTGAAAAATGTAGCTAAAACTTCGCTACAAACGGCAGCGTCATGGCATCCCGAACTCGATTTACGAACAGATGTTGCAGTGATTTATTACACTCAAGATTATGCATCTAAGATTTCTCAATGGCGAACAAAGGGATATGTAGTACATTTTATGATGGGGGTCTCACATGGAGATTATAAAGAATATTTTGATGGTCGATATGACGGCGTAACCCACTGGGATGAAGCTCAAACTGATAGTTTGGGTAATATAATTTGGTACAATCAAAAAGACTCTCTTCCTTATGTTGTGCCTACTCCAAACTATGCGAATTATTTAAAGACGATTGTTACAAAAGCAATTAGTCTGGGCGTTGATGCAATTCATTTTGAAGAGCCTGAATTTTGGGCGCGTGCAGGATATAGTAAGCAGTTTGTAAAAGAATGGCAGCAAAATAGTGGAATAAAATGGATTTCACCGGAGACTTCTCCCAGTATTGCTTATCAAATGAATAAACTCAAGTATAGGCTTTACTTCGAAATATTAGAAGAGTTAATAGATTATGCGAAGAGTTATGCCCAGTCGATGAGTCATACCATCGAATGCTATGTCCCTACACACTCTATAATCAACTATTCCGCATCTAAGATTGTAAGTCCCGAAGTCCGGGTTTCCTCAATAAAAGGCTGTGATGGATACATTGGCCAGGTTTTGGCGGGAACTTCCAGTCAGCCCGTATTTTATAATGGAATTCAAAAAAGACGTGTTTTCGAGAATGCTTTTATCGAATATGCTTCCTTGTTTGGTTTAGCAGCTCCACAAAATAAAAAACTATTCTTCTTGTCCGATCCAATGGATAATGCTCCCGATGCTTGGAGCAATTATGAGAAAGGATACCGTTCTACTTTTGCTGCGCAAATGTTATATCCTGAAGTTAATAACTTTCAGGTTATGCTTTGGCCCGAGAATGTGTTTCAGGTAAATCAAGAGACTGCCTCCCGACGTGATTGGGTAGGATCGAAGATTAATGAAGAATATGCAACGCAGGTTCAAATCTTAAATAATACACTAAACCTGATTCCAAAGGGGGATACATGCTCCGGATCTCATGGAGTAGGAGTGTTGGTTGCCAATTCGATGATGTTTCAGACTTATCCAGACTTTGATAACTATTCAGATCCTCGTTTGTCAAACTTTTATGGGCTTACACTTCCATTGGTTAAGAGAGGTATTCCTATTTCTATCATTCATATGAATCACTTAGAATTGAAGAATGCTCTCAAAGATATCGAAGTTTTGATAATGAGTTATTCCGATATGAAACCTCTAGAGGCTAAGTATAATTCGATTCTGGCTAAGTGGATCAAAGATGGAGGTAGTTTAATCTATTGTGGTACCGATAGTGATCCTTTTCAGCAAGTGAAAGATTGGTGGAATTCGGATGGTCGTTCCTATAAATCGCCAGGTGATCAGCTTTTTGCTTTGATGGGGTTATGGAATGCACATGAGGGCGTTTACAACGTAGGTAAAGGTACACTGAGAATTATTCGTACCGATCCGAAGCATTTTGTTATGGCTCCTTATGGTGATATACAATATATTAGCTCGGTGATGCGCGACTATATCGAACAAACAGGTATGCCTATTGATGTGCGTAACTATTTCACGGTAGATAGGGGTAATTATAAGGTGGTTGCTGTGATGGATGAGTCGGAGAATATGCCTAAGAATTCATTTGTAATCGATAGTTTGTGTATTGACTTGTTTAACCCCGAACTTCCGATTTGTAGAGAAAAAGTGGTGAATCCGGGTGAGCAAGCCTTTGTGTATATGCTTAAAGATGTTTATGAAACCAACATACCTCGTGTGCTTTGTGGTGGAGCTCGTATTTCACACGAAACCTACGATGCGGATGACTGGATGCTTACTTATTTGGCAAAAGGACCTGATAAAACGATCAATAGTGAACGTGTTTATGTACCTTTCCCGCCGTATAAGTTAACTTTGAAAACGATCAATGGTGAGATTATCGACTTCTCTCACACTTATGACGTGGTAAGTAAAACATTACATTTGAAATATCCGAATAAGAGTGAAGGTGTTTTGGTGAATATTGCCTTTTGATTTAAACGAGATAATATGAAAAGTCCCATATATGAAGCCTAGAGCTTATATATGGGACTTTTTTGTGCTGAAATGAATCTGTTGTTTCGATTACATGTCAGTTTATTTTTTGGCCGGACTAATCGAGAAGTCGATATTTGCTTCCGAAAAATAGCATGCATGGTTTCTAGAAAAACCTAATGAGGTTTGTGGAAAAACTAAGTAAGGTTTTTAGAAAAAGTAAGCATGCTTTATTTTAGGATATAGCCAAGCTTATTTACATTCGTTTTTTACCGGAATCTTGTTGATACGGTCGATATGTCTTCCTCCTTCAAATGGTGTTTTGAAGAATGTTTCTACTGCTTTCACTGCTTCTTCTTGCGAAATGTATCTGCCTGGAAGTACTAATACGTTTGCATCGTTGTGTGCGCGTGACATCATAGCAAGTTCTTCACCCCAGCAAAGCGCAGCTCTAATGCCTTGGTGCTTGTTTAGGGTCATGTTGATACCATTTCCTGACCCACAAATTGCAATACCCGGATAAACTTCGCCTGCTTCAACAGCTTCGGCCAATGGATGCGCGTAGTCTGCATAATCACAGCTATCGGTCGAATTTGTACCGAAGTCGCGTGTTTCGATTCCATTTGTGTTTAAGTATTCTTTAAGATATTCTTTTAGTTCATAGCCTGCGTGGTCGCAGCAAAGACCTACTGTTTTCATATTGTGTATGCTTTATTATTTGTAGTCGGAAATGTGCTTTGTTATAGAAACAATCGTAATGGATTGTTGTTTTGGATTTTATGGAAATAAAAAACACCATAGACCAAACATGTTAATGCCGGTCTATGGTGTTCATATATGTATTAAGCTAGAAGCTCTTTTACTTGATTGTAAACGTTTTCGCCTGTAAAGCCTAGTTTTTGATCCAATACTGTGTATGGAGCAGAGAAACCGAATGAATCAAGACCCCAGATTTTTCCGAAAGGACCTACAAGGCCTAACATATTAACCGGAAGACCAGCTGTAAGACCAAATACTTTTGCAGTAGAAGGAATTACTGATTCTTGATATTCTTTGCTTTGGCTACGGAACAAACCTTCAGATGGTGCTGATACGATACGTACTTTGATACCATCGGCACGAAGAAGCTTAGCGCCTTCTACCAATGTTGCTACTTCCGAACCAGAAGCTACCATTACTACATCAGGATTGCCGTCGCATTCAAGAATATAAGCACCTTTTTCTGCGCCTAATGCTTCTTGATATCTGTTTTCTTTAGCAGGAAGATCTGTGATGTTTTGACGAGAGAAGATCAAACCTGTAGGAGTTGAGATGTTTTCCATTGCCATTTTCCATGCAACAGTAGTTTCAACGCCATCGGCAGGACGAAGAACCAACATAGAGTTGTGCCCTTTGTGGTTTTTCAATTTCTCCATCAAACGTACTTGTGCTTCATGTTCTACCGGTTGGTGAGTTGGTCCGTCTTCACCTACGCGGAATGCGTCGTGTGTCCAGATAAACTTAACCGGAAGTTCCATCAATGCAGCCATACGAATTGCAGGTTTCATGTAATCAGAGAATACAAAGAATGTACCACATGCCGCGAATACACCACCGTGTAGTGCAATACCGCAACAGATACAGCCCATTGTAAGCTCACAAACACCTGCTTGTAAGAATGCACCAGAGAAATCTCCTCTTGTGAATGCTGTTGTTTTGTTAAGGAAACCATCTGTTTTGTCTGAGTTTGACAAGTCGGCAGAAGAAACAATCATGTTTTCTACTTGCTCAGCCAATACGCCAAGGACTTTAGCAGATGCTCCACGTGTAGGTTGGTTTGCTTTTTGTTCAATAGCAGCCCAATCGATATTTGGAAGTTGGTTGCTGAAGAACTGCTCTAGTTTTACAGCCAACTCAGGGTTTTCCTTAGCCCATGCTTCTTTTTCTGCATAACGTTTAGCTACGATTTCTTTCAATTCAGCTTCGCGTTTTGCATATAATTCTGCAACGTCTGGGAAAATTTGGAATGGATCTTCTGGGTTACCACCTAGGTTTTTGATCGTTTCTGACATAGAAGCGCCAGCTGCCGAAAGTGGTTGTCCGTGTGTTGATACTTTTGCTTCATAGCTAGAACCGTCTGCGCCTTTAGCACCTTTACCCATGATGGTTTCACCAATGATAAGGGTAGGACGAGATTTTTCTTCAATTGCAGCAGATAGTGCACCGCGGATAGCTTCAGCGTCGTTACCGTTGATAGTTACAACATTCCATCCCCATGCTTCGTATTTCAACGCAACATTTTCGCTTGTTACTTCGTCTACTTGTGTAGAAAGCTGAATGTTGTTTGCGTCGTAAAACATGATAAGATTGTCCAAACCAAGATGCCCGGCAATACGTCCGGCTCCTTGTGAAATCTCTTCCTGAATACCTCCGTCAGAAATGAAAGCGTAAATCTTTTGGCTCATGATATTGCCAAAACGAGCTTTCAAGAATTTTGCGGCAATTGCAGCACCTACAGCGTAAGTGTGACCTTGTCCAAGAGGACCAGAGGTGTTTTCTACTCCGCGCATAACGTCTACTTCTGGGTGACCAGGAGTTGGGCTGCCCCATTGACGGAAGTTTTTAAGTTCTTCTAATGTGTATTTACCTGTCAATGCTAATACTGAGTAAAGCATTGGAGACATGTGACCTGGATCAAGGAAGAAACGGTCGCGGCCTTCCCATCTCGGATTGGCTGGATCGTAGACAAGGAATTCAGAGAATAGGACATTGACAAAGTCAGCTCCGCCCATAGCTCCACCAGGGTGACCCGATTTAGCTTTTTCGGGCATAGAAGCAGCGAGAATTCGGATGTTATCAGCTGCTCTGTTCAATATTTTAATGTCGTTCATCTTGAGTTGATTAAAATTTTCTGCAAATATACGGATTCTAGACTTATTTTGCGTGCTGTTTGTACTATATGATAACAGCTAAATAGAGTTAAATAAAAAAAGCACTGCTTTTCCGGGCTATTTACAGGGTCTATAAAGGTGTGATAATTGTATTGAGACTCAGTAAATAACACAGAAAGCAGTGCTTTCTATTAATATGTTTATATAAATGTGCTAATTAGCAAATTTTTCTTGCTCCGTCGCTAATAACAACGTCGTAAACTTTAGGTTCCCAGCCAAATTTTGCTTTGTAAGCGCTTTTTGCTTTCTCGATAAAGTTGTCGTGAAGGTCTTCTTTAACGATGTTGATTGTACAACCGCCAAAGCCTCCGCCCATCACGCGAGAACCTGTAACGCCGCATTCTTTAGCGATGTCATTTAAGAAGTCAAGCTCTTCACAGCTTACTTCATAAAGTTTGCTCATGCCATGATGCGTTTCAAACATTCTTTTACCAAGTGTTTCATAGTCGCCTCTGTTTAGAGCTTCGCAAGCGTTAAGTAGACGAGATACTTCGCCAATTACGTATTCTGCACGCATGTAATCTTCTGCGCTTACTACGTCTTTTACTTCAGCAAGCATTTCCATGTTTGCATCACGAAGGTGTTCTACTTCCGGATGATTTTTGCGAATAGCAGCTGCTACATTTTCACAAGATTCGCGACGTTTGTTGTATGCAGACGATGCTAATTCGTGTTTAACAACAGAGTCGAGTAGTACAACTTTGTAACCTTCTGGATTGAAAGGTACATATTCAAAGTCAAGTGAGCGGCAGTCTAGACGCATCAAGTGACCTGCTTTGCCAAAACAAGAAGCGAATTGGTCCATGATACCACATTTTACACCTACGTAGTTGTGTTCTGTAGCTTGACCAATTTTAGCCATTTCGAAGCGGTCAATACCTAGGTCGAATAGTTCATTTAAACCAAAAGCAAATGTGCTTTCCAATGCAGCAGAAGAAGACATTCCTCCACCTAGAGGTACATTACCGGCAAAAACACAATCAAAACCTTCAACTTTTCCACCTCTTTTAGTGATTTCGCGCACTACGCCAAAGATGTATTTAGCCCATCCTTGTGATGGAAGATCTTCTTCGTTCATGCCAAATTCAGCATACTCATTAAGGTCAAGTGCAAATGCTCTGATTTTGTCTGTTCCATTTGGCTTGATTTCAGCAACCATTGCTTTATCAATAGCACCCGGAAGTACAAATCCGCCATTATAGTCTGTGTGTTCTCCGATAATATTTACACGTCCTGGAGATGTAAATACAGATCCTTCAGTTCCGAATAGTTCGGCAAACTTATTTCTGATTCCTGAAATTTCCATGATATTATAGTTTTATGTTTTTATGATGATATGTTTAATGTTCCTTTTAAAAAAAGGCCAAGATAGTAATATAAATATTACTTCTTGGCCTAATATATTTAAAGCAGATATTAAGCTTGTTCTTTGATTTTGCAACCAATTAATGCATAGTATAGCAAGTATGCTTCACCTGCAATAACTAGAGCCCAAGTGATATCCCAGCCCATTGCATCGGCCATCATACCTTGAAGTAGAGGAAGGATAGCACCACCAACTACACCAATCATAAGAGCACCAGACCCTTTTGAAGTATATTTGCCAAGACCCGTTACAGCTAATGAGAAGATTGCTGGCCACATGATTGAGTGGAAAAGACCAACACCAACAAGTAACCATGGGTTTTTAGTTGCCATAGATGCTGCGATAAGAACAGCAGCAGCGATTGATGTGATTGTAAGTTGTAGTTTTGCAGGTACTTTGCTTAATGTAGCACCAACTAAACGGCCTACAAGCATACCACCCCAGTATAAAGAGGCCATTAATGCAGCTTTTTCTGCGAATGAACCACCAAGGTCTTCTGCAAATAGAACGATGTTTGCACCAACACAAACTTCAACACCTACGTAGAAGAAGATACCAATCACACCTAAAGTAAGGTGACGGAACGACCAAATGCTTCTTTCCAATACTTCACCTTCTCCACCTGTTGTGCCTTCAATGTTTGGTAATTGTAGCTTGCTAACAATGAAAGTTACGATAGCAATTGTTACCATAAGACCAATGAATGGAATGATCAACGCATCTACTGATGTAACGGCAGCACCGCCAAAGATAACACCTGCAACAAAGAAAGGTGCAATTGTTGTACCGATTGAGTTTGCAGATCCACCCATGTTCTGACGTTGTACGTCACTTGTACCTTTTACGTTACAAGCTACAAGATAAGGGTTGATTACAACCTGCATGATTGTAACAGCAGCACCTACAACATATGAACCTAGAAGGAAGATGAAGAATGAAACTGGTATTTGAACGTCTCCGAAAGATAATGATGACGGAGCGTAAACTTCTTGAAGAACTGAAATTTCAAAGATTCCAAGACCTGCAACCATAACCATAAGGGCTCTGATCATTGCTCCTTTATATCCATGCTTATTTACTAATGAAGCTGCGATGCCACCAGTTAGTGGATAAGCAAGGAACCATGAGAATGTAATCAAGGTTGCCAATGTGTTTTGGATATTTCCAGCATTTGAAAGAAGAGCTGCTTTCAAAGGAGCTTGGAATTGTTGATTTACTACTGTAAGGAAACCTACTACGAAGAATAGGAACACCATTGTAATGAATGGGCCTAAGTAGTTTGTTGTCGATTGATTTTTAGTCATGATGAGTTTTTATTAATTGTTTGTTATTTCGTTGTGAACTTGTATACAGTTTTGCTTGTATAAACTTCTCCGGGTCTGAGTTCAGTCGAAGGATATTCTGGCTTGTTAGGACTGTCTGGGTAATGTTGAGTCTCTAAGCAAAGAGCAGATCTCATTGGATATCTATGATCATGCTTTCCTCGTAAATTACCAGTCATCCAGTTGCCGGTGTAAAGTTGTACTCCTGGTTCTGTTGTGTATGTTTCCATCACAATGCCACTAATCGGAGAAGTGAGCTTTGCACAGAAGCCATATTCATTCAAAGGTTTGTCTATAATATATGTGTGATCATAGCCTTTGCCAAATATGAGTTGCTCAAAGTTTTCGTTGATCCTTTTTCCTACTAATTCTGGAGCTTTGAAATCCATTGGTGTTCCTTCCAGTTTTTCAGGAGCACCATAAGGTATCGCTGTGTTATCGGTTGGCAGATATGTTGATGCGTTAATCTCAAGGATATGATCATTGATTGTATCATTTCCTTCGCCCGATAAGTTGAAGTAGGAGTGATTTGTTAGGTTTAATACTGTCGGTTTGTCTGTTGTCGCTTTGTAGTCGATAACAACTTCATTCGAGTTGGTTAAAGTATAAGTGACAATTGTTGTAAGATTACCGGGAAACCCTTCTTCTCCATCGGCAGACATGTACTCTAATTCTATAGAATCAGATGTATTATTTTTAGGAGTCCAAACTACGGCATTGAATCCTTTGATCCCACCATGAAGACTGTTTGGTCCATTGTTTATCGCTAGGTTGTTGTAGGTGTTTCCATCGATAGTAAATGTTCCTTTTGCGATTCTATTTCCATAACGTCCACAAATCGCGCCGAAATAAGGTTCTTCAGAAGTAAGGTAGTCTTCAATGGAATCATGACCTGTAACAACATCGATTAGTTTACCGTTTTTATCCGGAACCATTAACGATGCAATTTTAGCACCGTAATTTGTTACTGTCATCTCACAACCGTTCTCATTTGTTAGAACGAATAGCTGAGTTTTTTTGCCGTCTACAGTCGTTTCAAACTTTGCTGTTTGAAGTCCTGACAATGTATTACTGTTTTCCATTGTTGTAGCGTGTGTTTATTACTGTTTTTTTGCTACGGTGTAGCAATTCTGTTTTAACTAACGTCGTAAAATTAGCAAGCTTTTGTTTTTCTGTCCAATAAATATTCTATGTTGTATAACAGATGTTTTAATTTGTTACCACACCTGAAGGCGTAAGGTGTTGATCTATGGTTTGTTGATGTGTGGTTTTTTAAGGAACTATGTTCGTTTGTCCTAATAAAATAAAGGCTTTTAAGCATGTTCATCGATTCAATCGCATTGAGAAACGAACGCTTTCTTTAGGAAGGTTCAATGTCAAACGTTTGAAGAATATGCTTAAAAGCTGTATTTTATTCAATAAAAGTGTGTATTTTGTTTAGAACCATTTGATCTTCTTGAATAAGAAGAATCCTATAGCTGAGAGTGTGAATGATAAGACTACAATAAATAAGAATCCCCATTGTGCATCTTCAAAGCCGGTTGGGACGTTCATTCCATAAAAGCTAGCTATTAATGTTGGGATCATTAATATAATAGAAATAGAAGTCATCCGTTTCATGATGGTATTCACATTGTTGGATATGATAGAAGCAAATGCATCCATAGTACCTGTAAGAATATCGCTATAGACATTAGCCATTATATGAGCTTGTTTTAACTCAGTCTCAACATCTTCAATTAATTCATAATTGATTTGATGTTGTTGCTTGATGATATTGTGGAGTTTAGAGAGCATTACTTCATTTCCTCTAATTGAAGTGTTGAAGAAAACCATACTTTTTTCAATCTTCATTAGTCGGTGCAACTCTTGATTTCTTATCGACTTTTCAAGCTCTTTCTCTGCATCTTTTACTTCATTGTTTAGTTGCTTTAGGTATTTAAGGAACCAGACAGACGATGAAAGTAGAAGTCTGAGTATTAATTCGTAGTTGTTGTTTATTTTAAACTGCTTACGATGTGAATGTTTAATGAAGTCTGGTAGCATCTCAGACTTGTAGTGGCATACCGTAACAAATATTTCTCCTTTAGAGATGATTCCCAGAGGAATTGTGATAAAAGGAATGCCATCTTCACCATGACGAAGTGGTACACGAATAATTGTAAGCTGCCATTCGTCTTCCCATTCAATGCGAGGACGCTCATCAATATCGGCGATGTCATTTAGAAATGATACAGGAACTTTTAATACTTGTGTGAGGTAAACGAGATCCTCGGGTGTAGGACATTCAATATTAATCCAGCAGTTTGGTTTCCATACAGAGCTTTCTACAAATCCGGCTTCGCAGCAAAGATATGTTTTCATAATTAATTCCTCCTTTACTCAATAGATTATTGATCTGAGGAATCAATAAGTCAATTGCTGTTTCCCCCGATCTAGATTAATAATATTTCGGATTATCGTCGTCCATAATTGTTATGCACTCTAATTTGGGGTGCAAAGATAAGATAAAGTTTAAATATTTATGCTTTAGATGCATCATAAAGCTAATCTTTATTTCT
>DLYT01000148.1:40027-84843 GCA_003447595.1 Porphyromonadaceae bacterium
TGACTGTTAGTTGTGTGTGTGATTTTAGCCAAGATGTGTGTAAAAGTTCTCTGTAAGGAATTTTGATGTCTGTGAGTAGATGAGTTTTTAATAGTTTGATAATGAGCCATGTCGTAGTAGTGCTGTCGCCCATTATATTGTAAGAAAAAATCGAGTTCGGTATAACACTTTAAGTAGATTTCTCTCGGAATCAGCTATTGGATATGTAATCGTTTTAATTTAGTAAAGAACTATGTGTGAATAGTTGATTCCATGGTTGTAATGATTGTAGAGTTATTTCTCAATCCAATCTTAATGTTATTGTCTCTATGTATGAACGAAGTTATTGATTGTAATTTAATTAATTATATTTTCATAAAATGTTTTTTTTGCTTTTGATTACGTTGAAGTACGCACTATATTTGTCGTGATTGAAATAAAGACATGGTTAAGCAAAAAAGAAAAAAAAGAAAATCGAAAAAGAAGTCTAAACGTTTCGAAATCTTGAAGGTACTTAAAGCTGCACTTGTACTTGTTGGAGTAGTTCTGCTTGTTGGCTTTATGCTGAATCGAACCGGACTTATCCCCAAGGGAAAGGATTTAGTTACAGATTCAAAGCCTTTGGTAGTAGATAAAGCTCCTAAAAAGTCTCAAGACAAGGAAAAACCTGCGGTTAATAATGCTAAAAAAAAATATTATAACACAAACAAAAAAGAGGATGGTTACAGCTGTTCGTGGGAGAATGGTTCTGAATTGCCGTTGATTACACAGGTCAATCAAGGACAAAAGCAGCTTGTCAAGCACAAAGGATATACCGTTTTATATAACAAAAATACCCTGTTGCCTGATTGGGTCGCTTATGAACTTACTCGTGACGAAGCAAATGGAAAAGAAAAAAGATCAAATAAGTTTACTGTCGATCCTACGATAAAGGGGCGCTCAGCAACAAATGCAGATTATAAGAACTCCGGATATGATAGAGGTCATATGGCTCCTGCGGCAGATATGGGTTGGGGAGAAGATATAATGAGAGAATCATTTTATTTTACAAACATCTGTCCTCAGTCTCCATCTTTAAATAGAGGAGTATGGAAAGAGCTTGAAGAACAAATCCGACGCTTAGCTATCAGAGACAGTGCGATTTGGGTAGTAACCGGACCCGTTTCTGACTCTGTGGTGAAACGAATAGGACCTAATAAGGTTGTCGTGCCGAAGTATTTTTACAAGGTGATTCTTTCTCCGTATAAAAAAAATATTAAAGGAGTAGGTTTTGTCTTTGAAAACAAAGAATATAACAAACGAGATTTGTTTATAAAATATGCAGTAACAATAGATAGTGTAGAGTCTTTGACAAAACTAGACTTTTTCCCGGCACTACCTGATGATATTGAAGAGGATATTGAGTCGGCTATAGATACAAAATATTGGGTCAACTAAATATTAAAATCTTAAGAATTAGAATATAAAGTGAAATGTGTAAATATTGATTTATTATGAACGTTAGATTTATTCCAGTATTGCTGCTTACAGGTGTATTAGTATCTTGTGGCGGTAATAAAGAGGTGAAAGAATTGCCATTGCGTCCGGTAAAGGTCGAGAAGGTTATGCCATTAAATGTTGTAACAAAATCATTTAGTGGTGTTGTCGCTCCAGACCAGTTCAGTGACTTGGCATTTAGAATGAGCGGACCACTTGTATCATTAAATGTTGATGAAGGTCAAACAGTAAAACGCGGTCAAGTGATTGCTGAGATTGATCCGAACGATTTTAAGCTTACAAATGAAGCAGACTACTCCAACTATCAAACTGCGAAGTCACAGTTGGAACGTGCTAAGAATCTTTTGGCTAAACAAGCAATCTCTGTTCAAGAGTATGAAACTACAGAAGCCAGATATTCTAGTGCGAAAGCAAACTATGAATATTCTTCAAGTATTTTGAGCGACACCAAGCTTCGTGCACCATTCGATGGGTTTATCGCAAAGAAATACGTAGAAAACTACCAAAAGGTACAAGCAGGACAAGGGATTGTTTCTTTGATTAATCCAAGCAAACTATTGGTAAACTTTACATTGCCAGAAACAAATGCACCGGCATTGCAAGGCGACTATAAAATTTATGTAGAGTTTGAAAGTTATAAAGGAAAGCTATTCAGTGCTAAAATCAGAGACTTTGTAGAAGCTTCTCCTGACGGTGCAGGTTTGCCAGTAACTTTGTTGATTGATGATCCTGCATTTAAAATCGATCTATTTAAAGTGTCTGTAGGATATTCTTGTACTATTTTGCTTGAAACATTCAACTCGAATTATACGAACGTATATTCAGTTCCATTGTCAGCTATTTTCAGCGATCCTAAAACTAACCAAAAATGTGTTTTTGTCTATAATTCGCAAACAGAGTCGGTTGAACAAAGAGCAATCGAAACTGCCGGATTATTTGATGCAGACCGTGTAGCGATCTCATCAGGATTGAAAGAAAACGAGTCTGTAGTAACTGCAGGTGTTTTCTCTATCATCGACGGACAAAAAGTAAAACTATTAACTGAATAAGATTGACTAATATGAATATCCCAAAATATTCGATAGACAATCCGAAAGTAGTCTACTTCTTTCTAGTTATCCTGCTTTTTGGTGGGGTATTATCCTTTTTTAAATTAGGAAAGAAAGAAGACTCGCCTTTCGTGATTAAGCAAGGTGTTATCATTACACAATATCCCGGTGCTACGCCAGCTGAAGTAGAAAAATTAATTACAGAGCCCATCGAACGTGAAATTCAAGGGGTTTCTGACGTATTTAAGCTAAAATCAGAATCTTATTTTGGCTTATCAAAGATTACAATCGAGTTTATTCCTACAGTTCCGCCAGAAAGAATGCCGGAGAAATGGGACGAATTACGACGTAAAACGTTAAGTATACAACCCAAATTGCCTTCGGGCGCATCTCAAATTACCGTCAACGACGACTTTGGTGATGTATTTGGTATTTACTATGGGTTAGCAGCCGATGATGGCTTCTCATATAAAGACATGAGAGACTGGGCGCAAAAGATCAAAGTACAGGTAACGCCAATTCAAGGGGTTCAGAAAGTATTTTTGTTTGGTGAGCAAATCGAGGTTGTGAATGTACTTATCTCTACTTCTCAACTATCAACACTAGGAGTAGATCCTAACTCAATCATGCAAGTTTTGCAAACTCAAAACTTGTTGGTGAATACCGGTGAAATCAATACCGGACAATACCAGTTGAGATTAATGGCTGCTGGTACTTATAAGAACCTTGATGATATTCGTAACCAGATTATTCTTACACGTAACGGAAATGAAGTTCGTTTAGGAGATGTGGCAACGATTGATCGTGGTTATATGGACCCTCCTAGCAACCTAATGCGTATCAACGGAAAGAAAGCAATTGGTATTGGTATCGCAACCGGAGCCAAAGATGACGTTGTTGCCGTAGGTAAACTTGTTCGTGCGAAACTGGATGAGATGACTTCTCAATTACCTATCGGACTTGAACTAGAACCGATCTATCCGGAAGATGTAATTGCAAACGAAGCTAATAATGGATTTATCATCAATTTGATCGAATCTATTATTATCGTAATTGTAGTGATATTCTTGGTTATGGGAGCGCGTGCAGGTATGCTTATCGGTAGTTCGCTTTTATTCTCTGTGGGAGGTACATTGTTGCTGATGTTATTTATGGGCGTTGGTCTGAACCGTACGTCACTTGCAGCATTTATCATTGCGATGGGTATGCTGGTAGATAATGCCATTGTGGTAACAGACAATGCTCAGATCGGTATCAAGAAAGGTTTGCCAAAGATGAAAGCTCTTATCGATGGAGCAACGATTCCGCAATGGGGACTTCTAGGTGCGACATTCATTGCCATCTGTTCATTCCTTCCATTGTATTTGGCACCGGCAGCCGTAGCTGAGATTGTAAAACCTTTGTTTATCGTATTAGCAGTATCTCTTGGTTTGAGTTGGGTGTTGGCACTTATGCAAACAACAACCTTCGGTATGTTTATCCTTAAGGAAAATAAAGACGGAGCAGGAGCAGACCCATACGATACAAAATTCTATCACAAATTTGAAAACATCATAACCAAACTGATCAAGTTCCGTTACTTGACGTTGTTAAGTGCATTTGCAGGCTTGTTTATTGCTTTGGTTGTAATGGGCTTAATGCCTCAAAGTTTCTTCCCTTCATTGGATAAACCATACTTACGTGCCGACTTGATCTTCCCTGAAGGTTATGGTATCAGAGATGTGGAAGCAAATGTGAAGAAGATTGAGGCGCACATGATGGAACAACCAGGAGTTAAGAACGTATCAATCACGATGGGTGGTTCTCCGGTACGTTACTATCTTGCAAGTTCATCGTACGGACCTAAACCAAACTTTGCAAATATCCTTATCGAGACAGAAGACTCTGAGTCATCGACAAGACTAGAAGATTACATCTATAATTATGTAAGCAACAACTATCCGAATATCCTTATTCGTTCGTCGTTGTTTATGCTTTCTCCGGTGCCTGATGCCGCAATTGAAATTGGTTTTATCGGAAACAATATTGATACATTGGTATCTCTTACCGAGCAAGCTAAAACAATCATGCGTAATTCGGACATGGTAAAAGAAGTACGCGACAGCTGGGGTAATAAAGTACCGGTATGGGATCCATTGTTCTCACAAGAGAAGGGGCTTCGTTTGGGTATCACTCGTCAGCAGTTGGCATACTCATTGCGTTCGGCAACAAACGGACTTCCATTGGGCGAATATCGTGAAGGCGACTTGTTCATGCCGATCTTGTTGAAAGATCAAGACATCGACTCAATGCGCTTAAATGACATCTATACATTGCCGGTATTCAGTACAAAAGGTAAACCAATCAATGTAGAGCAGGTTGTGGATCAATTCCCGCTCAACTATGACTACAATGTAATCAAACGCTATAACCGTGAGCGTGTGATGATGGCTCAGTGCGAACCTCGTCGCGACGTAAACCGTATTGCAGCGTTTAATGATGTGTGGGCAAAGATGCAAGAGCAAATGGTGATACCAGAAGGATATAAGATGAAGTACTTCGGTGAAAAAGAAAGTCAGGACGAAGGTAATGCAGCTATTGCAGAAAACGTTCCACTTACTTTTATCCTTATCTACATTACCTTGCTATTCTTGTTCCCAAAAACATATCGCAAGCCGGTGATCATTATGGCGATGTTGCCACTGATCTTTATCGGTATTGTATTTGGTCTAGTTGTGTTTGGTAAATCGTTCGACTTCTTTGGTATTCTAGGATTACTAGGTCTGATTGGTATGAACATTAAGAACGCTATCGTGTTAGTAGATCAGATTGGTATTGAAACGGATGCCGGATTGAAACCGCTCGATGCAGTAGTTCAGGCAACCAAGACCAGAATCGTGCCTGTAACCATGGCTTCGGGTACTACAATTCTAGGTATGTTACCATTGTTGGGAGACGCAATGTTTGGTGGTATGGCCGCAGTAATCATGGGTGGATTGCTTATGGCTACAATCCTTACCATCTTTGTTCTTCCTGTTACATATTGCGTATTCTTCAGAATTAAATCAGAAAAATAATATGATAAAGAAACTAGTGTTATCACTTGTGATCGCTCAGTCGGGGTTTTGTGCATTTGCACAAAACTCTGCGATCTCAGTGTCTGAATACAAAGAAAGAGCATTAGAATATAGTAAGCAGTATAAGCAAGCCGAACAACAACGCATAGCAACCGAAGCAGGAGTAAAGTCGGCAAAATCAGCCTTCTTACCTCAAATCGATGCAGCCGGTAGTTATCAATATCGTATCAATAAGTATGATATGGCATTGGGCGGAGCAAGTGTGCCAATGGCACACGACTCTTATTCGGCAGAGATTGGAGCTGTTCAAAGCATCTATGCAGGGGGAGCAATCTATAACTCATACAAAGCATCTCAATTGCAAAACGATATCGCCATTGAAAGTCAGAAGCTGACCAAGGATAATGTGCTATATTCGGCAGATGTTCTTTATTGGTCTACTGCTGCGCGCAAAGAGATGTATGAGATTATGACTGAATACGTGCAAATCATTCAGCAAACATACGATCTTATTGCAGAGCGTTTCAACGACGGACTTATCAGTAAAACAGACTTGCTTCAAGTTTCGTCTCGTTTGCAAGAAGCACAACTTCAAAAAGTAAATGCACTCAAAGCATACCAATTGTCGTTAGAGAACTTCAATGTACTTATCGGCAACAATCCAAGCACTCCTATTACTTTAGGAGACTCAATTACAACAGCAGTTGTAATGCCAATGGAAGTTGGTGTGACTTCAGCATACTCTAATCGTCCGGAGATGAAGATCTCTGACTTGCAAATCTCATTGGCAGACCGTCAGGTAAACCTTGCAAAAAGTAAATACTTACCAAACGTTGCAATCGGTTTCAAACAAACTTGGGGAACTACAATGATTAACGTAAGTGGAGAAACCATGTGGAACTCGATCGCTTATGCATCTGTTCAAGTTCCGATCTTCCACTGGGGTGGTCGTTTGCAAAATGTAAGAGCAGCAAAAGCTCAAAAGATTGCGCAAGAACTCGGTTATCAAATTACGAGAGATCAAGTAACAAACGAAGTGTCGAATGCATGGACCAACTTGCAAGAGAATACTCGCTTGGTTGATGTTGCGAACAACACTGTGAATATTGCACAAGAAAACTTAGACATCAATACGTTTAGCTACGCTGAGGGTCGTCTTACTATTCTTGACGTGTTGCAATCTCAGCTTACATGGATTCAAGCCTATACAAACCTTGTAAACTCACATTTACAACAAAAGGTTTCTATTGCTGATTACCAAAAAGCAGTGGGTGTAAACAACTACTAATTGTTTTACAAGCAGAGGCAATAAGTTTCTGTCATTATACAAAAACCTCACCGATATCGATCATTCGATCTTCGGTGGGGTTTTTCTTTTGCTTAAAATATACACTAAGCAGGTTTTAAGTGACATTCAAGCGTGCTTTTAGAGAGGAGTTTTTTGTGTATTTATGGCCGTTTTGCGCTCTAGATTTATGAATCTGTCCTGTTTTTTGCTTTTAGAAAATGAGGTGAAGCCCCCAATAAAAGAGGGTAAAAGCATCTGGAAAATAAGATTGTCCTGAAAACCATACATGCTTTTGGTCAAAACCATGCTTGGTTCTTGCAAAAAGCTAGTTTAGTTTGTCGGAAAACCAAGCTAGGTTCTGAAAAATAGCAAGTTGGGTTGTTGTGACAACGTTTTTAGGTATTAAAAAATACGATTTATGTCTTCGATAAACACGCAAAATGTTTTCAATGAAGACGATTTGCAGTTATAACGACTAGTGTAAATAGTTTTCACGGTGAATGCAAACAGTATTCACGGTGAGTAAATGCAATCACCGCAATAACTATTTGTGATGTTCACGAATACTTCTACAGCTCAACTAGAGTACCGTGTGTTGCAGGTGGAGTGTGCACCTGTCGTTGCAGTAAAAAGCAGTCTCGCGGAGTTGACAAATGCGAGAAGAAAGCACCTGAAGCATTATGACGGCAAAATGAAACAGCAGAAGAGAAGTCTTTGTAACAAACTTCAAAAGAGTGTAAGGTAAAGTTTGCATTCGATGAGCAGGATGCTATATTTTTATTTGTTCATTTTTGAGTCAAACCAGAGAAAAAACATCGAAAAAACGGTTAGAATGACTGATTCCTTAGCAAACTAAAAAAGATTGCCGTTTGCAGGTAAAATACAATAAGTGTGCTGTTTTTGTAAATAATATGGAAAATTAATTTGTAATCTACTGGGCATAAATGCGATAAAAAATGAAACAAAATTTGGTTGTTATAAATATTATCGTAATTTTGTCATCGAAGAAAAGAGAAATATGAAACAAGTAGTTTTAAATATGATTCATCATCATCACCACGGATATCCATTCGGGGGCAGGTGAATTATATAGTAAACTCATGTTATTATAAAATATAAAAGGCTTGCCGTATGGTGAGCCTTTTTTTGTTTCCGATTGTTTAATAAAAAAATAGATAAGACATGTTACGAATCGCAGTACAGGCCAAAGGCCGTTTATATGAAGAGACAATGAAGTTGCTAGAAGAAGCAGGAGTAAAATGGAACAGCTCGAAGAGAACACTCCTTCTTTCATCAAGCACATTTCCGGCAGAGATACTATTTCTTCGCGACGACGATATACCTCAATCTGTAGCTTATGGTGTTGCCGATGTAGGTATCGTGGGAGAAAACGAAGTGGCAGAAAAGGCACAAAATGTGGAAGTAATCAAGCGTCTTGGTTTTAGTAAGTGTCGTTTGTCGCTAGCTATTCCTAAAGAAGTAGACTATAAAGGGCTCGATTGGTTTCAAAACAAAACGATTGCAACCTCTTATCCGGGCATTTTGTCTGCGTTTCTTGCCAAGAACAACATCAAAGCAGAGATGCACGAGATCAGCGGTTCGGTAGAAGTGGCTCCGGGTATTGGCTTGGCCGACGCAATCTTTGATATCGTAAGTTCGGGCAGTACGCTTGTAAGCAATCACCTGAAAGAAGTAGAAGTGGTGATGAAGTCAGAGGCTTTGATCATTGGCAACAATAAACTAACCGACGACAAACGTGCCATCTTGAATGAATTGATGTTTAGAATCGACTCGATCCAAGCGGCCGAAGGAAAGAAATACATCATGATGAACGCGCCAACTGCCAAACTTGACGAAATTAGTCGTATTTTGCCGGGAATGAAAAGTCCTACACTTACACACCTTGCTACAGAAGGATGGTGCTCATTGCAGGCAGTAATTGAAGAAAAACGTTTCTGGGAAATCATTGGGCAGCTTAAAGAACTGGGTGCTGAAGGTATCTTGGTAATGCCAATTGAAAAAATGATTCTTTAGTACACAACCTATACAATTCAGCTTATTATGAAACGATATACAAGTCCGGTTAAGGAAGATTGGAGCGAGATCATAAAACGTCCGCTCCAAGATACAACCACACTGTTTGATCTTGTTCAAAACATTTTGATCGATATCAAACTCAAAGGCGATAGTGCCGTGCAGGAATATTCGCAAAAGTTTGACGGAGTAGCGCCGACGAATGTCTTGGTTACAGACGATGAAATACGCGAAGCAAACCTCTTGGTTACGGATCAATTGAAGGATGCCATTTATGCAGCCAAAGCCAATATTGAAAAGTTTCACGCGGCACAACGCTTCGAAGAGATCAAAGTGCAAACATCACCGGGCGTAATCTGTTGGCAAAAAGCAGTGGCAATCGAGAAGGTTGGTTTATATATTCCGGGAGGATCGGCTCCGTTGTTTTCGACCGTGTTGATGCTTGCTGTGCCAGCAATGCTTGCCGGATGCAAAGAGATTGTATTGTGTACTCCGCCCAATAAAAAAGGAAAGATTCATCCTGCAATCTTGTTCGCCGCTACGGTAGCCGGTGTAGATAAAATCTATAAAATTGGCGGCGTACAAGCGATCGGAGCAATGGCTTATGGTACGGCTACTGTTCCGAAGGTGTATAAAATCTTCGGGCCGGGCAATCAGTATGTAACAGCGGCCAAGCAATTGGTTAGCTTACATGGTACGGCAATCGATATGCCGGCAGGCCCATCCGAAGTATTGGTCATCGCTGACGAAACGGCAAATCCTCAATTTGTAGCGGCCGATTTGTTATCGCAAGCCGAGCATGGTGGCGATAGTCAGTCGGTGCTTGTTGCAACATCTCAGCAGGTACTAGACAATGTGGCAAAAGCAATCGAAGAGCAGCTTGCCGTATTGCCTCGTATGGAGATTGCAAAGAAGGCTTTGAAAGGAAGCTTTATGATTTCGTTTCCGACGAAAGAGGAGATTGTTGAGTTTACAAACTACTACGCTCCCGAACACCTTATTATTCAGACGAAAGATTATTATACCTATGCCGAACATATCGTGAATGCCGGATCTGTATTCCTAGGGGCGTTTACCCCCGAGAGTGCCGGCGATTATGCTTCGGGTACGAATCATACATTACCAACCAACGGTACGGCGCGAGCTTACAGTGGTGTCAACCTTGATAGTTATGTGAAGAAAATTACGTTTCAGGAAATAACGCAAGAGGGTTTGAATCACATCGGTCCTACCATTGAGTTGATGGCTCAGGAAGAACAGCTGGGCGCACACAAACACGCAGTAACCATAAGATTGAAATAACTATGAATATTCTACAACTTGTACGAGCAAATATTCTTGCCCTTAAACCTTATTCGTCGGCAAGAAATGAGTATTGTGGCGATGCATCTATCTTTTTAGATGCGAACGAAAGTCCGAACAATGCACCTTATAACCGATACCCAGATCCTTTGCAGATTGAATTAAAAGAAAAAATTGCTCGCCTGAAAGGTGTAGATAAGTCAAATATTCTGTTGGGAAATGGCAGCGACGAACCAATCGATTTGTTGATACGCGCTTTTTGTGAGCCGGGTATTGACAACATCGTGGCCATAGATCCGTCGTACGGGATGTATGAAGTTGCGGCAAATATCAATAATGTAATGTATCGTAAAGTACTCTTGAACGACGATTTCGATATTGAGTCGGCAAAGATTCTTGCAGCAACAGATCGTCATACCAAACTGATTTTCCTTTGTTCGCCCAATAATCCTACCGGCAATAGTTTGAATGAAGAGGAAATTTTTAAAGTACTCGATGCATTTGAAGGTATTGTTGTGGTGGATGAGGCTTATATAGATTTTTCCGAAAAGAATGGCTTCTTGAGTCTACTTGCAAACTATGAGAATTTGGTGGTGTTGCAAACGTTCTCGAAGGCATGGGCTAGTGCCGGAGTACGATTGGGTATGGCTTTTGCTTCCGAACAGCTGATTTCTATCTTGAACAAGATTAAGTATCCTTACAATATCAATGCTCTTACGCAAGAATATGCCATGAAAATAACCGATTTCGAAGGTGTGGTATTGCAGTGGGTAGACGAGACAAGAGCAGAGCGTAAGCGTATTTCGGAAGAATTAGCAACCATGAAAGGTGTAAAACGCATATATCCTTCAGATGCAAACTTCTTATTGATACGAGTAGATGACGCAAATGATGTTTATGAAAAATTGGTAAACGAAGGTGTAATTGTTCGTAACAGAAATAATGTATCTTTGTGTAGTGGTTGTTTGCGGATCACAATTGGCTCAAAGCCTGAAAATGACGTGCTTTTAGATACACTTAAAGATATATTGGGATGAAACAGTTGCTATTTATCGACAGAGATGGTACTATAATAACAGAACCGCCGGTCGACTTTCAGGTCGATAGCCTCGAGAAGTTGCAGTTTTATCCTAAAGCAATACGCAATCTTTATTTTATCTCACAGAAGTTACCCTACGAATTTGTGATGGTCACGAATCAAGACGGACTGGGAACGGCATCGTTTCCGGAAACAGATTTCTGGCCTGCACAAAACAAGATGCTTGAAACGCTGGCAGGAGAGGGGATTCGTTTTGCCGATATTCATATCGACAGATCACTCCCGGAGGAGAATTCTCCCAATAGAAAGCCGCGTACGGGTATGTTGACCCAATACTTTTCGGACGAATACGATTTGGCTCATTCGTATGTAATTGGTGATCGATTTACCGATGTAGAATTGGCTTATAATCTTGGATGCAAGGCAATTTGGCTTACAACGCCCAATTCTGAAAAATATAAAATGCTCGAACAACGCAACCTTTTGTCCACTTGTGTGCTTATTACAGAAGACTGGGATAAAGTAAGCGAATTCCTATTTGCCGGTGAACGTAAAGCTTCGGTGCGTCGTACTACTTCCGAAACGGATATTTACGTAGAGATGGATCTCGATGGTACCGGAAAAAGCAACGTTTCTACGGGGATTGGTTTTTTTGATCACATGCTTGATCAAATTGCGAAGCATGCCGGAATTAATCTTACGGTCAATGTAAAAGGAGACTTATACGTTGATGAACATCATACGATCGAAGATACCGGTATTGCCCTGGGAGAGGTTTTGTATAAAGCGTTGGGTAATAAGCGCGGAATTGAGCGTTATGGATATGTGCTACCAATGGACGAATGTTTGTGTACGGTAGCGCTAGACTTTGGCGGAAGGGCATGGCTTGTATGGGATGCTTCATTCAAACGAGAAAAGATCGGCGATATGCCTACTGAGATGTTTATGCATTTCTTTAAGTCATTTAGTGACGCGGCTAGAATGAATCTGTTTATTCGAGCCGAAGGAGAGAACGAACATCATAAGATCGAAGGTATTTTCAAAGCACTGGCCAGAGCAATTAAATCTGCAATCAAGCGTGATATTTTCAAGTATGAATTACCTAGTACAAAAGGAGTTTTATAAAAATCAATGAAAAAAGCAGTCGTTTTATTATTATCGATGGTATGCCTGATGAGCTGTAATGCTTTTATGGATACCGACGGAAAATTGGCCGGAAAGTGGCAATTAAGAAGTGTTGAGTCAGATCTTGTTTCTATACCAGTAGACACAGTATACTACAACTTTCAAAATGCATTGTTTATGTATCAGGTGCGCTTGCCCGATGGACAAATGCCGTTGTCATATGGCTATAAAACTGTAGTCGGTGATGATGAATTACTGCTCGAATTACTTGATAAAAGCTTCGTAGATACATATACCAATTGGGGAGATACTGCTAAGGTTTTTACAATTAAAAAATTAGACTCGAAGCAGTTGGTTCTCGAAAGTGAGAAAATTATTTATAACTTTCGTAAGTTTTGATAATTAATCATTTGCAGCATTTAATTTATTTATATATTTGCATTCATTAATAAAGGTAGACTCTGCAAGGAGTTTACAGAAGTCAATACACTAAATAGCATACAAATGAATAAGATTTGGTTATTTGGAGCAGCAATGTGTTTAGTACTCGGCATGGGCTCATGTAAGCCAAAACAAAGTGCTTACAAAGCGGCTTACGAGAAAGCTAAGGAAAAAGAAGTTGAAGAAATGATTGAAGTGGAAGAGGTTGAAGAAGAGCCAGTAGTAGTGGCTAAACCTAAAACTTCAAATGCAACTGTGCAAAAAGAAAAAGTAACTCCTGTATTTGGAGAAGAACTTAAACAATTTAGCGTAGTTGTAGGTAGCTTTATGAACAAAACAAATGCATTGTCGTTAAAACAACGCATGGAAGATGCAGGCTACAACGTAGTAATCGCACAAAACGAGAAAGGTATGTATCGTGTTATTGTTGCTACTTTCGACAACAAGGCTGATGCTGCTGAAGCTCGTGATCAAGTCAAACGTAAATTTGCTCCCAACTTCAACGATGCTTGGATTCTTGAGAGACAATACTAATTTATTGTAGCGCGAAAGATACTACCGGAGGGTATTCTGTTTAAAACGGAATATCCTCTTTTGTGTTTTAAGAAGAAAGATTTATAACAATGAGAATAGAAGAAAACTTTTCACTAATAAATTACAATACTTTCGGGCTTGATGTTTCGGCTGCGTGGTTTGTAGAGTACACAACCGAAGAGGAGTTGATGAGGATCCTGAATGATGAATTCTTTATTGAGCAAACTAAACTGCACATAGGGAAAGGTAGCAATCTTCTTTTTCTCGATAATTATGAAGGTATTATACTTCACTCGGCCATAGCGGGGATTGAAGTGAAAGCGGAGACTGATACAGATGTAACGCTTCGTGTTGGTGCCGGTGTTGATTGGGATGACCTGGTAGCGTATGCAGTAGAACATAACTGGTGGGGAATCGAAAACCTGTCTCTTATTCCCGGAGAAACCGGTTCGGCTGCTTTGCAAAACATTGGTGCATACGGCTGTGAAGTCAAAGATGTAATTGTAGAGGTTGAGGCGTTATCGACCAAAGATAAACAAAAGCATATCTTTTCGAATGAGGCTTGTGATTATGCCTATCGCTCGAGCAAGTTTAAAAAAGAAGAGCAAGGTAAATACATCATTACGTACGTAACAATCAAACTAAGCAAGGTTGCACATCCGCAATTGGGCTATGGAGCACTGGAACGTACCATGCAGACTTACGATGGTATTACCTTGGCAAATATAAGAGATGCCGTGATCTCGATTAGAAATAGTAAGCTTCCCGATCCGAAGGTACAGGGGAATGCCGGTAGCTTTTTTATGAATCCTACGGTAGATAAAGCGAAATTCCTTAAATTACAAGCGCAGTATCCAGAAATGCCTTACTACGAGGTTTCGGACGATCGCTATAAGATTCCTGCTGCATGGCTTATCGATACCTGCGAATTGAAAGGTGTACGTATCGGAAATGCGGCTGTACACATTGATCAGCCATTGGTGTTGATAAATCTTGGTGGTGCTACCGGTACAGAAATAGCTTTGCTTGCTGAGGCGGTACGATCTACCGTGAATGAAAAGTTTGAGATTATGCTCGAACCGGAAGTGAACTACATCGGGTAAGGACAGGTTTGATGGTGCTTCAAGGCTTGCTGCTCGTCATATACGGTTAATTAGAATGCTAGAATAGGATTATGAAAATAACATTTTTAGGAACAGGTACCTCAACCGGTAATCCTGAGATAGGGTGTTGCTGTGAAGTGTGTACTTCGACCGATCGTAAAGATCATCGTTTGCGTGCTTCGGTACTTCTGGAAACAGCTCTAGGCTCACGTATCTTGATTGATTGTGGACCCGACTTTCGTTTTCAGATGTTGCGTTCGCAAACATTCGATCTCAATGCAGTACTTCTTACGCATGAGCATTATGATCATGTAGGAGGGTTAGACGATTTGAGACCGTTTAGTAAAGATAGGGCTATACCGGTGTATGCCGAAAGATATGTGACAGAGGAATTGCATAAACGGATGCCTTATGCTTTTGTCGAACACAAGTATCCGGGAATTCCTCGTCTCGATTTGTTGCCGCAAGCATTGCAGCCTTTTAACGTAGAAGATGTTTGTGTTACGCCGATACGACTGATGCATCATAAGTTGCCTATATTCGGATATCGAATTGGGGACTTTGCTTATCTGACCGACCTTAAAACGATTCCCGATTCGGAATATGAAAAGTTGGAAGGTCTCGATGTGTTGGTGATTAATGCCCTGCGCATGCAAGAGCATATCTCTCACCAATCCATTAATCAGGCTTTATCGCAGATTGAACGAATAGCACCTAAGCGAGCTTACCTTACACACATGAGTCATCATTTTGGGTTGCATGAGGAGATGCAGAAACAAATGCCAGCTAATGTGTATATAGCTTATGATACTTTACAATTAGATATTTAATAAAAAAGGGAAGGTTCTCAACGAATCTTCCCTTTTTTTGAAACCATTTTAATAAGTAAGATCTAGTCTTGGCGTTGGTTTCTTTAGTGTTTCTAAATCCAATAGAATAAAAGCAGTAAGTTTGATTGTTGACCTATATCAACAATGATATATAGAGGTTTTAAGGTGTGTATGCTAGGCAGTATAATGCTTAACATCAAAGTTTGTCGTGGCAATTATATCTAAATCCGGTGTTTCCTCCGGATGTTGTTCGTTATAATTGATCACTTTCTCAAGAACTCCTTCATTGGTGTATACTAAATACAAATAATGAGGATGTCCTTGAATTTCTTTTTCTACTTCAATACAGAATTTTGTATGAAGGTTGTGATATCTGACCATCTCTATATCTTCGATATGCCAGTATTTATATTTGCTGTTGTTCATGTTTTGTAAAACGGGCTGAGGTAATGAGTCGGTTGTTATTTCTATTTGAGTCATATACCAATATCCCTTTTTATCGAACCAAGCTTCTGTTTCCCTGTGATTTATTTTGAAGTTGGCAACAAAATAACTTCCTTCTTTGTCCCAATCAACATATTCTACCTCAGGATACATTGCCTTGAATGTGTCAAGTACTCTCTTTCCCGGTTTTGATTCAGAAATACATGACGTAATGAGAAACAAACTTGAGAGTGTAAGAAATATGTAAAATACTTTCATAGTGATGGTCTTTCAAACCAGTGGTTTTGTTTACAATATAAGATCTGTTTTCTACAACTCAACTTCAATAAATCGATAGGATGAATCGAAGTCTAGTAGGATTCCGTCGGTAAGTTTTACCTCATAGCCCCAATTGAATTTACCAATGGAAACGATCTGAAGTGAAGGAAAGTTTTTGTCAGAATATGTTGCAATAGGGTTTGGAATTACTCGCTTTGGAAGGGCTTTGGTGCCTCCATCGATTTCGACCATAGTGCCATCTTTATCAAAGGCTATTGAGAATCCGTTTGTAAGAATGACGTCGTAAGTTTTAATTCCCCAAAATCCGCGAGTCGTACTTACATGTGCAATGTCGGAATGAGGAAAATTCTTTTCAATATAGTTTTGAGCTAATGAAGGAATGGTCACAGCAAAAGTGCTTTGCATGATCAATGCGCTTCCCATTGTTAGTAATACCTTGCTTTTCATAACTCTGTTGTTTTAATACATTGCAAAGGTGAGACCACAATTGGGAATAAAATGGGAAAAATGAACAGAAATACTACAAATTTAAATCTTTAACGTTGTTTTAGAATTGGGCTAAAAGCTTAGAATGAACTTGTGCAAATGGTCTGCATATTGATATTTGATCTCTACTTGATATGCGCCACAGATTGATTTAATGATAGATAGCCCTAAGCCCGTAGATTCTCTTTTTCTTTTTCCTGCAAAAGAGAAACGTTTGAAAAGCTTTTCTTCATTCAATGAAACATTATCTCCTGAATTGGCAAAAATTATTTGATGTTCATTTATTGTTATTTTAAGTAAGCCTTCGGGCTTGTTATGTACCATCGCATTCTTGATCAAATTAGTGACAAGAATTTGGGCAAGTGTTTCATCCATTTGCCAAATGATACAAGCATCCTCCTCGATATCGACTTTTATATTCTTGTGTTCATAGATCTCTTCGAGGTTCTTTGCTATTTGCTTAATAATACTGTTTACATTTATCGCAACGGTATTGTGAAACTGACCGTTTTCGATGCGACAAAGTAGTAATAGTGTTTTATTTAGCTTCACACTGCGTTGTAAGGTTTCATGCATTTCAAACATTTCCTTCATTTGTTCTTCCGTACAATCCGGACTTTGAGCCAAGTATTCAAGCTTGTTCATGACGATAGCCAAAGGAGTCTGAAGTTCGTGAGATGCGTTTTCCAGGAATTCTTTTTGCTGCTCAAATACTTCTTCATTTCTATTGCTCATTTGGATTACCGCCCTATTTAGAATTGTGAATTCTTCGATAGGTGTAGTTTTGGGAAGTGCTTCATTCTTTCTTCCCAATGTATATACGTTGAGCCAGTCGAGAAGTTTATATAATGGAGCCAAACTCTTATTAAAGATGTAATAGATCGTGATTACAATGCTTAATAAAAGTACGACATATAAGAATGATATCTGTTTTAGAAACGTAGCAATCATATCATCTTTCTCTACCGTTGAAGTCATCACTTGTACTTCGTAAAATGAGTCATCTTTACCTTTGAAGGCTGATTTTAGCATTCGGATAGGCTCGTATTGCAAAGCTGATTCAAAGAAAATAAGCGTATCAAGGTATTGTTCTTTGTATTCGATTGCTTCCTCGCGAGGAATCTCGCGCAGCTGATATAAATTCATGATACCATTGTCGCTGAACGTATCGTTTTCGTCTGTAAGTTTACTGCGTATAATTGTTTCTTTAAATATGCGTAAACTTTCATCCATTGCCCCGTCGATCTCGTCAATTACATAGACGAAAAAGATGCAGGCCCAGAAGGAAACAATAACGAACAAAGCAAGGGCTATTCGTAAGATGGTATAATGAATTAATTTCATGCTTAATTGGCGCTAGTAACGAAGTTTAATCTAATAATTCGAGTTTGTAACCAAAACCATAAACAGCTTTGATTTCTATTTTAGCTTCTGATGTTTTTAATTTTTTTCTCAGATTCTTTACCTGCGAATAGATAAAGTCTAGACTGTCGGCCTGGTCAATATTGTCGCCCCACACAGCCTCAGCTAAAGCTGTTTTGCTAATTGTTCTATCTGGATTGATGGCAAAGTAATAAAGAAGGTCAAACTCTTTTCGATTCAGAATAAGCTCTTCAGAGTTGATATATACACGATGTTTATCCGGATAAACAGTTACGTTTTCCAGTTCTATTTTGTTATCGCCATCACTTTGCTTTCGTCGAATTACAGATTTTACACGTGCATGCAATTCGGCAAGATGGAAAGGTTTCGGTAAGTAATCGTCTGCTCCAAGATCAAGTCCATGTACTTTGTCGTCTATAGAGTCTTTGGCCGAAACAATAATAACACTGTCTTTCTTTTTTAAGTGTTTTATTTGTTCAAGCAAATCAAGCCCGCTACCTCCCGGAAGCATGATATCTAATAGTATACAATCATAATCGTAGTCGCTTATTTTAGCTAGACCAGATTCATAATCATCAGCGGTTTCCACAATAAAGCGATCTCTCTCTAGTGATTTCTTTATGGTTTCGCGAAGTCCGGCTTCGTCTTCAATAATTAAAATCTTCATAAAAATAATCTTCCTAATAAGACAAAACTACATATTTAATTTGAAATAAGTAGGTTGGTTTTATGAATTTAAACAAATGACTAACTTGTTAAGCTGTATTTAGAAGATATGAACCTAGCTACTTAATCTATTTAATAATCAAACATTGTATTAAGATCGTCAATAGACCTCATTGTCAGAATGAAAGAAGCTTATCAGAATAGGGATGTATTTACTCTACTCCGATAAGCTTCTCAATATGAAACGTGAAAATATTTATAAAGAATAAGAGATCTTTTTCTTGAGTGTAAAGATAAATTCAAGACCTCCATCCGCTCTATTCTTCGCAGAAATCTCTCCTTTATGAAAGTTGACACCATTCTTTACAATTGCAAGTCCAAGTCCGGTTCCACCAATCTTTCTACTACGACCTTTGTCGACACGATAAAAACGTTCGAACAAGCGGTTCAGATGCTCTTCTTGTACACCACAACCTGAATCAGAAAATCTGAAGTAGTAATATGATTCGTCTTCTTTGAAGCAAGCGACTTCGATGGTTATATTGTCTCCCGCATAAGCGATTGCATTATCAAAGAGATTTCTGAATATGGAATAAAGTAATGAATGATTACCGTGTATTATCAGATTACTTTGTAGGGCAATATCTGTTTTTATATGCTTCGCTTCGATTTGTTGCCCGCATTCACGCACAATCTCATGTACCATATTTGAGATGTTAATATCGCTGAGATCAAACATCTCGGTGGCTTCCTCCATTCGATTCAATACAGAGATGTCTCGCAACAAATCGGCCAATCGGGTCGATTGAGAGAAACATCTTTCAAGGAAGAAACGCATTTTTTCTGCATCTAAGTTCGGATTTGCTAAAATAGTTTCCAAGTAACCTTGGATAGAGCTCACCGGAGTTTTTAGCTCATGAGCCACATTTTGAGTAAGCTGGCGTTTTAGACGACTTTCTTCTTCCATTCTAGAAATATCATTGATTGAGATTTCATAGCTGTTGTCTAGAAACAGAATCGTCTTTATTTGATATATCTTGCCATTCTTGTCGATAGTCAGAGTGTCACGAAGCACTTTGTCTCGATGTTCTGTATTTCTCATTCCTTTGGATAAGAACGAGTAAAGCGGACCAAATTCAGGAATCGTCAAAACATCTTCCGCACTTACAACAGACTTGTCAGAAATAACATTCGCCATTTGCAGAAATAAGATATTTGAAAGTATTTCTTTTCCATCGCTTTTAAACATTCCGAATCCTTCCTTAGAGTATTTGAAATGCTTCATAATCTTATCACGCTCAATCGAAAGCTCCTTTTTAGCCTTTACTTGCTTGTTATATAACGAAACTACAAGCTGAGAAATATCTCCCAACTCATTATTCGGAAATTTATAAGCAATCTTTTCGGGAGCTTCTTCCGATTTAATATTCTGAGCAAAATCTCTTAGTTCGGAGATTGTACGTCCAATACTGCGGGTATATCGAAGAAGTACAAAAATAAACAGCACGATAAGTGTTGCCATGAAATAGATAAAACCTTTGTCCGTCTTAAGTTCATCACGAACATAGGTGTTATATGGAAGTGCCGTACGAATGATATATCCACCTAGACGACTTGCCGAGTAGAAATAGCGCAATTTGTTCGTATCGGAATCTCGAATTGCATTCCCCTTTCCGGTGTCGAGCGCTTTTCGCACTTCCGCACGGTTGTTGTGGTTATCATATTTCGAGGCATCGCCTGTATTATCATACAGCACTTTGCCCGATGTATTCATAATTGTAATACGTAGTTCCTTTTGCGGTATCTCCGAAACGAACAGTGTACACTGTTCATTCATGTCTTTGTTTTTTGAGACACGCTGAAACAATTGATTGTTGTAATTGAGCAAAACACTATCTAGTTTCTCTTGAGCAAATGCTTTCTCTCGGTTATACTGAAACGTAACCACGCATAAGACAAAAGACAAAAACATGGTGAGAATTGCCCAAAATATCTTTTGGTTAAATGAAACTCTAGGTTTTCTATCCATCAAATTAGTCATCGGTTGTATGGAAGTCTGATTTTTTCTTGTCAGAAGATAATGAAAAAGTATAATTATTCGTTATTGTTTTGAGAGGCATTAACCCTCAAAACAATAACCAAAGCCTAAGCGTGTTACAATGTTCTTACCGTACGGACCTATCTTTTTGCGAAGGCGGGTAATATTAACATCAATGGTGCGATCGAGTACATAGACTTCATCTTTCCATATTCGAGATAAAATTTCTTCTCTCGAGAAAACGTTGCCTTTGTTTTCGAGCAATAGCTTTAGTATCTCAAATTCTTTTTTGGTTAGAGTTACTTCTTCTCCATCTATACTCGCTTTGATTCGTTTTATATCAAGGCTCAACGTTTCATAAGTCAGGAGTTCGCTTTCCTCTACTTGTGGTTTTGCGGCAGCAGTTCTACGTACAACAGCTTTTACGCGCGCCATAACCTCTTTGATAGAAAAAGGCTTTGAGATATAGTCGTCTGCGCCAAGATTGAATCCGGTAAGCATGTCGTTTTCTGTATCTTTGGCTGTAAGGAAGATGATCGGTATACGAGCCGTTTTTTCGTTCTTACGAAGCATATTCGCCATCTTGAATCCTGAAATCTCACCCATCATGACATCAAGAAGCAATAAATTATACTTTGTAAGATCAAGCGTAAGGGCCTCTTCCGCACTATTTGCAGTATCAACGTCGTAACCTTCTATTTCCAGATTGAATTTAAGGATCTCGCAAAGATCTTCTTCATCATCAACGACCAAAATTCTAGTTGTTGCCATTTATAAACGTTTTGAATTATGTGAGTCAAAATTGTTACAGATAACTATAACGATGGTCTAAATCGCATAGATTGTACATCTGCGTTACAAATATCTAAAAAATATCCGCTAACAAAGGATTTAAGATATTACAATTCTGTTAATTTTATTTCGAACAAGCATAAGGTAGCTGCTGTTTCATTTCATTGTTGTGATACTTTTGCGTATACTTGTATTGCAAAAAATCCAACAATATGAAACCGTTTCTCTATCAGGTAGCCGAAGTTTTTTATCAACATCATAAAGACGAGCTCACTTCGTATGCGTTTGTCTTTCCCAACAGACGTGCCGGTATTTTCTTTCAAAAATACTTGGTACAGGTAGCAGGTAAACCGATGTTTTCCCCAACAATCGTAACGATTAATGACTTGTTTCAGAAGTTATCGGGTAAGCAAACAGCCGATAGAGTGGGGATGTTGTTTCGATTGTATGATATCTTTATTGCACACAGCGGCTCGAAAGAAACATTTGATGAGTTTCTATATTGGGGAGAGATGCTCTTATCCGACTTTGACGATATAGACAAATATATGGTTGATGCGGCACGTTTGTTTAGCAACATCTCGGATCTTAAGAACATTGATAACGACTTCGACTTCCTTACCGAAGAGCAAATCGCAGCAATTCGCAAGTTCTGGTCTACCTTCAATCCCGAGCGTTTGAGTGGTAACCAAAAAGAATTCCTGGCAGTGTGGGAAGTTCTTCTAGCCATCTATACAGAATTCAAAGAAAGCTTGGCCGAAGATAAGATCGGTTACGATGGGATGATCTTTCGCGAAGTAGTAGAAGAAGCCAAAGCCGGAAAAGAGTTTGCGTTGCCGTATAAAAAGATTGTTTTTGTAGGGCTCAATGCATTGTCTACAAGTGAAGAGCAATTCCTATTGTACCTTAAGAATCGAAATCTTGCCGACTTCTATTGGGATTATGATTCGGACAAGATAACAGACCGCAACAACCGTTCATCTTATTTCGTAGATAAGAACAAACTCATTTATCCATCTGCATATAAGATTGTAGAGGAACCACTCCGCGATCAAACCATTGAGGTGATTGGCGTACCTTCGGGGGTAGGACAAGCCAAATATGTGTACTCCTTATTGAGCGACATATACAAACAAGACAGTGTAACCTCATTAGAAGCAATGAAAACGGCGGTAGTATTACCGGACGAAACACTGCTGATGCCTGTGCTGCACTCCATACCCGACAACTTTCAGCGCATCAATGTAACCATGGGTTATCCGTTAGCATCTACACCGATTGCCCTGTTGATGGAAAATATTCTCGATCTTCAGAAGAACATTCGCATGGTTAATGGTGGTGTATGCTTCTATTATAAATATGTACTACCCGTATTGAATCATCGATACGTTGCTGCATCGAATCCCGATTTAGTGGTTGGCATAGCATCAGACATCGTAAAGAAAAACAGAATCTATGTAACCGAAGCCGAATTAGACAAGTCACCTTTGCTTCGGGTTCTATTTAAGCCGATCCAAAACAAAGAAGAAGTTTCCGATTACTTGATCCATGTACTGGAAGAATTGGCAAAGATCCTGGTTGAGAATTCGCGCAAGAATGCTGTCGCAAAGCAAATGGAGGAAGAAGATTCCGTGCAACTGTCTTTGTTTGAAGAAGCCAGACAAACATCGGACGAAGAGGCACAACTTTCGGGAAGAGAAGCGATGGATGGAGAATTTATCTTTCACTACTTTACGATGGTAAACCGAATGAAAGATGTAATGCAACGTTACGGACTCAACATTCAACTCGACACTTACTTCCGACTCTTGAAGCGAATGACCGATGGAATCTCGATTCCGTTCAGGGGCGAACCGTTGTCGGGACTTCAAATCATGGGGGTACTTGAAACGCGTGCGCTAGATTTCGATAACTTGATCATCCTTTCGATGAACGAAGGTATCTTTCCGGTAAAGAAAACAGCCAATACATTTATACCCTATAACCTGCGTCGCGGGTTCGGACTTCCTACCTACGAGCACCAAGATAGTGTCCTTGCTTATCACTTCTACCGTCTTATCTATAGAGCCAAGCACGTCTCTTTGGTATACGATACACGAAGCGACGGGATGAAGACGGGCGAAATGAGTCGTTATATTCACCAGCTTCGTTACCATTACAAAATACCAATCCAAGATAAGCTTCTTGTCTACAACATCTCGCAAGGTGATACACCAAGCATAACGGTAGAGAAGAATGAAGAGATTCTAAAGAAACTCAGCGTCTATAAAGAAGGAGGATACAAATCACTGTCGGCAAGTTCGATCAGTAATTATATAGACTGTCCGCTTCGTTTCTTTTTTGCCACGGTAGAGGGAATGCGAGAAGATGAAGAAGTAACAGAGCGCGTAGAAGCCGATCGCTTCGGTAGTATTTTGCACAAAGTACTGGAGGAGTTGTACAAACCATTAGTGGGTCATGTGGTAACGGCCGATTTATTGCATAAAATACGAAAAGACAAAAAGGAAATAACGCATGAGATAGAGAAAGCATTCGCCGAGATCTTTTTCAAGAGTGATACCGTGCGTCCGCTCGAAGGAGAGAACTACCTCATTAGTCAGGTTATTTATAAATACATCGATAAGTTACTGGCAAAGGATGCCAAGCTAACACCTTTTACCTATATCGAAAGCGAAAAGCTTATTCAAACACATTTCGCTCTATCAGATGGAACACGTGTACGTATGAAAGGATTTATCGACCGTGTGGATGAAGTAAATAAGCAAGTGCGTATCATCGACTATAAAACAGGGAAAGCCGAAAAGACATTTAAGGAAATAGCCGACTTGTTCGACTCGGAACTAAAAGACCGACCAAAGGCTATCATGCAGGTGTTTACCTATGCACTACTTACGATGGACGAATTCAAAGGCAGAGATCTTGCACCGGGTATTTATACCGTTAGGCAGATATTCACAGATGCTTTCGATCCGGCCATTTATCACCAGACGGCACCAAAAATCAAACATCAGGTAGACTCGTTTGCTCCGTATGCGAAAGAGTTTGAAGAAAAGTTGCGGTCATGCTTAGATGATATCTTTAATCCGGATATTAACTTCAACCAGACCCTAAACGAGAAAAACTGCGAATATTGTCCTTTCAAGACAGTGTGCAATAAATAATAGACAAAGAAAACGGCAACAGAATGTTGTCGTTTTTTGTTTCTGAGAAAAGAAACAGAACGTTTGCATATGCAGCAAGTAAGAAATTATTTTCAGAAAACCCGTGTCGAAACCTTTTCCGACGGAATCTTTGCAATCATAATAACGGTACTCGTTCTTGAGTTAAAAGTACCCGTAATTAAAGATGTTACCAATCGCGCAGAGCTATTAAATGGACTTTGGCTTCTCATGCCCAAGATCATCAGTTGGATTATCAGCTTCCTTACCGTAAGTGTGATGTGGGTGAATCACCACCGACTATTCAAGATGTTCAAAGTTTTCAATAACGGTCTGTTTTGGGGCAATGCATTGTTGCTTCTCGCTGTATCCTTCACTCCTTTTCCTACGGCCGTGTTAGGAGATTATCACCACAACGAAACCGCTGTGTTGTTTTACGGATTCTCCATGGCTCTATGCAATGGAATGTTTTCGGCAGTTCAAATCTATGCATTCATGCATCCCGAGATCTTAGATCCCGACATTGATGTTCCTCGGTTCAAACGCAAAACCATTTACTCCATAGCTTTCGGTCCGTTATTATACATAGCGGGAGCATTGTTGTCGTTTGTCGATCCTGTAATTTCTTTTGTTACCTACTTCTGCATCCCGATCTATTTTATTTTTCCACATGCAATAGAAGAACTAGAACTTAAGAAAGAGGCATAATCTCATTGCACCAAGTAAATCAGCTTTCTTGCAGTTTATACGCACCGGGCGACATTCCCGTATGATGCTTAAAGTATTTACCGAAAAACGATTGCGTAGAGAAGTTGAGAATGTAAGCAATCTCTTGTATACTCTTATCCGAATAGCGGAGCAATGCTTTCGCTTCAAGTATCACAAACTCATCAATCCAGTCGGCCGCAGTTTTTCCGCTTACCTCTTTTATAAGAGTAGATAAATACTTTGGGGTGATTGAGAGTTTGGAAGCATAAAAACCCACATTACGCTGTTCTTTGTGATGGTCAGAAACCAGCTCCATAAAGCGTTTGAAAATGAGTTCCCGTCTACTTTGTGCCGAACTGTCGTCTGCTTGATGTATAAACTCTTCTTTGTTTAAGATGGAACTAATCCGATATACCATCGCGCCGCTGAGCTTTTGAATCACTTCCTTTGTATACTTCGCATCGGGCATGGTCAAAGCCTCTTCGAGCAATTCCGTATATAGTTTCAAGCTGTGCATCTCTTCATCATTCAGTTTCAGACAAGAGCGATTTTTAAATTCCACGTAGATCGGAACCAGATTACGCATATCAATATGCATCTCACGCAAAAAGTTTTCCGATACGATAAAGGCACGCATCTCCAAATCATCCGATATGCTTTTGATTTGAATGATGTTTTCCGGAAAATTGATCACCATCATCCCCGCCGAAACTTCAAACTCATTCAAGTTGATACTAAGCTTGCCGGTCCCGCCCATGCATATACCAATAATATACGCATTCAGTTTACTAGGAAACCGAAACATCGATTGCTGCAACGGCTCATGCGGATCGCAAATTATAAAATCATCGTTGCCTTGTTCGGGTGTTCCAAATAACTCTTTCAGTCGGGCTATGGAGAATAGATTTAGATCTTCGTTGTTCATTTTGGCATGTTTTTGGTACGAATATATATCAATTACGGGGTTTAAATGTTCATTTAGTACAATTATTCGACTTTTAGAACATCTCTATCGTCCAAAAGATCTTTCCACTCCGTTTACTTTCCATCAATTTTGCATAAAAAATAAGACTGTTTAAGTAAGAAGGTATGAAAACAATGAATTTCTATTGGATGCACATCGCATTGTGCGCATTCGTAGTTGGGACTTTATCCTCATGTTCCGACAAAGGGAAGACACCCGATGAGAAAAAAAGAACAATCGTTGTAAGTACGATGAAAGTCGTATCAGAAGCGGCAGGACTTCCCGGTGAATACATCGGAGTAATTGAAGAAGAAGCCGGAGCCGACTTAAGCTTTCAAGTAGCCGGAAATGTAAACGGCGTGTATGTGTCGGAAGGAACAAAAGTTAAGAAAGGGCAATTGTTGGCCCAGCTCGACCGCACTTCGTTGCAAAGCTCCCATGATGCCGCTCAAGCATCCCTCAAGCATGCGCAAGATGCTTACGACAGAATGAAAAAATTATACGACAAACAAAGTTTGCCCGAAATAAAGTTTGTAGAAGTAGAAACCAAGCTACAGCAAGCAAAGTCAATGGCGCAGATCGCAGCCAAAAACTTACAAGACGCAACACTTACAGCACCCTTCGATGGAGTAATAGGCAAGCGTACCATCGAACCCGGTGAAAACGCAGTACCCGGTAAACCCGTCTTCAAACTCTTGAAAACAAACAGCGTTCACGCAACATTCTCAGTTCCCGAAAAAGAAATTGCATTAGTCAATAAGCACAACGAGGCCGAAGTAATCATGACCGGCATAAATGACAAACGCTTGTCGGGGCCAATTACCGAAAAAGGAGTAATGACTTCATCCCTAAGCCACGGTTATGGCGTAAAAGTTAAACTTCAAAATCCCGATGGCACCCTTTTGCCGGGGATGGTATGTAAGGTGCTCGTTGACAGAGAAGAGTCGACTCCCGTAATCGTGGTGCCGAATAGAGCATTACAAATCAACAGCGATGGCAGCCGTTTTGTATGGGTCGTAGAGAATGACAAAGCAAAAGCAAAGTCTGTAGAAACCGGCGAACTTGCCGATAACGGCGTGGTTGTCATCGCCGGATTGCAAGCAGGCGATGAAGTCATTACAGACGGATATCAGAAAGTAAGTGAAGGAATGAATGTACAAGTACGATGAAAAGAGGAAGAAACATAATCGAATCGGCAATGCACTATCGAAAGATAACACTCATTGCCACCGCCTTGTTGGTGCTACTAGGCGTACTCGGTATCAAATACATGCCAAAACAAGAATTTCCGCCCTTTACCATTCGTCAAGGTGTAGTGGTGGCTGTATATCCCGGAGCCACATCAGCGCAAGTAGAAGAGCAGGTTGCCAAACCGCTCGAACGCTATCTATTTACATTCAATGAGATCAAAAAGCAAAAAACATACTCGATGTCGCAAGACGGCATTGTGTATGTAATGGTAGAGCTTAACGATAATATAAAAAACAAAGACGAGGTTTGGTCCAAGATCAAGCACGGACTCAACGGCTTCAAAGCAGAGCTTCCGTCGGGAGTATTGGCACTGATCGCAAAAGACGACTTTGGCGACACGTCGGCACTCTTGATATCTGTAGAGTCGAAAGACAAGACGTATCGCGAACTCGATACCTATGCCGAGCAGCTAGAAGATAAGCTTCGCCGCATCGAGTCGGTATCAAACCTGCGTCGTTACGGTGTACAAAAAGAACAAATCAGCGTATACCTCGACAAAGACAAAATGGCCGTGTATGGTATTGATACCCGTTGGCTATTGGCAAACCTGTTTGGTCAGGGGTTGATCACCGTATCGGGTGAGATCGAAAACGCAGACGTAAACATGCCGATACACTTTGAGTCTCCGCTGAGTACCGAAAAGGAAATTGCCGATCAAATCATTCGTCAAGACCCGAACGGACAAGTTGTTCGCGTAAAAGACATAGCGCGCATTGAGCGAGAATACGATCTCGACAACAGTTATGTCAAGAACAACGGAACCAAGTCGATCATCCTTTCGCTCGAGATGCGCGAAGGAAACAATATTGTTGCCTATGGAAACGAAGTAGACAAAGTCTTGGCCTCATTCGAGCAACAAATCCCCGAGAGTGTATCCATTAAACGTATTGCCGACCAACCTAAAGTGGTAGAAGAATCCGTAACATCCTTTTTGCGCGACCTAGTTATTTCCATTGTGGTCGTAATCTTGGTGATGATGATTCTCTTCCCATTTCGTTCGGCCGTAGTGGCAGCAACATCCATCCCGATCAGCATCTTTATTTCGATCGGTATCATGTATGTGTGTCGCATTCCGCTCAATACCGTAACACTGGCCGCTCTTATTGTGGTGCTGGGAATGATTGTAGACAATGCCATTATTGTGGTAGATGCCTATCTGGAGCGTCTCGACAAAGGAATGTCTCGCTGGCATGCCGCAATCTCGAGCGCGAAAGACTATTTCGGTTCCATCTTTTTGGCTACGCTCTGTATCTCGATCATCTTTTTTCCGTTGCTCTTTACAATGACCGGGCAGTTTAGAGACTTCCTCGAGTTTTTCCCGTGGACCATCTTTATCTCTCTTATGGTGTCGTTGCTGGTTGCCATGGTAATCATTCCGATCTTCGAGTTTTGGTTGATCAAGAAAGGTCTTCAGGGCGGAAAAGAAGGGAAAGAGAAGAAATTCAATCTTCTCGATAGCGTACAGTCGGGATACAATCGTGTGCTTGATTTTACCTTTAAGTATCCATGGCTCACCATTGCGGGCGGTGCGCTATCAATAGGTATCGCTGTTGTGATTATGATGAATCTCAACCGACGCATGATGCCTATCGCCGATCGGGATCAGTTTGCAGTAGAAATCTATTTGCCGCAAGGAACATCGCTTGATCGTACTGCCTCGGTAGCCGATTCGATGTATTCTATTCTTTCGGGCGACGAACGCGTAAAGTCGGTAACATCCTTTATCGGAATGGCTTCGCCTCGTTTTCAAACAACGTACGCGCCAAACATGCCGTCGAAACACTACGCGCAGTTTATTGTAAACACTGAGTCGATCGACGCAACCAAGCAGCTACTCAATGAATACACCGATATGTATGCGAATTATTTCCCCAATGCATACGTGAAATTCAAGGAGCTAGACTATCAGTCGGTGCAAAGTCCGATCGAAGTGCGTCTCATGGGAGAGAACATCGACGACCTCAAGCAAGCGGCCGATTCTCTTATGGAAGCCATGCGTGAGATGGATGAACTCGTTTGGGTGCATACCAACTACGAAGAAATGCTTCCTGCGGTGCAGGTAAAAATAGACCCGATACAAGCGGCACGTCTTGGTATTACCAAAATGATGGCTTCGGCCGAAGTGGCGGTACATACCAATGGTCTCAGTGCGGGCACGATATGGGAAGGCGACTATCCTTTGCAGGTGAAACTAAAAACAGACCACCCAACCGAACAAGCGGCACAACTGGGCGACAGATACATCTCTACCGCAGTGCCGGGAGTGATGGTGCCTTTGCGTCAGATCGCGGATGTAACACCACAATGGGAGGAAGGCCAGATTGTGCGTCGCAACGGGGTACGCACCGTGAGTGTCATGGCAAATGTAAAGCGCAACGAAAACGAAAACAATGCGTTCAAGAAGGTAATCGAGATTGCCAATACGCAGATTGCGCCTCAATTGCCCGATGGTGTTGAGATGGAGTTTGGAGGAACCGTCGAAAACGATAAAGAGATCATTACGCCCATTGCAAGCGGTTTGCTCATAGCAATTTGTATCATCTTTATTTTCTTAGTCGTGAATTTCAAAAAACTAAGTATCGCCGCTACGGCATTGGGTTCTATATCACTGTGCTCGCTAGGTGCGGTAATCGGACTGTGGATGTTTGATGTCAACTTCGGACTTACGTGCGTACTCGGTGTAATTAGTTTGCTCGGGATTATTGTGCGTAATGCAATCATCATGTTTGAGCATGCGGAAGATTTACACCGCAACAAGCGTTACTCGGCACGCGATGCAGCCTACGATGCCGGTTCGCGCCGAATGTTGCCCATCTTTCTTACTTCGGCCACTACGGCTGTAGGTGTGATTCCGATGATCATCAGCAACAGTTCGCTGTGGTCGCCAATGGGTATCGTGATCTGTTCAGGTACGATTCTTTCCATGGTGATGGCAGTAACGATTTTGCCGGTCCTGTATTGGAAAATTTATGGAGACGAACCTTCAAAAACAAAGCAATCGAAATGAAAACGAAATATAGTTTAGTACTTGCATTGACAAGCCTGATTTTGCCCTCGGGTATTATGGCGCAAGGTTACACGCTAGAGCAATGTCGTCAAATGGCGCTTGAGAACAACCATCAGCTTCAAAACGCACAATTGGAAATCGACGCGTCACGCCAAACGCGCAAGGAAGCCTTTACTCATTATTTTCCTACCGTAAGCGCGGCCGGAATGACGGTAAATGCCAACACCTCGATGGCGCAAATGGACATCCCTGTTCCCATACCCGGAGTAGGAAGTTTGCCCGTTGCTGCCTTGAAGAATGGAACCATCGCAGCCGTAACCGCGGTGCAACCGGTTTTTGCGGGCGGGCAAATCGTAAACAGTAACAAGCTCGCCCGAATCGGAGAAGAAGCAGATGTGTTGAAGAAAGCCATGTCGGAAGACGAGGTTATTAAAGGAACTGAAACTTACTTCTGGCAAATTGTTTCGATGAAAGAGAAGCTAAAGACGCTAGATCTGCTTGATGAGCAACTCAAGCAGATTCACCACGAAGTAAAAACTGCCGTTGATGCCGGCGTAGCTACTCGCAACGACTTGTTGCGCGTAGAGCTACAACAGCAGCAACTCAAAAGCAACCGCCTAAAACTAGATAATGGAATAACCGTAACTACCCTAGCTCTTGCTCAATACATTGGAGCGAAAGACTCTGCGGTCGATATCGAATATGCTGACTTCGTTAAGCCTGCAACTCCGGCCGATTACTACGTTTCTCCTACAGAAGCAGTGTATCAGCGCAGCGAGTTTAAGCTAATGCAAAAAAGCGTTGAGGCGGGAAACCTCAAGACGCGTATCGAATTGGGGAAAAACTTACCCAGTGTAGGAGTAGGGGCGGGGTATGCTTATCACGACTTTACCGACAAAGACAACAAATTCGGAATGGTATTTGCCAGTGTATCGGTGCCGATAACCAAATGGTGGGGCGGTTCGCATGCCGTGAAGCGACAAAAGCTTCAGGTGCGACAAGCCGAGAATAACAGAGACAATACAAAAGAGTTGCTCGAAGTGCAAATAACCAAAACATGGAGCGAACTCAACGAAGCGTATCAGCAAATCGTATTGGCAGAATCGTCGATTGCTTCGGCCACCGAAAACATGCGCCTCAATACCGACTACTACGAAGTAGGGTTGTCTACCCTTACGGATGTACTCGACGCGCAAACGTTGTTGCAGCAAAGTCGCAACTTGTTTACCGATGCTTGTGCCGCATACCAGCTAAAACTTACAGAGTATCGCATCGCAACGGGCCGACTATAAACGAAAACATTGGATTCTTATAACTATAAATTGACAAAGGCTGCCTTCATGTGAATGAAGCAGCCTTTATTGTATTCGCAAACACACAAATGCGAACGTTATTTCGTCTTACTTTTTAGTTGGTTTGGTCTTTGTGATGTTTTTGATATCGTCTAGCGTCATATTACCCAGCAGTTGTATCATCACAAATTCGTTGGGTTCTTTTACTAGCATGACGAGTTCTTGAATGAGGTTGTTCGCTTTGTTCTTCTTTACAAAGAAGTCTACGTTGTCACCATCATCTTTTACCTGCATCAGTAATTCATAGTTCTGGTCTTTACCAAAGTGCTCCGTATCTTTCATCAATTGCTCTGTGGTAGATGCATCCGACGTATTTAATATATAGATACCGGTGAGTTTGGAGAGCATATTTGAGATATCCATGTTGTCTGACTTTACATCAAACGACGGCATCATTTCGAGCATGGCCTGAGATACATAGACAGATGTTACACCCTTCTTTCCCGAATACTTTTTGTACAGGTCGTTTTGGGCAGAAAGAGACGAGAGTGTGCAGAGTGCTATAAGCAGGAATAGTATTTGTCGTTTCATGATGAAGCTATTTTTGTTGTTTATCTATTTCAAATTGTTGATTCAATACCTTGTTGGCCCTTTCTAGTTCAGCCTTCGATTGCTGCACCTGATCCATACCGGCATTGAGTTTGGTCGAGACCAAAGCCAGAGCTTGACGGGTTTGCTCATACATCTTTTCAGCGTTTTGAGCCTCTGTTTGCATTGCAATTGTTTGCGCATCTTGGCGATGCTCTGTATAAACGACGATCGAAACAACTGCGATGAGTGCGGCAGCAATACTAGCCCAAGTGGCAACCATTGCTCGCTTGCGCGGAAGAGCAGCTTTACGCGGCATCGTTTCTTTGTCGAGGCGGTCGATCATGGAAGCGAGACGTGATTCAAGATCATGCGGAACCTCGATCGTTTCCTTTGTATGCAGCGCAAGAAACAACGCTTTCTCTTTTTCGAGATGAGGCGGAACCGTTTCGTTGGTGAAGTAATCAAGTAATTGCTTCTCTTCGTCGAGTGTCGTATCACCGTCGTAATACTTTTGAATGAGAAGACCTATATTATTGCGGTTCATAGCAATTCAGCTTTTTAAATTGTTCTTGTACTTTTTTTCTTGCCCTCGAAAGTAGCACTCGTATATTAACGGCACTAAGACCGGTAATGTGTTCGATTTCTTCCACACTGCACTCTTTGATGTGTCGCAGTTGCATTACCTGTTTTTGCTGCTCGGGCAATTTGCCGATAAGCTGTTTCACATGCAGCAGATCGTCGGTAGTTTCGTACGATTCCGATAAGTCGGCCGAAGCCCGTTCGTACGTGATTCCGAGTTCGTTTCTTGCTGTCTGGAAAGAAGCACTCTTGAGTCTGTCGAGACAAAGGTTGCGAATCATCTTCACGGCAAAGGCTTCAATGTTGGCAATTGCCTCGAGATCTTCTTTTCGTTCCCACAGTTTCAAGTAAGCTTCTTGCACCATGTCTTCGGCCTCGTCTTTATGTTCGAGGTAATGGAATGCTATGCAGTACAATTTTCGATGAAATGGAAGCAATCGTTTCTTAAACGTATCAGCATTCATCATTTCTTCTTTGATCCATATTTGTTTGTATAATCCATGTATTTTTGCGGATCGATCTTTCCGGTAATTCGAACTAACAACGCCTCTTTGCCGGTTTGAAGAACTATCAGCTCTTTTATGATCTTATCTTTTCGTTTTGCCAAGATACGTGTATGTTCGTCTTCTTCATTTACGTCTAGCAAAACTTCGTATCGTTTGTCGGATAGTAAGCTCGCGTCTCGGGTAAACTGATCTTTGATAGATTCAGAGCAAGACTCCAGATCCAGAACACGCACGCTATTGATTGACTTTACGATATCAGCATCTTTGTTGTTGTCGGAGATAAAAAGACAAGCAAGTTTCATCAGCGGATAGCCGATGCTTACATTATCTGCGTTATGCGAGTGTTTGTACTTTACAAACATACCTTCTACGTCTATCGCTTTCACTTGTGTCAAGCAAACGATGAGTAAAGTCAGGAGCAAACTTATCTTTTTCATGTCTTTAATGTATTAGTATATTTCAGTTGGTCTATCTGCGTCGCGCCGAAGATGTACTTCTGTAGGTAAGACGAGCATGCTTTATTTTTGTTACACTTACGATGAGGAAAAAAACAAAATAGTGCATGTATTGCTTCGTGCGACCTTTTATTTCATTGTGAATAAACAATAAAAGCAGAACAATATCAAACGAAAAACTTTTCTATAAGTAACAGATCTATATTTATAGTGTTGAAATGCATCAATTTAAAACGTGTAGTATGTATTTCGTTTAAATGTAATATGAATTTAAACTCAACGCGCTAAATTGCTTCTGTTATTTGCAAATCGAATATTCTTTAAATGGTATAATATATAAATTAAGCACAGTCGGGTCGAGAGATTCGACTTTGTTGCTTTTATAGGTCTCCTTTTTATTCAAATCCAGGGTGGAGTAAACTGTTTTTCCTTTTCGCTATATGCGTAGGACTGTGCTTGTACTTACTGTATAATCTAGTCGGAGTGGCAATTGCCGTTCATTTCTTGAGAGTCTTGCGAGTTTGTGTTTAAAACACCTTTTTTGAGCTAGATGACTCATTTTGTTGTCCAATAAAAATATTACATATTGCTGCGATACGCTCCAAGAGTATAACGCTACGGCAAACTTGCTACCGAAGACTTTTTTTCTGACTGCCAAAATGATCGCAATTGGCGCGTACTGCAAATAAAGTGTAATAGCTCAACGCTCGCTCAGTGGCATGAGCCGATGGTATACCATACATTGGCACAGTGGACGCAGTGTCGTCGAAACTACGCCGCGAGAAACACGTGAATACGCAAAACGTTTTCCTCGAAGAGTGTTTTCATTCTTCACGGTAAGTGAATTTACTCTTCGTGGAAAACAAAAACACTCTTCGTGGTGACTGAAAAAGATCTTCGCATTAACGCAATTGAGTCTTCACGAATACTAAAGAAGGTGTTTTCAAGAACCTAAAGAGCTTTTTTTGAGAAGTAAATGACCTTTTTGGCAAAACCAAACGAGCTTTTTCTGTAAAGTATGCATGCTTTTTACCTGTTTGATGTGTTTTTACGATGCAAACTGCTCTATATACGTGTTTCTTTGCTTTGGGGTGGGTGTGAAAACCTTGTTTTCTGAACTCGAAAAATCAATCGAATTCTACAATCTAGAGCGCAAAATAGCTCCAAAAACCTCAAATCTTTCTAGTCTGAAGTGCTTTGGGATAAAGTAAAAACAGGGCTTAGTGTAAAACGTTGAAATAAACTCGGTAAATGATAGCTGTTGAGGCGGATAGCTATAGCCGGTTGAAGTGATTACATTTTTATAACAGTGAGATTATAGCTCTTTTGCGGAAAATATATTTATTTTGTACTGTCGATTGAGGCACGACGATCGTTGCAAGACGAGCAAACGTGTTGGAATCGAAGTTTATTTGAAAACGTTATTTAGGGGTGCTTTTGTTTCCTTTTCGAGGAGCAGAGGCTGAGATTATACCCTTTGAACCTGCGCGGGTAATGCCGCGAACGGAAAAATATGTAAGCAGAAGTGCGCCTATCTATCATTTCAAATAGCAAACCTGTAGGAAAGAAGCTTTTGTCCGTAATGGCAAAGACTCGATCCATCACTAGTTTAAACGCAATTTTGAAACAATGAAAAGCAAAACTTCTTTGGCTTTGGGATTTATATTCTCAGTAGCATTGCAAACACTAAACGCGCAGAACGCACTACCCGATTCTCTTCAGAACATGCGCAACATCAAGCTTGATGAGGTTGTAGTAACCGCTATCACAGCTTCGAAAGAAACCCCTGTTGCTTATACAAACGTATCGAAAGAGGAAGTTGGCAAACGCAACTTCGGAAAAGATATTCCTCACCTTTTGTCACAAACTCCGTCTGTTATTGTTACCTCCGATGCCGGAACCGGAATTGGTTATACCGGATTCAGAGTGCGTGGTACGGATGCAAACCGCATCAACATTACCGTAAATGGTGTTCCTGTAAACGACTCCGAGTCGCATACCGTGTTTTGGGTAAATATGCCCGACTTTGCCTCGTCTGTCGAAAACGTGCAGATACAGCGTGGCGCGGGCACGTCGACCAATGGCGCTGCTGCCTTCGGTGCAACCGTTTCGATGCAGACACTGGGCTTGCAGTCGAAGCCGTACGCAGAGGTTTCTTCATCAGCCGGATCTTACAACACCTTTAAGAATACATTTATGGGTGGTACGGGGTTGATCAACAATCACTTTGTTTTCGACGCTCGCTATACGAAGATCAGCAGCGATGGTTTCATAGACCGCGCTTCGGCTAATATGGATTCGTATTATGCTTCTGCGGCGTATTACGGACAAACAACCAAGTTGAAGTTTCAGACTTTTGGTAGTAAGGAAAAGACATACCAGGCTTGGACGGGGATTCCTTCCTATATGCTCGATGAGAATCGTACCTACAATCCATGTGGCGAATACGTGGAAAATGGCGAGACAAAGTATTACGACAATCAAACGGACAACTATAATCAGCAACATTACCACTTGATGCTTACGCAATTGTTGGGCAATGGCTGGGACTTGAATGCGACGCTGCACTATACGCGCGGTAAAGGTTACTACGAAGACTACAAGGCCGACGCGAAGTTTAGTTCGTACAAGTTGCCTTCGTTTGTCAATGAAGAGGGGCAAGAGGTGAAGCGTTCTGATTTGGTGCGCCGCAAGTGGCTTGACAATCATTTCTACGGAGTGGTTGCAAACACTACCTATACGGCCGATAGATTACAACTGACAATGGGGGCTGCTGCCAGCCGTTACAATGGCGATCACTTCGGTAAAGTAATTTGGGCAAAGAATGTGCAAAACTTGCCGGTAGACCATGAGTATTACAGAAGCAAGGGTGACAAAACCGACTACAATGCTTTTGCGAAGGCAAACATTCATTTGCTAGATGGCCTTAACGGGTACGTGGATCTTCAATACCGTGGTATTCACTACACGATCAAGGGTGAAGATGATAAGGCGGGCATGCTCGACATTACCAAAAACTACAACTTCTTTAATCCGAAGGTGGGATTAAACTATACGATCAACGAGAAGCACAGTACATATGCTTCGTTTGCGGTGGCAAACAGAGAGCCTAACCGCAACAACTTTACGGAGGCTGCGGCAAATGAGCGACCTACGCATGAGACGCTTTACGACTACGAAGCGGGGTATAAGTTTGCGTCGCCGATTTTCCAAGCGGGCGTAAACATGTATTTCATGGACTATACCAACCAGTTGATCCTTACAGGAAAGATCAGCGAGATTGGGGAGGCGCTTACTTCTAATATCAAAGATAGCTACCGCATGGGTATCGAGTTGAGCGCGGCAGTGCAGCCGTTGAGCTGGTTACACTGGTCGGGTAACGCTACCTTTAGTCGCAATCGCATCAAGAACTTTACCGAGTTTGTGGACGATTGGGATACGGGCGAGCAACGCGAACAACACTTGGGCGACGTAAACATTGCGTTTTCGCCGGATGTTATCGCTAACAGTAACTTTACATTTATATACAGAAACTTCGATGCTTCTTTCATGTCTACGTATGTTGGCAAGCAATATATCGACAACACTTCGAGCAATGATCGCAAAATAAATCCTTACTTTGTAAATAATTTACAGCTGGGATATACGTTTAAGCCGTCGTTTATGAAAGAGATGAGAGTGGATTTTGCCGTAAACAATATCTTCAACGCGAAATACGAAACCAATGCGTGGGTGTATTCATACTACGAAGGTGGCGAACGCAAGAAAGACGATGGCTACTTTACCCAAGCGGGAACTAACGTGATGGGGCGCGTGGTATTGCGTTTCTGATAACAAGAAATCATATGGATCAAATACTTGAGTATTTTGGTGTACTAACAGGGTTGCTTTATCTCTTTTTGGAGATAAAGCAACACCGTTTTATGTGGGTCGTGGGGTTTGTAACCTCGTTGATCTATGTCTTTGTGTTTTATAACTCGAAGTTCTATGCCGATATGGGATTGAACATATACTATGTTTTGATTAGCATCTACGGCTTTATTGCTTGGTATCGTGAAAACAAACGTGCGGAGGCTTCGAATAAAACGAACGAGGGCGAACCGTTGTTGTTTCAGCACTTGCGTGCGCGTGTGTTGCTGGGAGTTACGGGTGCTTTCGTGGCTATCTACGCAATCTTGGCTTACGGACTCGATCACTTTACCGACTCGCCGATGCCGTATGGTGATGCGCTTACTACGTCGCTGGGCATTGTGGCTACGTGGATGCTTGCACGACGCATTATCGAGCATTGGTTGTTTTGGATCGGTATCAACGCTATTTGCGTGTACTTGTACATAAAGCGCGGATTGCATCCAACGGCTTTTCTTTATTTTTGCTACATGGTATTGGCCGTGGTGGGATACTTCAACTGGAAGAAGAAAGGGACTTATAAAGATCTTGACGCATGATGCATGAAATGGATATAAAGGAGATAAGGTGTGCCGTGGTGGCGAATGGTGCTTTTCCCGAAAACAAAGCGGTGGTAAAGCGACTGGCCGAGGCGCAGTTTATTATTGCTTGCGACGGCGCGGCGATGAAGTTATTGGCACACGGTATTATGCCCGATGCGATTGTGGGCGATCTCGATAGTGTAGATGAGGAGTTGCGCGTGTCGTTTGTGGGAGAGGTGTATTGCAATCCCGATCAGGAGATTAATGATTTGACCAAAGCGTTGCTTTTTGCGCAGGAGAAAGGTTACCGCGAGGTTGCCGTGTTTGGCGCGACGGGACTGCGCGAGGATCATACGTTGGGTAATATTTCATTGCTCGGCGAACATAGTCAGCGCTTTGCTTGCTTGCAAATGGAAACGGATTACGGTGTTTTTAATGCCATCAAGAGGAATACTTCTTTTTCGTCTTTCCCCGGCCAACAAGTGTCGATCTTTTCCCTCAATACCGAGGTTGCGATCACGGTAAGCGGACTTCGCTATCCGATTGTCGACAGGCGCCTTACTTCGTGGTGGCAAGGTACCCTCAACGAAGCAACGGATACCCGCTTTTCAATTCAGGTATCCGGTTCAGATGCTTTGGTGATTGTATTTCGTAACTATTGAAGTTTTATAAAACAGTGACTTCGTCGAGGAAGAACCAACATGGGTGTCCTACGCCGTAGTGCCAGTGCGGACAGGTTTTGGTTCCTGTGATTTCCACTTTGATGTAACGAGCAGAAACAGGTGATGCTGCTTCGTGCTTAATGCCGACAAACTTTACTTGTGGCGAGCGGTCTTCCGGTATGTCTTTCGTTGCAAGTTGGGTAAAGGTATTGTTGTCTGTAGATACCGAATACTTTACTTGCGTAGGTAAAAGAATCCATGCGCCTAGTTGGTGCAGGAAGTCGGCTTCGATTGAGTTTATTTCTTTTTCACTTCCCAGATCAATGATGAATGAGGCGTCTTGTCCTTCCCAACCTATCCAACTTTCTACAAAGGTTGAGCCTCCGAAAAGTCCGTCTGTAAGTGCTTGCTCGGCTACGGGAACGTAACGTTGTCCCGGCTGATTCAAGAACGTAATCTTTGCGTTTGCCGCTTTGTTTGTGGCTGCTTGCGGAAGATAACGCTGGCGGTATAGCTTGCAATATTCTACCGGTGAGTTGTTTCGCTCGTTGAGTGTAGGAATGTTATACTCTGTAACTCGCTCTTCAAACAAGTCTAGTTTCTTGACGATATCTTTTAAGTCTTTCTTTTGCTCGGTGCGGGCAATCTCTAGTTCGGAGTACTGAATCGGCAAGCGTGCACGGCGTACGCGTGTAAGGAGTACGTTGTCATCGGCCACACTTGCTTCTGCTTCGTCGAAGAGTTGATTGTATCGGCGCATGAGCTCAGGCTTTAGCATTCCGTTTTTGTGCGTAACGGGCGAGTCGTAAATCCAAAGGTTTACGCCGCTACCCAATAAAGCTCCTTCCATTAGTTTGATGTATTTATAGATAGCCGGTGCCGCGTCGCCATAATATCCTTGGAGGAAGTTTTGTGTAAGTGAGTCGGTGTCGAGCTCAGGATTCCACATTAGCTTAGAAACGAGGTAGGTGCGTAGCTCGGCAAAGTCTCCACCACGATTACTTGCTATTTGAGAGAAATGCATTGTCGCGTTGTTCTTTTTAAAGAGCTTGATGTTGTCTTTGAGTATATGCAAGTTGGGGAATGGTGCCACGTAGTTGTCGAAGTTGATTCCGTAGTCCCAAATGAATAGGTTATCTGAGATTGCCGACCATCCTTCGAGTGCTTTGACAAATTCTTTCCCGGTTTTGTTTTCGGTAAGTCCTACCTCGCGCATGCAATCGATATCGCAAAGCATGATGTTTACATTGGGTAACGGTTTCACGTGTTGAGGCGGATTCATCGTGTACAAATAGGCGAGCGTGGAAAACTCTTTGTCGGGAAAACGAGTCGCCAATTTGTTGAGAAAATGAATTACACTACCCGATAGCGCGCCTTCTTTTTCGTCGATCGCTTTACATTGGGGGCACTGACAGTTGGTATAGTTTCCATCGTTCTGACTCACTGAGATGAGGTTCTTGCCCGGATTGGCTTTGAAGATGGAGTCGAGGCGTTGTGATACGATCTCGAATACTTCGTCGTTTGATAAACACCACTGACTTGCTTTGCCCGGATGACGCTTGCCATTGAAGTAGGAGTAATACTCGGGATGCGATTCTCCGTATACCTCGGATGGGAGCAGTCTGTCGAAGGTATGTACCCAGTATCCACCGGCAAAGACTTCGTTGGGTTCTTCGAGGCGATACCAAAGTTTGTAAATGGGGTCGGTTCCCATTGCGTAGTTTTGACTTTGTCTGTATCGAAAGGCTGGGTTGTCTATGATTTCCAGCTTAGGGATTTCAATGGTTTGTTGCTTAGGCGCATTGTATTCGTTTTCTCCGAAATATTGGATGCCTAGTTCGTTCTCGAGTAATGTTACAACGGCGTAGATGCTACCCTTGTCTCCTCCGCTCAGGATGCGTAATACTCCGTCGTTTGTGGAGATAAGAAACCCGTCTTCTTTCAGCTGATTAGTTATGCTACTATTGCTTGCTAATGTTGGATTTGCAGCAGTGCCAATGGCAATATCATTCTTTTTGGCTGCTCCGTTTTTTACAATAGGGATTTGTGCTCCGCTTACTTTCTGGATGAAGTCTTGCAATAAACTTGCCGCTTTCATGTCTGTAGAGTCACTACCGGCTACAACAATACGCGATGTCGGTTTGCTGTTCTTTACCAGTTGCACTTGCGCAAACGATGATTGACTCATTAGGAAACCTCCCGCAAGTAGGGTTCCTATCAAGATTTGATGTTTCATGGATCAGATTGGTTTAGTTCAATAATCCAAATGTAGGAATAGTTTCTTTTTATTCACAGGGAATGAATAAAAAACGGCCCATTACTCGAGAGAAAGAGTAACAGACCGTCGCTTTTATAGTAGTAAGATCGAAAAGTAAATGATTAGAGCATGAACTTGAATGCTTCGGATTCATGCAATTGTTTTGAGCATTCGCCGGAGTAAAACTCGCCGTGGCAAAGCGTGAGCTTTAGAATTGGAGTTCCTGCTTCAAAGTTTAATTTGCGAAGATCGATCCAGAATATATTTGGCGTGGTGGTGGATTCGAAGTAATATACTTTGTGCTTCTGCTCTGCTACAGTGCGCCAACGTGTGGATGATATGTGGGGTTGATCCGGTGTAGACAGGCCCAATGGTACCGAAACATTGCGCATTACACTAAATACCCCTGCTACCGCTAAAGAAGGATTATCGGTATGAACAATCGAATTAATGTAGAACGATGCCCGCACAAAACGGTCGGTGGGTCGATTGGTACCGGGAAGCATTACTAATCCTCCGATTTGCTTCCAATATTCATTGAGCGTGATTTGTTTGCGATAAATAGGAGAGTTGGTCATCACTTGATATTCCTTACCTTCATGTACCACGAGTTTCCCTTCGATGTACTCAAAGATTGCAGCATTTCCTGTAGGATCTGAGATGGCAAGGTGTAATGTTGATAATTCTCCGTTTGGCATTTGCGGTGCATGAATGCGGAAGTTCTCTTTTTTTAGTTCTTGTACTGCTTCGCTTACCGTAGCAAAGTTGTCGAGTACGTATTGTGTCCAAATGCTGATTCCCATGACGGGTCTTGTGTCATTGGGCCGTGTATATTCCGACTCGGTAAGGTAAAGTAAGTTTGCGACAAGTCCGGCTTCATTCATTCCATCGGCTGTGCCAATGTCATATCCTGCTGTAATTACGCTTCCGTATTTAGCCTCCCACTCGATAGTTGGCCCTTTGTCGTAACCAGATCGGTGTATACCACGAGGAAATACATAGATGTTGGACCGAAGATCTTCTTTCCAATCCATGGAACGGCCTGTGATAATCAAATTATTTTGTCCATGATAAACAGCTCTTGTACACATAGCGCAAATGCTTTTAGTTGATTCTATAACAGAAACATTTGCAGAAACTTTTTGTTTCATGTATTCTTCGGAAAAAAGAATTCTTTATTTGGTAATCTTTTGGACTGATGGAGTAAAACAAAGTCTATTAGCTCGATGAATTTAAATGTGATGTGTATAATAATTGTATGTGAAATTCTCGATATCAATTCAGTATTATTGGATCAGATTGTATTACTAATCTTGTTTTTGCGTTGAGCTCCTTGTTATTTGAATCTTTGAAGTTTCTCTTACTTATAACAATGAGATGGTGTTTACTTTAGTTTGCGGTTTGGGGTTCATCAAGGAGTCTTTGCCTAAATCGATCTCATTTTTATCTTTGTGAGTATTGATTGGTAGTAAGTTTATTATGTCTTTTCATTCTAATGGAATAAGAACTTCAAATTGTATGTAACTGTTATTATAAAGATGTTTTATTACTGCAATTAAAGATTCGATGAATAAATAGTAAGGATAGTGGTGATGAATAAAGAGCAAGTTCTAGATAAATATGGATTCTTCGGTAAATATAATTTTATTAAGGAGGGTCGACAGCAGCAAGTAGATGAAGATCGGGTAAAGGATCTAATGTCTTTTGCTGTAGCTGATAACTTTAGTTTTATATTGGTCGATTATAATAAAAAGATATTATATGAGTGTTGTTGCGATGAAGACTTAAACGCTCAATTAGGGGTCTCTACGAGTCGTAAGATGCGAGCAGTACATCAATTATTTATAGATAAAGATGACTTTGGTTTCGATGTGCATGTTTTGCAAAAGTTTAATTCCATGATATTGGAGTATGCCTTTACGGATAAAGATGAAAACGAAGGATTTTACTATTTTATGTTTACTCTAGAGGGGCGGATTATTGATTTGCAAATTGATGTTATTCCTTTTAGCTTCACTTCTGGCAAGCAACTTACGAAGATGCTTTACATTATTCGTCCTAGTTTAGGTGAGAAAGATTCAAGATTGAGTCTTGTTACAAAAGCAGGTCGATATATTTATGATGATAAAGAAAGTGGATTTATATCAGCATCTTATATCAATATCTCTGAAAATGAAATAGAAATGCTTCGTTTATCGGGGGAAGGATATACAGAGTCTGAGATAATAGCAAAAATAAACTTTACACCTTCTGCTTTCAAGAAGGCTAAAATTCTTCTTTTCGAGAAGTTAAGGGTCAACTCTGTTTCAAAAGCTCTGAGGGAGGTATATCGCTTGGGTTTGTTAGATCGACCATCCAAAGAATGTATGTCTTTACCTCCAATTCCGGAGCTTTCATTTAATGATGAGAGGGTCTGCAACTTAATCAGATTTGCTTTTCTCCTTGGTGAGGCGGAGAGTATGGCAATTCTTTTAACAGATTCTCATTCGAATGTTATTTACGCTTCGAAGACATTTCTTCATTTGATTAATTATGATGGTACCGACGATTTGAATGATATCGGATTGTTCTTTAGAGAGCATATTTATGAACGAGATCTTTCAACTTTAGATGCAGTTGCCGGTTATGCTGCTCAGATTGCAAAGTCTAGCTTTCGCGTCGATAATAATAAACAATATGTTGTTGCTTATAACTTTAGGATTGTAAAGGATCTGAATTCTTTGTTATGGCTTAGTGCTTTGTCAAGACCCGTATTGTTTGATCAAAATGATAATCCCCATGTCTATTTAAATCTATTCAAACCGGTATCTGCAGTAGGTATCAACCGTTTTTCGATTCGAATACTCGCAAATGGTAACACCTATATTTATTCTGATAGAAAGCGTGCATTTACGCTGGAGGATAAGTATCAATTGAAAGAAGTCGAGATTGATATTATTCAACTTACTGCCGATGGTTGCACAGAACAGAAGATTATATCTCGATTGAATATAACGATTGGTTTGTTGAAGCATTACAAGAAAAGTATATTTCATAAAATGAATGTTCATTCGATGAATGAAGTGGTTTATATTGCCTTGGAATGTGGATTGATACATTGATTTGAAATAAAATGTAGCTTAAAAAGTTTGTTTTTTAGGTAATGTTTTGAATTCTGGAAAGAGTCTGGAATCTTGTAAGTGTTTGTTTTATATAAAGTTATTGGTCTATTTCGCTTGGTGTTTCTTTTTAGACTTTTGAGCAGTTGAACTTTTGAGTCAGTTCTGTATTTGCATAAGTTAAAGGCTGTTTTTTACACCAATATTTGCCTTTATATTTGCAGTGTCATCAACGAAATATGTGACAACAACTATAGAACAAGATTACAAACCATTATATTTATAATGTTATGAACGCGCAACAATTTCAACAAAAATTAATGAGTCTACAAGGAAACATGATGAGTTTTGCTTTGACTCTTACAGCAAATAGAGATGATGCTGAAGATTTACTTCAAGACACAACTTTGAAGGCACTTGATAATCAAGAGAAATTTGTTGATAATGTGAACTTTAAAGGTTGGGTATTGACTATTATGCGTCATACTTTTAT
>DLYT01000148.1:85125-87710 GCA_003447595.1 Porphyromonadaceae bacterium
GAAACAGGGTTTGAATCTCCAGATGGTGCATACGCAATGAATGAGATCAATAAAGCAATCAATAATTTGAATGATGAATTAAAGATTCCTTTTTCAATGTTTCTTACCGGTTATAAGTATAATGAGATTGCTGATAAATTAGACTTGCCTTTAGGTACTATCAAAAGTAGAATCTTCTTTGCACGAAAAACCCTTCAAGGTAAATTGAAAGATTTTAGATAATTAGATATATAAAAAGCGAAAGAGCCTTGCATTTAATGCAAGGCTCTTTTATTTTTGGTAGCTTGGTTTTATTTATTCACAATTGTTCCTTCTTCATTAATAGTAAGGTTTACTTCTACTCCATGATCATTTTCAAGTTCGAAAAGATATTGAGCAATTGTATTTGGTTGGATTTTATATTTGATTTCATCAATCTTATAATCAGCATAGTCTGTTTTCTTAAACTCTGTTGCAACAGTATCTGGAAGCTGATTAAAAGTTATATCCCATTGTGTATATAGCCATTGATTGTCTTTATTAAACATGATCTCGATAGATTGTTTATCGTTGATTATATCTATCTCAAGATTGTCATAAACTTTTTCAGTATCAATTATCCTTGCATTAGGATAGTTGTTGTGAACGAATGCTGAAATTGCCTCAGGTAATATATAAGGCTGAAGTTTCTGGCTGTCTAATTCCGGCTCTTCTTTTATGAGTAGACCGGTTTCTGCATAGAACAAACTCATCTCATTTTTATCAGCTTCGTTTTTAACCTCGACAATATATAAGTTATCCATATTGAGACGCTCTTGGATTTTAATATCATCAATTTTCCAAGCTTTATATTTACTCTCATTGAATGAGGCTTGAATTGCTTGTGGTAGTTTATCAAACTTTACTTCATATTCGGTCAACAACCATTTGCCATCTTTGTCATACCATGCTTCTGCATCTTTAACTCCGGGTTTATCAAACTCGACAACATAATATGAATTTTTTATTTTCCACTCAGTGTCTTTGACTCCTGGATACTGACTATCAAAAGCTGTTTGTACAGCTTTGTTGTCTGTTTTTTTGTCTTTATCTGTGCATGAGAAACTTCCAAATACAAAGGAGCATGCAATAGCTAATAAGATGTTTTTTGAATTCATAGCTTTAAGTTATTCATTAGATCGTGTAATTATTTACAAGTCTGGTTCTATATTGTATTATTGTTTAATAACACTGATCGAGATTTATTGTTTTAATAAATAGATATAATAATCAACTAGATTGCTAAATGACGAGAGAGTTTCTCTGAATAAAGACTTTTAAGGTCGCTCAATTCTTTAATTAGTTAATATTGTATATATTTGAAAGAGTGAAAAGACTAGTACTCTTATATTATAAACTACAAATGAATTTACAATGCAAAGTGTTGAAGTTATATTATTAGAAGGTGCGATTATTCTATTTTTAAGTATTCTTGCCAGTAAAGCTGGAACTAGACTAGGCCTTCCTGCTTTGTTGCTTTTCTTAGGAATAGGAATGCTTTTTGGAAGTGATGGACTGGGAATACAACTTTATGATTCTAGTATTGCTCAGTTTATTGGTATGTTGGCTTTGAGTATCATTCTTTTTTCGGGAGGAATGGATACAAAAATATCGGAGATAAAACCAGTTGCGTATCCAGGTATTATCTTAGCTACGTTTGGAGTTCTGATAACTACACTTTTTACAGGTATATTCATTTACTGGGTTTCTTTGTATGTAAGTGCGTATGTAACATTGACTTTACCGGAATCATTTTTGCTTGCAGCTGTGATGTCTTCGACTGATTCTGCATCGGTCTTCTCAATACTGCGATCGAAAGGGATCTTTCTTAAGGAAAAGCTTAGACCTACATTGGAACTGGAAAGTGGGAGTAATGACCCTATGGCTTATATGTTAACGATCTTGTTAATCGCTTATATTCAACAAGGGGGGATGGATGTTGCTGACGGATTTGTTTCTTTTGTAGTGCAGCTAGGAGTTGGAGCCTTGGGCGGTTTCTTATTAGGCAAGGCGACGGTCTGGACTATTAATAAGATTAATATACAGAATCAATCTCTTTATCCGTTATTACTCTTGGCTTCGGCCTTTTTTACCTTTGCATCAGTTACTTTGTGTAAAGGTAATGGTTATTTAGCTGTTTATATTGCAGGTCTTATTGTAGGGAATAAAAAGATTATTCATAAGAAAAGTATAAATACTTTTTTTGATGGTTTTACGTGGCTTTGGCAGATTGTAATGTTCTTGACTTTGGGCTTGCTTGTTAATCCTCATGAATTGTTGCCAGTAGCAGGAATCGGTTTTAGTATCGGTTTGTTTATGATTTTATTAGCAAGGCCTATAAGTGTGTTTCTTTGTTTGTTGCCTTTTAAAAATTATACCTTCAAAGGTCGATTATATGTTTCTTGGGTTGGATTACGTGGAGCAGTCCCAATTATCTTTGCGACCTATCCATTAATTGCAGGGGTAGAGCATGCTAGGATGTTTTTTAATATCGTGTTCTTTATTACGATTCTATCACTCCTTACCCAAGGGACAACCGTTTCTTTGTTTGCGAATTGGCTTGGGTT
>DLYT01000148.1:87996-99143 GCA_003447595.1 Porphyromonadaceae bacterium
GGGGTTAGACTAATGGATATTGATATACCAGAACATACACTTGTAGTAATGATTAAACGACAAGGTATATTCTTTATTCCAAGAGGAAATTCAGAATTAATGGTTGGAGATATAATGTTAATTATATCAGACGATGAAATGTCTATGGAAGGTGCAAGAAAAGTTATTGAAGCGCATTCTTAAAATATTTATTTTGAGTATTTCTTGTTTTCGGTTGGATATATTACTTCGTAGTTAATCTCAATCAACCCAGAAGAAAGACTTTTGCAACTATTTAATTTAAGTTCGCGCTCTTTCGGTGAGTTCGGGAATAGTAGAACTCCTTTTCCAAGGATTACAGGTGCAACAAACAGCGTTATGTCATCAATTAGCTTATGGTCTAGCATTAGGCTTATGATTTCACCTCCACCAACAAGCCAAATGTCATTCTTCGAATCTTCTTTAACTTGTTTGATGACTTCAATTGCATCAGCGTGAACGAATTCAATATTTTCGTCCACTTTCTTAGTATTGATATTGCGTGTGATAATGTATGAAAGTTTGTCTTTGTAAGGCCATTCTATGCCGAAACCTATGACCTCTCTATAAGTATTTCCTCCCATAACAATAGAGTCGACGGTTTTGTAGAAATCTTCAAAGCCGTAATCATTATGTTCAGAATCGGCTAATTTGTCTAACCATTCTAAACCTCCATCCAAAGACGCAATAAAACCATCAAGTGTGCATGCAATGTATAATCGAAGTTTACCCATTAATGAATCGTATTAATTTGAAATTCTATCTATATAATACTAACACACAGTGATATATATTGTTTGTCTTATTCACCCTTAGATTGTGCAATTTGTCTTATTTTATGATCTATTCTATTTATTTTACCAGTAATAAACTCAGGTATATTATACGATTTATTGAACAGATCATAATATTGACCTTTTTCTTGAGGAAGAAGGAATGGCTTGCTGGCAACACCATTGCTGTCGATATGTGCAATATAGGGGCGTGTATATAATCCGTCGATTCGTCTACTGCTGAATACAATCCATCTTCCATTCGAAGACCAAGTGTGATAACTTTCTGCTTCGTCTGAATTAAGTATTGAAGTATCTATGTCTTCTCCCGTGGTCAGATCAAGTAGTTTTAGATCTGCGTCTCTATGCCAAATAGAGAAATTCCCATATTTAGATAAAGTATACATCAAATATTTACCGTCGGGAGATACACGAGGAAAAGATACACTTTTTGGGTGAGTGATAGGATTGTAGAGAGTATCTATTTTATTGGATATATATCCTTTCTGCAAATCGAGATCAATAGCATATAATCCATATCTGATGTCCATGATCGAGTCGGGCATAGCTACAGCATTCGCTGCACAAAAGAATAGTTTCTTTCCATCAGGCGAAAATGTAGGAAATGTTTCAAAGATTGAATCTGCCGAGAGTTTTTCAGACGTGATAAGTTTATTGCTTTTAATGTCTAATATCACAATGTCTGAATATAGGTCAAAAACTTCTATTCTATTACTATCGTTTGCATGAAAGGTTTGCTTCGTATCATTGACAGAGAAAGCGATATATTCACCATTCGGATGCCAGGAAGGATATACCAAACCTTTAATCTTTTCGCTATAGTTTGTGTTTAATTTTTTAACGATACCATCTTTTACAAGAATGGTTCCACCATGTTTAGCGCGCATATGCAAAAGAAACTCGTCAGGTTTACGATTATTTGGTGTATGACAATTTACACAGTTGTGACCAGTGTTTTCGTTTTCATATACAACCGTTTCTTTAAAATCTGATAAATTACGTTGGTAGATACCCATCTTGTGCCACAATTCGTAGCCAGGTTCTATTAATCTATACACAAGATATGGATCAATAGGATCTTTTGAAATATTAATTTTAAATCCGTAATGTTCTTCCCATTCTCCGTCTTTGGATACAAAAACAGTGATTTTTATTGGCTTTTCGCCTGCATTTTCAATTAAGTTACTCCATTTTTGAGGAGCGATCATAATTTCGCGGTCAATACCCATTACTTCCAGTTTCACCTCTTTGGCTTGAAATACGGCTTTGACTTTACTCGATTCACTGTTTACTTTAAAGTTGAGAGGAGCAATTGTTGCAGGTATTGTAACATCTGCATAGTCGGGAAAGATAGGGGTTGTCCCTGTTGATAAGGATGGTTTATATTCGTTTCCTCCACAAGCAATGAATAGAAACAAACTAAAGAATCCTATAATCTTATATATATAACTCATTCTAATTGTGCTTATTTAAATTGGTAGTAAAACCAGTAAGTGTTTCCAAATTGATTTTGCATTATATCCTTTACGTTTGGCGCATGTGCATGCTGTTCTAACACCGTATTATAAGCTTTAAATAAATCAATTGAGGCTGTTGAAATATCATATTGCTTTAATATATCGGGATTTTGTTGAGCATAAGCAATAACTATCTGTTCGTAAATAGGGCGTAATTTGGGTTTCTCACCAATCGCCTCTTTTTTACGATTTCTTCCTTTTGTTTGTAGTTTTGCTCCAGGATGAATCTTTTGCAACTCTTCGATAAAGCCAGGTATATTTTTGTTGAGCATCAGTGAAGCAAACAGGTATTGTTCTGCAGGTTTATTGTCTTTGTTTGCATTGATGATATATAAAAGATCACGATCTAAAGTTTCCGCTGCTGTGAAATGCGGTGTACATTTTAGATCTTTACGCTTGGCTGCATATTCAGGAATCGACTCAATTGAATCGGGATTGTAAATAAGCTCTCTTTTTTCTTTGGCCCAATCACTATACATTAATGATTGTTCCAAGTATGATATATACTTCTCTGCTATTTTATAATCTCCATAAATAATATTGGTTTCTACCAATCGTTTCAAAGATCTTGGATTTCCATTATATGGAGAACATACATTACTTTCAAACGCAAATCTTCGAGCCAAAGCAATATTGCCAATATTATAATAAATATCGCTCAGTATGGAAGAAATTGATTGTGTATTGTTCCATCTTACACACAATCCGGCAGCACCTTTTTGATTGTAATTAAACATCGAATCAACTAATATCTCTTCTTGAGCTAAAGCCATATTGAGATAGTTTAGGTAAAGCAGATTATTAATCTTTTGATGGTCGAAGCAATCAATGATCTTTTGCCATTCCTCGTTTCTGGCATAGAAATCTAATTCTTTAAAGAGATATGATTTACGATCATCGTATTGTTTGAGTGCAAAAAATACGATGAAAAAGATACATACTATTTGAGTCGTAAATTGGATGTATTCATGTTTGAAGAGTCGGCGAAGCAATATCGCTAAATACTTGTTTGTAAGCAATCCTATGATAAGTAACACCCAAGGCGCATAAATAATGGCATTCGGCATTAAATCAGGATAATAGTATCGTGCAGGTGTATAAGTTAGTCTAGAGAGAATAACATATCCTTCGGACTGATAGTAGCCATAACCAATAATTGAAGCTATCAATGGTATAAATGGAAGCCCGTATCGAATACCATAACGCTTTAGGTCAAGAATTAAAGCACAAATGACAAATAAAATATTGATAGGTTGAGCTGTCCAGTACAATATAGCAGCAAATGCTAGATTCGAAAAAAGTCGATGATTAAATTTGTGTATACCGGAATATATAAAGAGTAAGACGCTTAAAAGCAAGAAACTAATAGTGCCCGAAAATAGATAATTAAAATCGAGTTGGCATATTAGAAGTGCTGCAACTATAAGTACCTCAAAAAAGAATTGATTTGAGGTTTTACGTGCATAACTTTTAAATATAAAGTGCAATAAGAAAGCTGTAAAAGCAAGAATAGAAGCACTTATCAAACTCCCCATGTAGGGTATTGCGAAGAATTGCAAACAGTAATGAGACAAATAAATTGAAAGCCCTCCGGCTGTTTTGAGGGCATTCAGTAAATGTTCTTTTCCGAAAAGGAAAAGTTGTTGCTGTTCGATATAATATAATTGGAACTTGTATCCTATTTGTAATATGGCAAATAGTACAGAGAACAAAACTCCAAATCCGAAAAGAGCTTTTTTGAACATATTGTTTAAGTGGAACCTTGAAGGTTGTGTTATATCTGCTACGCTTTGTTTTTGACGTAGGTTCTTATTTTTTCCATATACTCTTTTGCCGCTTGTTCGTCAGAAGCAGCAGGAGCCCATGGAGCAAAGTTGTCAGGAGAAAGAGGAGCAAAAGGTCCTGGTTTTACTTCGTACATAGCAGTGCCACTTTCAAGCACCAATAACGAATGCCAAGTGCCAGGATCGATTTCCATACCATAATTTCCCGTAGACGGATCTAAGATAATACATTCTAAAATGTTGCCGTTGTTGTCAAACGTTAAAGATGCTGCTTTTCCTCTTAGGATGATTGCAATTTCCGGTTTGTCGGGATTTAAATGTCGATGAGGAGGCACATAACTATCAGGTTCGATAACATTGATAAGTCGGTTGATCGGATCATCAAGCGTTTCATGAAAATTATGATTCATGCGCTTTCTGCTGCTCTCTTTTGTTTTTTCTGTGATACAGTCTAGCAATTCAGTGTTTATGAGTTTCATTTCAATTCTGTTTGATTCTAAAGATAAAAGGGTTTTCTGTGAACGAAGATAAATAAAAACCTTTTGTTTTAACAAATTTCGAATATTTTATTTTTCTTTGTCTACTACTTATTTAAGAATAATTTTAATATCATGAAAAACACAACATCCTATAAACGATTGGAATCATTAGATATATTAAGAGGGATTGATTTGTTTTTTCTCGTGTTTCTACAACCCGTTATTGCACCTTTGGTTCAATGTATTGACAATCAAACGTTGAACTCTCTTTATTATTCTATTTTCACTCATGTGAGTTGGATAGGTTTTCATCCGTGGGACTTAATTATGCCTCTCTTTATGTTTATGGCAGGGGCTTCAATGCCATTTGCTTTTTCTGCTTATCACAAAGGATTAATTCCTACATATCAAATGCTGAAACGAATAGCAAAGCGGGTTGTATTATTGTGGCTATTTGGAGCCTTGGTGCAAGGGAATCTTTTAGATCTTGATCTTCATTCTTTGCGCTTATTCAGTAATACATTGCAAGCAATTGCTGTTGGATATTTTTTTGCAGCACTATTGTTGATGTTTTGTAAACTCAAAACACAAGTGATCATAACGGCATCACTCCTTATTATATATAGTATTGCAATGCAAGTAGGAGGCGACTTTTCTGCCGATAATAATTTTGCAGAGCAGGTTGATCAACTCGTATTAGGACGTTTTCGAGACGGCGTTTCATGGGATGAAGCGGGAAACTGGAATTTTGCATCCTATTATAGGTATACTTGGATATTTAGCAGCCTAAATTTTATAGTAACGGTTATGTTGGGAGTTTTTAGTGGACTCATTGTAAAGCAAAAGATCTCCGACATAATGAAAATGAAACTACTTACTGGAATTGGAATTGTGATGCTAGTCTCAGCATTTGCATTGTCATTCATAGAACCTATTATAAAACAATTGTGGACAAGTTCGATGACACTTTATGCCGGAGGTTGGTCTTTTCTTTTGATAGCTTTATTTTATTGGCTTATCGATGTAAAGCAATGTAAGAAGGGTTTTATGTGGTTAAAGTTTTATGGGATGAATTCAATTCTAGCATATATGATGTATCAATTATTAGATGTAACCTATCCTGTAACTTATTGGCTGCACGGACTGGCACAGTTTACAGGTTGTTATCAAAACTTTATAATAGAACTAGGGAAGGCTCTTTTGGTACTTCTTATATTGCGTTTCTGCTATAAACACAATGTATTTCTCAAGGTTTAACTTTATTGTATACGAGTTATTTGTACAAATGAGTCTAAAATGTAAACAAATGAGATTCTCTTGTAACTAATCGAATGGCTATGTTTGCTCAATATTCAACAAATGCTTATCCTTAAATAAATTTGAGAATGAAACTTAACTTATTATTCCTTTCAGGATTGCTTACATGTGCCACTGCAACAGGGCAGAATATACAAAAGCTTTCCTCTATGGATCTTGGGCTTATTTATCAGCAGTATGGATCTGCGCAAAAAGGTAAAAGTACAAATGCACAAGAAATCTTACTTAACAACCAGGCTTGTGACAATGCGATTGGTTTGCATGCTCCAGCAGTAGCAAAGATTAATCTAAATGGTAATGCCTCTCGTTTTACAACACAACTAAGAATGGAATCGAGCATCCATTCGTTGGATAATCTTGTAAAGATACCCTTGACAGATGGCACGATGATGTTATATCTAGAAAGCAACGATACAAAAGAGTTTGCAGGAGTGTGTGGTAAAAATGGAACTGTAGATAAGGGTTCGGCCATTATACGCATTATCGGAGATGGTAAAGTTTTGTATGAAAGCAAAGCATTAACAGCATCAAATGGGATTGTTGAAATTGATATTCCCGTACAAGGAGTTCAGGTTTTAGAATTAATTGCAGACGAAGGAAAAGATGGCCCGAGTGGAGACTACGTGACATTAATTGATCCTGTGATAAACTATAATGAGATCAAGCCGGTGCTCGTTCCTTCCGATTTTAATGTTGCTATAGCGGAGCTTCCCCAAGCTAAGGTCTTGATGAAGAAAGCTTCTTCTCTTCCAAAAGTTTCGTTACCGATTGAGCAAACAAGCTACGACTGGTTACTCAATAGTGACCACGCAAAAGCAAACGTATACAGTGCGAATAATGGAAAAGACATCGTTTTAAGCAATGGCCTTATAAGCCGCGTATTTAGAATAACTCCCAATCTTGCCACTATAGACCTTTTGAATCACATGGACAATCAAAGTTTGATTCGTGCCGTGTCTAATGAAGGAGTTTTGAAAATAGACGGTAAGGTTTATCCATTAGGAGGACTAAAAGGACAAAAAGAGTATGGCTACACAAGATACAATTGGGTGGACGATATGACAGTCGATCCGCAAAGTTTCAGAGTAGTCGACTTCAAGGTGCAAGACTTTACTCCTCAGATGAAGTGGAAAAACACTCGTTGGACATTAGAGAAACAAGCGAAAACAACAGGAAAAGAACTCATCTTTACACTTCAAGGTCCTAACGAATTGAGCGGGATCAAAGTAAATCTACATTATGTGATCTATGACGGATTGCCTTGCATCAACAAATGGTTTGAAATAATCAATACGACACCGTTGTCTGTAAACCTAGATGAATTCAAATTAGAGCAATTGGCGATGGCCGAGCCTGAGTCGCCGGTTGAGCTGAAAAATCCCGACCATTTTCGTAAACCCAATATACATGTAGAGAGTGACTGGGCTTTCTTGGGCTTTATCGAAAAGTCGGCCGAACGCACCGAATACTGGGAAAAAGATCCGCGCTATACATCACAATGCAACTATCCTCTTATCACACCGTGTTTACTCGAGGTGAAACTGCCAATGGGACCCGATGTAAAGATCGAACCTCAAGGACGTTTCGAATCTTTCAAGAACTGGATCATGCCATTTGATAGTGACGATCGCGAGCGCAAAGGATTGTTTGTGCGACGAATGCAACGCAAAATAGCACCGTGGGTAACGCAAAATCCGATCTTTATGCACTGCACATCGTCAGACGACAAAGTAGTGAAGGAGGCAATCGATCAATGTGTCGAGGTTGGATACGAAATGGTAATCCTTAGTTTTGGCTCAGGTCTTAACATGGAAGACGAATCGGATGCAAACATTCGTAAGTTCAAAGCCCTTGTTGATTATGCAAAGTCAAAAGGAATTGAGTTAGGTGGATATTCCTTGTTGTCGAGTCGATGGATTAGCGACGATGTTGACGTGATTAATCCCGAAACAGGCAAGCGCGGAGGAATGATCTTTGGTAGTTCGCCGTGTCTTTGCTCCGACTGGGGAGTAGATTATTTCCGCAAAGTAAAAACCTTCTTTGAAAAAACCGGAATGACTGTGTTCGAAAACGACGGTTCATACCCAGGTAATGTTTGCGCCTCTACCACACATACACACCACAACGGTTTGTTTGATTCGCAGTGGAAGCAACGTCAGCGTATCGCAGAGCTATATAAATGGATGTGTGAAAACGGTATTTATACCAATATTCCCGATTATGGTTATATGTTGAACGGCGGAACGAAAGTCGGTATTGGTTATCGCGAAGTTAACTGGTCGTTACCAAGAGAGCGTCAGCTTGTGTTGGGAAGACAAGTAATGTACGACGGACTTTGGGAACGCATGCCGGGAATGTGCTGGACGTTTGTGCCGCTCGTGCAATATCATGGAGGTGGAGCAGAGGCTACACTCGAACCTTTGAAAGATCACCTTGTAGACTACAAAGCGCATATGATGCAAAACTATGGAACCGGTGTGCAGGCATGTTATCGCGGTTTCCGCTTGTACGATTCGCCAGAAACGAAAGCTACCGTAAAAGAGGTGGTAGACTGGTACAAAAAATACAGAAACATTCTCAATAGTGAAGTGATACACTTGCGTCGTCCTGATGGGAACGATTGGGATGGCATCATGCACGTAAATCCAACCTTGAATGAAAAGGCGATGGTCATGTTGTATAATCCGACCGACGAACCCATTAGTAGAGCAATAAAAATACCACTTTATTATACAGGGCTTACGCAAAATGCTTCGTTGACACTTCAAGATGGAACAAAGAAAAAGCTTAGTCTTGATCGAGAGTACAATGCGACATATCAATTTGAAATACCAGCTCGCGGATATGTTTGGGCTGTGATCGAATAATCGTTGCTGCAAATAAAAATGGCAATAATCATTACGATTGTTGCCATTTTTTGTACAAGTTAAGCTTACTAGTCGTATATACAGAGGTTAATCTATGCAGTGGTTGATGTTATGGTATGCGAGGTTTTTGAATATTGCTCATAATTGTGATGTTATAAGAAGATAATCCTATAAAATAGGAAAACTGCAACTCGTTTCGTCTTATGGTAAGCTCTATTTTTGCAGTATTAAAGAGTAAATAAAAACACTAATTATATGGTAAAACAAGTATTTCTAGCAGCAAGTCTTATTATGGCGTGTGCTTGTGGCAAACAAAAAGAAGCAAATCCGAATAAAGTGCTAGCGCAAACAATATTGTCCGATACTTTATTGACAAAAGTAGACTCAATGGCGCACGAAGTTGTTAAAGGTGGATTCAACGCCGGCGACGGGTATGGTGAGGTTTGGATACGAGATTATAATACATTCATCGAGTTAGCGATGGAGGTTATGCCCGACTCTTTGATTCAGCAAAACTTGCTTACCTTTTTTCACCTACAAGGAAAAACCGGAGATATCGTGGATGGCTTTGTCGATCGCAGATCGATATCGAAGGATGCAGCCGAATATTATTATAGAGTTTCAGAATCGGATCCTCGATTCGCAGCACACAAGAATACGGTAGAGACCGATCACGAAGCTTCGTTGGTGCAGGCTGTATATAAATATGTAATGAAAAGTGGAAATACTGATTTCTTAAATACCGAAGTGGCAGGTAAGACTGTTGCCGATCGTCTCGAATGGTCGCTAGAATATCTTCAAAATGAAAAGATGAACGATCAGTATGGTTTACTTATCGGTGCTACGACAGCCGACTGGGGAGATGTGCAACCAGAGCATCCATGGGGTGTGGAGATCGACGAGAATACTCATTATGCCATCGATATTTATGACAATGCGATGTATGTGATTGCTATCAATGATTTCTTGGCATTAAACAATGATCCGGCGAAAGAGGCTAAATGGACAAAAATAAAAGATGACGTTGCTGCAAATGTAAGAAAGCATTTGTGGGATGATACGAACAAGAAATATATTCCACACATCTATTTAGATGGTTCTCCATTCCCGACAGACTTCGACGAAAACCAAATTTATTATCATGGAGGTACGGCTGTTGCTATCGAAGCGGGTTTGTTGAATCCGGAAGAAATTGCGATTTCGAATGCGAAGATGCTAGATAATATGAATGCGGCAAATGCCCAAACAATTGGGCTTACGATGTATCCTACCTACCCCGACGGCTTCTTCCAAAACAAAGGAATGCATGCATACGGATATCAAAATGGTGGAGACTGGACATGGTTTGGCGGGCGTATGATTCAGGCGCTTATCGAGAATGGTTTTGTGCAAGAGGCTTACGACGAAGTAAACCCAATGATGCAGCGTATTATTGATAACAACGGTTTTTACGAATGGTACACACCTGCTGGCGAGCCGAAAGGTTCTGGGACTTTCCGAGGTGAGGCCGGAGTTTTGTATAAAAGCATTGTTATGCTCAAGGACTGGGCAAATAACCAACTGAACGAAAAGTGATGAAAAATCTATCTACAGCAATTGGTCGGTTTGCTTTTGCAACGATTTTGTTTTTCTCAGCAGATGTCAGTGCACAAAGTGAGAAAGATTTTACACAATACGTAGATCCGCTTATTGGAACAGCACATTGTAGATGGTTTCATATTGCACCGGGGGCCTATCCGTTTGGTATGGCCAAGCCCGGTCCGGCTACAAACTCTCATATTGGCAACAAGTCGGGGTGGGAGGCTACCGGATATGACTATCGTGAGATGTCTATTGAAGGTTTTCCTAATTTCCATGAATTTCAAGTGGGGGGAGTTGTTTTGATGCCGACAAATGGTGAATTGAAAACAATTCCGGGAAGTCTGGAGAATCCGGATGAAGGTTATCGTTCTCGCTTTGATAGGTCTGACGAGTACGCTACTGCCGGCTATTATTCTGTTCTTCTTAAAGATTATAATATAAAGGCGGAAATGACAGCTACTCCTCGTGTAGCCTTTCATCGCTATACATTCCCGCAAGGAAACGATTCTCGTATCTTGTTTGATATTGGAAACAGACAAGGTGAAAGTGGGGCAGTATCTGATGCGTCGATTTCGTTGAACGAAGATGCTACAATTGAAGGTTATGTTATCACACATCCTGAGTATGTGAAAAAGTATCAGAACGGAGCTAATGTGAAACTTTTCTTTTATGCAGAAATTGATAAACAACCTATCGGCTTTGGGGCTTTTAAAGGAAAGACAACTTATAAAGATCAACGTTCTATCGAAGGTGTAGGCTCGGGTTTGTATCTCAACTTTGCAACAAAGGA
>DLYT01000119.1:0-1658 GCA_003447595.1 Porphyromonadaceae bacterium
AGGTAATTGTGTTTCATGCTTGTCTGATTATTTAGCTATGATTTGTTTTGGTTCTTTTAATCAAAACAAGATGTTGCTTGTATTGTTTCTAAAAATTATTCAAGACAGCTGCTTTTAACACATAAATTTAACGCACAAAAAAAAGCAGCATACAGAAACGAATCTCTGCATGCTGCTTATATCATATCAACGTGTTACCGATGGTAACAACGTATGGATCAATAATTGTTGTACCAAACTGGTCCCGGCTTGTTGCCCATCTCGAACTCTACTGTTGCGCCGCTCATAATCTGATCGTTTGTGATATATGATTTGTCATATACCTGACCGTTTACTTTTACGCCTTGCACGTAGATGTTTTCTTTTGAGAAGTTGTGTGCAATCACTTTAAACTCTTTGCCGTTATCAAGCTTCATCGATACGCTTTCGAACAATGGTGTTCCGATTTCGTAACGAAGTGCTACCGGATTAACCGGATAAATACCCATTGCGCTAAATACATACCATGAAGACATCTGACCACAGTCTTCGTTACCGCAAATACCGTGAGGTGCGTTGCGATACAAGTCGTTCATTACCTGCGCTGCGTATTGCTGCGTTTTCCAAGGCTGATTAACGGCGTTGTATAGGTAGATTACGTGGTGACTAGGCTCGTTTCCGTGTGCGTACTGACCAATCATACCTGTAGAGAAGATAGGAAGTTCTTCGTTTTCTTCCGGTACAAGTGTAAACATGCTGTCTAGTTTCGCAGCGAAAGGCTCTTTACCTCCTGCCATCTCGATAAGACCTTCTACATCTTGCGGTACATACCATACATATTGCCATCCGTTACTTTCGGTAATGTGTTCGGTATATTCTTTCGGATCGAAGTTGGCAATCCAGTTACCTTTGTCGTCACGAGGCTGCATAAAGCCTGTTTCCTTGTTGTACTGGTTGCGGTAGAATTGCGAACGACGGTAGAAGTCATTGTAAATACTGTCTTTACCCATTGCTTTTGCCATCAATGCAATTGCATAGTCGTCGAAAGCATATTCCAATGTTTTAGATACCGACTCGCCTTCTTTGTTGTAAGGAACATATCCTAGTTGCTTGTACAAACCGATTGATCTGTATTCGTCGATGTTTGCAGTTTTCACGCATGCTTCAAGTGCTCTCTCCGCATCAAAACCTTTGATTCCTTTCAAGTAAGCTTCAACGATAACTGGTACCGAGTGGTAACCGATCATCATGTCTGTTTCGTTTCCTTGGAAGTTCCATACCGGAAGACGACCTGCTTCATCGTAGAATGCTAGGAATGAAAGCACCATATCTTTTACACGTTCAGGGTGCATGTATGTGTACAATGGATGTGCCGTACGGTAGGTATCCCACAATGAGAATGTAGAGTAGTTGATCCAACCATCTGTTTGGTGAATCTTCATGTCTGGTCCGCGGTAACGGCCGTCTACATCCGAATAGATGGTAGGTGCAAGCATGCTGTGATACAAACCTGTATAGAAGTTTACAAGATCGTCGTGGTTAGGACCTACAGCTGTCATTTTAGACAACTCCTTGTTCCACATGCTTTTTGCAGCAGCTCTGTATCCGTCAAAATCGTTTGTAGTTGCTTCGGCAGCAAGATTCTTCTTTGCTCCGTCGATGTCTACACCCGAAATAGC
>DLYT01000119.1:1845-10444 GCA_003447595.1 Porphyromonadaceae bacterium
GTGCGCACTACAAGTTGCTCACCTTCGTTCATGTCGAAATCGAAACGTGCTACGTAAGCGGTACCTGTGCGACGCTTATCTGCCGGATACAAAATCTCTGTTGTATCCATATTGAATGCCTTGAAGGGCTTCGAGAATTTAGTGACAAAGAATAGGCGTTGATCCGGTGCCCAACCTTCACTCATACGATATCCTTGAATCGTAACCGAGTCTACAACCTCTACTTGAGAGTCTTTTGTAAAGTCCCAGTTCATCGCTTTCTTCAAGTTCAAGAATACTGCCGCGTCACTCTTAGGGAATGTGTAACGCTGAATACCTGTACGCTCTGTTGAAGTTAGCTCTACTTTGATTCCGTAATCTTTTAGGTTTACCCAGTAGTAACCTGGTTCTGCACCCTCTTCATCGTGAGAGAATTTTGAATGAATACCTAAGTCTCCTTTTGCTTCATTATAAGGGAATGTTACAGGCATGAAAGAGAAGTCATATAAATCTCCTGCACCGGTACCAGAAAGGTGAGTGTGACTAAAACCCGCAATGGTACTGTCGGGATAAAAGTAACCGGCAATGCGATCCCAGCCGCTAATACCGTTATCAGGACTTAATTGCACCATTCCGAAAGGAACAGAAGCTCCGGGATATGTGTTTCCAGTAAAATCGGTTCCGATAAACGGATTCACATATTGGGTATAATCAAACTCTTTTACCGGTTCATGTTGCTGACCGCAAGAGCTTAACAATACTACGAGTGTTGATACTGCTACAAAAAATCGTTTCATTCAAAAAAATTTTAGTTTGGCTTTTACTACACAAATCTAATAAAGAAACAGCTTTGTATCAAGAAGGTTCCTCTTCTTTAGAACACATTTACAATTATTTACACCTGTAACATTTCGATTTTTCATATCTTTGTAGCGCAATTAAAAAACTATATTAAACCAAGATGAAAAGATTTTTATTCGTTGCACTAATCCTTGTGCTAGGATTTTCAGCTAAAGCACAAAACGTTCAGTTACATTATGACTTCGGTGGCGCACTTTACAACAAAGAGTTTGACGGTCGTCCGCAACTTACTACTACTGTTGAAATGTTCAAACCAGACGCTTGGGGTAGCACATTCTTCTTTGTAGATATGGATTACACTTCTAAAGGTGTTGACGCTGCTTACTGGGAAATTGCCCGCGAACTTAAATTTTGGGACGCTCCTTTCTCTGCACACGTTGAATACAACGGTGGTATCAGCCGCTTCATGGCAAAAAATGAATTCCTATTTAACAATGCTTACCTTTTAGGTGCTACTTATACGTATAACAATGCGAACTTTAGCAAAGGTTTCTCTGTTACAGCTTCATATAAGTATATTCAAAAGCACAGCAGTCCTAACAACTTCCAACTTACAGGTACATGGTATATGCACATGAAAGAAGGAATGTTTACATTTAGCGGTTTTGCTGACTGGTGGAGAGAGAAAAATCCTCACGGTGATTTCATCTTCCTTACAGAACCTCAAATCTGGTTCAACCTAAACAAATTAAAAGGTGTGAACGAGAAATTTAACCTAAGTGTAGGTTCGGAGCTTGAAATGAGCTACAACTTTGCTGGTCGCGATGGCTTCTATGCAATCCCTACATTGGCTGTTAAATGGTCTTTTGACTGATAAATAACACCAGATAAAAGAGCCTGCTTTATTTCGAGTAAGTAAAGCAGGCTTGTTACGTCAAAACAGATTTATTGTAAAAACATACACTAATAAAAATGCTGCTAGAGAAGCTTCTGGGTTTCAACCCTAAAAAAATGTCGATGAAGACAGAGATATTGGCAGGTATCACTACCTTCCTTACCATGTCTTATATCTTGGCTGTCAATCCCGACATCCTTAGTGCCGCTTCGATGGATAAGGGCGCGGTATTTACCGCTACAGCTTTGTCGTCGGCAATTGCAACTATGCTTATTGCCTTTATGGCTAAACTTCCGTTTGCGCAAGCACCCGGGATGGGGCTTAATGCTTTCTTTGCCTATTCGTTGGTTATTGGTTTAGGCTACTCTTGGCAAGCTGCTTTGGCAGCTATTCTGGTTGAAGGTTTGCTTTTCATTTTACTTACGTTCTTTAATGTGCGTGAAATGATCATCAATACCATCCCTGTCAATCTGCGACATGCAATATCGGTTGGTATCGGTATGTTTATCGCGTTTATCGGTCTTAAAAACGCCGGTATCATTGCTCCGGACCCTAACACATTTGTAAAACTTGGTGAGTTTACTCCTGCCGCAATTCTAGCCGTTATCGGTATTGTTCTTTCGGGAGCAATGATCGCAAAAGGTGTTAAGGGCGCATTGTTTTATTCGATTTTGATCTGTACCGTTATCGGTATTCCTATGGGCGTAACCCAAATGCCGGAAAACTTCTCTCCGGTCTCTATGCCGAGCTCACTTGCTCCTACTTTCCTTCAGTTCGATTTTGCGCCACTTCTTACACTTGATATGGCCATCATCATTTTCTCGCTTATCTTTATGGATATGTTTAATACTGTAGGTACGTTGGTAGGTGTGGCTTCAAAAGCTGACTTTGGACAACCAAAAGGTACCATTCCGAAGGCGAAAGAAGTACTTATGGCCGATGCTCTCGGTACTACAGTAGGTGCTTGCCTTGGAACGTCTACCGTTACTACATACGTAGAAAGTGCTGCCGGTATTGCCGAAGGCGGACGCACAGGTTTGACAGCCTTTGTTACTGCTTGTCTCTTTATCGTAGCATTGTTCTTCTCTCCGGTATTCTTACTTGTACCAAGTGCTGCCACTACGGGGGCTTTGGTGATGGTAGGTGTATTTATGATGGAGGTTGTAAAAGAAATTGAAATGTCGGATATCACCGAAGCATTTCCTTCGTTTATGACCATCTTAATGATGGTACTTACATATTCGATTGCCGAAGGTATCGTTTTGGGTATGCTATCGTATGTATTTATTAAGATTGCAACAGGACGCTTCAAGGAAATCAGCATTACGATGTATATCCTTGCCGCATTCTTTATTCTGAAATATGTAATCTGATCTTACAGATATATACAAACAAAAAGGTCGCTTCCTGTTGGAGGCGACCTTTTTTATTTGATCAATGATTTTATTTTCGGATTAGTTATTTACTAAATCCAGACTATCTTCTTCGGGTTCGTCTTCTACCTTTTTCTTCTTTACAAAGAGTGCACTCACTTCATAAAGCATGTACAATGGTAAGAACACAATCGAGAGTGTAAACGGATCACTCGAAGGTGTAATAAATGCCGCAGCTACTAATAACGCTACGATAGCATATCTTCGGTACTGACTAAAGAAGGATCTGTCGAGCAAGCCTATTTGAGATAGCAACCACGATACCAAAGGCAACTCAAAAACAATCCCCATCACAAACACAAGCATATAGAAGTTGTTCATGTAGGAGTCTAGAGAAATTTGGTTCGAAATAGCTGAACTCAATTCATACGTTGCAAGAAAACGTAGGGTCATTGGAAAGACTAACAAGTAGCCTACTGCACAACCTACGAAAAACATAAGTGTTCCGAAAGTGAACACCCATTTCACTCCTCTCTTTTCATTGTCGTACAAGGCAGGACTAATAAACCTCCAAACTTCGTAAATCATATACGGAAAGCAAAGCAATAGAGCAAACCAAAAGGAAGTTGTCATGTGTGTGAAAAATTGCGATGCCAATTTGATATTGATAATATCGACATGAAACTCCTGATTACAAAAGTCGGGCAGTAAATACAGCGGCTCTGCCAAATTGAAAAGATGCTGAAGGCTCGTACCCATCCAGACCGAGAAATTACACATTTCCCGATATGTAATAAAATCGCCGGAACATGGCGCCATCACCACATTGTTGAAGATGGTGGGCATAAATGAGAATCCGGCAATAGCGAATACGAACAAGGCAAGAATTACACGAAAGATAGTCCACCGAAGCTCTTCCAGGTGATCCCAGAATGACATTTCTTCTGCTTGCATGGACTGTACGTTTCTTATTTCTTATCTGTGTCGTTGATGTTAATTTCGTCTTCGATACCTTTTACTCCATCTTTGAAGTTTTTCACACCTTTGCCTAGTCCTCTCATTAATTCTGGAATTTTCTTACCTCCAAACAATAAAAGAACAACTAAAGCAATGATAATGATTTCACCGGTACCTAGGTTTCCAAGGAATAGCAACTGATTCATAATATTTCAATTTTTAAGTATTAATAATTTTCATTGACTAGACGCAAAGATAGTATTTGTATTGAATTATGAATACAAACATCTCGTTTTATTCATAACTTTAGAGAAGTTTAATCTAAATAATACTGAAAACCAAACATATACACCTGTTATAAATTTATTAACTTATTTATCATTCCGAAACAAGAAGACGTCGAATAACAAGAATTAATAAGTAAAACTATGTTATTCGACACAACAAATCGGATCAACGCTTTCCAGAATTCACAGATACGCTAGGTGTGTGCAATTTTCAGCTTCCATATTTTTTCTATTCAAGCAAAATGATATATCTTCGCTCCCGATAACGATTTTGAAAGTCAACCCTTTTTAACGGGACAATACCAAACTTAAATAAATAAGAATGAAAGCATTTGTATTTCCAGGCCAAGGCGCTCAGTTCGTAGGAATGGGCAAAGACCTATACGAAAACTCTGCAATCGCAAAAGAATTATTTGAAAAAGCTAATGAAATTCTAGGCTTCCGTATTACAGATCTAATGTTTGCAGGAACTGACGAAGACCTTCGTCAAACAAAAGTTACACAACCTGCAATCTTCCTTCACTCTGTAATCCTTGCCAAAACTCTTGGTGAAAACTTCAATCCAGATATGGTAGCAGGTCACTCATTGGGTGAATTCTCTGCTCTTGTTGCTGCAGGCGCTCTATCTTTCGAAGACGGACTAAAACTTGTTGCAAAACGTGCAATGGCAATGCAAAAAGCATGTGAAGCAACTCCTTCTACAATGGCAGCCGTTCTTGGTCTTGCTGATGAGAAAGTTGAAGAAATCTGTGCTTCTATCCAAGATGCAACTGTTGTTCCTGCAAACTACAACTGCCCGGGACAAATCGTAATCTCTGGTACAGAAGAAGGTATCGACAAAGCATGCGAACTACTTCTTGCAGCCGGAGCAAAACGTGCTCTTAAACTAAAAGTAGGTGGTGCATTCCACTCTCCTGTTATGGAACCTGCACGCGCAGAACTTGCCGAAGCGATCAACGCTACAGCATTCACTGCTCCGATCTGCCCAATCTACCAAAATGTAAATGCAAAACCTGAAACTCAGCCTGAGGTTATCAAGGAAAACCTTGTTGCCCAACTTACAGCTCCTGTAAGATGGACTCAGTCTGTACTAAACATGATCGCCGACGGTGCTGACAACTTCACAGAGGTTGGTCCGGGCAATGTACTTCAAGGTCTTGTTAAGAAAATCGACAAAACAGTTACTACGCAAGGCGCTCTATAATTGCAAGCTTTGCTCAAGTAATAAACAAATAATAAGTCCTGATGCGTTTCCGTACAAACGGAACGCATCAGGACTTTCTTTTTGCGCATAAAAAAAGTCGCTCTGCGATAACGCAAAGCGACTTTATATTGAAAGTATCGTTATTTAAGCTCTGTAATAATTACTTCGCAAAGCTAACTGCTCTTGTTTCACGAATTACTGTGATCTTAACCTGACCCGGATAAGTCATTTCATCCTGAATACGTCTAGCGATTTCAGCAGACAAGTTTTCAGTGTCTTTATCGTCAATCTTATCAGCTCCTACAATTACACGCAATTCACGACCTGCTTGAATAGCATACGTTTTTACTACACCTGGATATGAAAGTGCCAATTGCTCAAGATCATTCAAACGTTTGATGTATGCCTCTACAATCTCACGACGAGCACCTGGGCGCGCACCTGAAATAGCATCACAAACTTGTACAATCGGAGCAAGTAAACTAGTCATTTCCACTTCATCGTGGTGAGAACCGATTGCATTGCAAATATCAGATTTCTCTTTATACTTCTCAGCAAGCTTCATACCAAGCACTGCGTGTGGCAATTCCGGCTCATCATCAGGCACCTTACCAATATCGTGTAAAAGACCTGCACGTTTAGCTTTCTTCGGATTCAAGCCTAGTTCGGCAGCCATAATTGCACACAAGTTTGCCGTTTCACGAGCATGTTGCAACAAGTTCTGACCATACGAAGAACGGTACTTCATTTTACCAACCAAACGGATCAACTCAGGATGCAAACCGTGAATACCTAGATCGATAACCGTACGTTTACCTGTTTCGATAACTTCCTCTTCAACTTGCTTGCGTACCTTCGAAACAACTTCTTCGATACGAGCAGGGTGAATACGACCATCTTGTACAAGTTGGTGAAGTGCCAAACGAGCAACCTCACGACGCACAGGGTCAAATGCAGAAAGTACAATTGCTTCCGGAGTATCATCTACTACGATCTCAACACCGGTAGCAGCTTCAAGCGCTCTAATGTTACGACCTTCACGACCGATGATACGACCTTTGATCTCGTCAGACTCAATGTGGAATACTGTAATTGAGTTTTCAATTGCAGTTTCTGTGGCAACACGTTGGATCGATTGAACTACAATCTTCTTCGCCTCTTTGTTTGCCGTCATTTTTGCCTCTTCGATGATCTCATTGATATAAGAAGCCGCTTGTGTTTTAGCTTCATCTTTCAATGACTCTACCAATTTCTCTTTCGCTTCTTCAGCCGAAAGACCTGATAGTTGTTCTAACGTTTCAAGACCTTGCTTGTGTAGTTTCTCAAGCTCTTGTTTTTTCTTTTCAACTTGATCTAATTGATTGTCGAGATTTTCTTTTTGCAAATCCAAATCTCCACGTTTACGTTGCACATCGTCAAGTTTCTGATTCAACGACATCTCGCGTTGCTTTAACTTGTTTTCTTGCGACTGCAATTTTTGATTACGAGAAGAAACTTGCTTTTCCAGATCCGACTTAAGTTGTAAAAACTTCTCCTTTACTTCGAGTAGTTTATTCTTCTTAATAACTTCGGCTTCCTTCTCGGCTTCTCGTATTATGCCTTCAAATCTCGATTTAAAGACAAAGCGTGTGCCTAGCCATGTGAGTATACCACCCACAATGAAGGCTATTACCGATATGATAATACTCATTGCCATTTTTAGTAGTTATTTTTAATTTATAGGTACAAAAAAAGCACTACATCATACAGAAATCTCCGTATAAAGCAGTGCGGTATATTTTTAAATTTAGAAATTGTCTATTTATTTTTTCAAGTATTCCTCTAGCTCTTTGCTAAGTGAACATATCGCTTCAGTCATAGGAGTTTCGTCCTTCAACTGTTTCATCTCAATATTTTGCATAGACAACTGCAATGCCACCATGGCCAAATAATCTTTGACATCAACTACTGAAGAGGAAAACACGTTTCCATATTCAAGCATCATTGATTTTATTTGTTTTGCAGCCTCTCTCGCCAGTTGTTCTTCAGCTTCGTTTCGATTAATCCAAAGCCCGTATGTTTTACCGGCTATTTCTAAGTGTATAAGAAATTTTTCGCTCATTGCATCATTCATTTAAAAGTGAGATGCACTTGTCGACTTCCCGCACTAATTTCAACAACCGCAGCTTGGCCGACTTTACCTCTCCTTCATTAACAGAAATAACTCTCGCCATCATAAGGTTGTCATATTTGGCTTTCCATTCACTGACCATACCTTGAGTCTGTTCCAGCTCAAAGCGAGTCGAATGAAGTTCGCTTTTCAGCTCATCATTCTCCTCCCTGAGAGTGTCGCACAAAAACATCATTTGTCGAACCCTCGCTTCCAAAACAGTCAACATCTTCTTTTGATCCTCGGTCATTTCTTACCAAATTGTTTACAAATGTAGAGATTCTTGTCGATTATCCAATAGTAAAATGAATTATTTTACAACGGAAACTAATAAAACAAGTGGGATTTATTCCATACAAAAGTAAAGAAAAAACCCCACTTTCCATAATGTTTTGTTTCGAGAGCAAGCATGCAATAGAATTGCAAACAATAAATACTGCTGCTAACTCATTAACTATTAAAAACAAAAAGGGAAATCATGAAGAATTGGAGAATTTTACATTAAGTATTTTTCTCAATCAACGCCACAAATACATCCTTTTGTTCTTGTTCGAAAGTCAGTTTTCCTTCTCGAGCCAACCATCCAATAGCCGCATAAAGATCCTTTTCGGTTAGCTTAGTTGTCTTCTTTAACTCTTTCAAACTCTTAAAACCTCTCTCTGTCAATGCGCCCCATACCAAACCGGCATGAGATCCAATCTTTTCGTTCATCATAATAGAAAGCAAATTAATATGTCTAAAGCAATATTTTTATTTTATTTATTTACACATCTTACACATTGATGCAAATATATCATCATATTGCTACATACACAAAAAATGCTACTACTTTAACACAATCATGATCAAAAACAATTCAATTTTCACTATTTAGAAATCGAATTGTAACATTTTTCGCATTAACAAAATCATTAAGCAAAGTGGAGGCCAAGGCCGCTGCCTCTTTCAATCCCC
>DLYT01000125.1:0-7622 GCA_003447595.1 Porphyromonadaceae bacterium
TTGACTCGCTTTTTTTGTATCCCTTTAGCTCCTTCACGAAAGACGTTTTAAGTTGTAAAGCACCATCCTTTATTGATATCATAAGTACAAAAAAAGGCAGAGTGGAATCTACCCTGCCTTGATATATCTAATATTATTACAGAAATTACTTTGTAATAGTTGTCCCTTTTCCCGGTTCCAGAGCATCTGCTTTTGTGATTACAACAGAGCCAACACCTGCTTCAATAGCATCAAAAGCATTTTCCAGCTTAGGAATCATTCCGCCTTGAATCACACCAGACGTAACTGTATCCGTTCAGTTCATTCACGAAAGATGTCTTAAGTTGTAAAGCACCATCCTTTATTGATATCATAAGTGCAAAAAAAAGCAGAGTAGAATCTACCCTGCCTTGATCTTTTATCGTTTCAAAATCAATCAATGTTTATATTATTAGATAGATAATAAAGCAATTGTTGCAATGTGCAGTCTTTTAGAAGAACTGTCTTATCTGCTGATAGTAGATATAGACAAGGAATTGCTCTAAGGTTATATAGCTCCTTATTTTTAATATCCAATTTGGGATCATACGCATTAATCCAAGTTTTAGGATAGTCCTCAATGTGCTTCTTCCATGTTTGAATATCTTCATCTGGATATAAAGCAAGAATCTTCAACTTATTCTTTTTAATCGCCTCAATAATCAAAGGATTTTGCGATAGCTCCTTCTTTATCTCTGCACAAGTATGACAATCCGGATTATTGAAAAATAAAACCGTATAATTGCTTTTTATCTTGTATAGTGAAGAGACTTTCTTGTCTATGGTTTCATAGGTGAAATCTGCCGCCTTTTTTCCTACTTCATTCTTATGGATATCATCCAACAAATATTGAATTCGGATCTTTTCATCCTCCGAATATAAGTTAGAAGCAAGAACATTCTCTAATATAGGCTTGAATAACTCCTCATTACGATAGGGGGAATTCGGATCGTATAAATAATGTTCAATCTGATCAAATACTTTCTTATACGATGCAGAGTCTTCCTTTGCGAGGTTCATCAAATTCTGTTGAGCTTTATCAATTGTTGAGATAGATACCTGCGGCAACAAATTCAAATAAATAGAAAGAGCCTCCTCAAAGTTAGAATTGACAATTGTCGTATCCTTGAAAGGAAACTTCTTCCAGAATTGTGTAGCCAAATGTTTTTGGATCAATGAATCCTCTTTCAAAATAGATGGAACATCCGTATTAATTAGATCAGCAGTCTTATATATAATTTTAGACTCTTCCTGTTGATTATTATTTGTAGAAGTGCTACATCCGATAAAAACGGAAGATAGCGTTATAAAAGAAACAAACAATTGATTTTTCATATCCATGTTTTTACATTGTAAGGCAAATGTATAGATTCTAGTCGTGTATACAAAAAAGGGAGTCACATACAGCAACTCCTTTTTTTTAACTCAATTAATAAACACTACAATCATTTTGTATCTCAGTCGATTTCACAATCTATTTCCTTCGATACTTTAATAACAATCATATAGTATGTAATTGTTCAAAATGAATTAAATTTATTAGAAAGAAACAGATCATTTCTTATATATAATCATTTGGCAGTGCTTACAATCAAACTCTAAGCGAAGCTGCGTATTGTTATATTCAAGAAAATACGGTTCTTTGAATGGTGATTTTGTTTTTTGATATTTAGGACACCAACCAAAGCTATAGCGTAAACAATGCTTTGTAAACATCAATGCCTGATCATCGTATTTACCATTTGCTTGTTCGAAAGCATCGTCAATATGCTCTACTCCACTTTCAGCATAAAAGCGCTTAGAAAGCTTATTCGAAACATTGCCCAAGTACGACAAAGAAGATGCAAAGTAATTATTGTCTACAGGCTTTTTGTCAGATGGTAAACGATATTCGACGTGGTAATTGATTCGACCAACACGGTCGAGCTTTTCAATAGCCTCACGTCTCATTTCATTCAGAACCGAAGTAGGAATAAAATATGGACGACTTAGTGTGACAGCGATTGAATTTATCGAATAATTAGTATTTCCCAGTTTCGACAATTGTTTGACAATATTATCCGTTTGATCCTTTTGAGCAAGATCAAGCGACAGCTCTTTCGATACGATCACTCGATTCCCCAAAGTATCATCAAGCGATAAAGCAAGGCCAAATGAAGTGTCGTAAAGTTCTACGTCGATCGGAATTGTACGTTTTGCAGTTTCACGATCAAGCTCTTTGTTGAATTCGAAATCGTGGTTACGATAAAGCGACGTACCCTTCTTAAGATCGATGCGCTCGGTTGTATAGATCGTATCACCTTCCACTTTGTTTACACGAAAACCCTTGAGTTGATTCGCAGAATCAAAGAATACCAAGCCATCCCCATTCGCAAGCTTCTTGTCCGACTTGATACGAATCTCCTTCTGTTCGCATTTTACAACCGAACCAATGTATTCTCCTTTAAACTTAGGAGTTCCATAATTAGCCACATCTTTATCACGCTCGTTCATGTAGTAATCGGTATACTCTCGGTTGAACGTTTTATGGATATTTGGTGTAAATGATATTTCCGAGATTCCGCGCGAACTACGTTTGCAGTCACTTCTCTTCTCCAGCACCGCATCAATCGCCTTTCTATAAAAAGCAGTCACATTTTTCACGTACGAAATATCCTTGAGTCTTCCTTCAATTTTAAACGAACTCACTCCCGCTTCGATCAAATCTTCGATGTACTTAGAGCGGTTCATATCCTTGAGCGAAAGTAGATGCTTTTGTGTTTCGATACGCTTACCTTCCGCATCGATTAAGTTATAAGGAAGGCGACAAAACTGAGCACATTCGCCACGGTTGGCGCTTCGGCCCGTAAAAGCATGGCTGATGTAGCACTGGCCGCTATAACTTACGCAAAGTGCCCCATGCACGAAACACTCTAAAGCAACCTTACAATTCTCATGAATGGTGCGGATTTCGTTTAGCGACAATTCGCGTGCCAGAACAACTTGACTAAAGCCCGCATTGGCCAAAAATTGCACTTTCTCTACCGTACGATTATCGGTTTGAGTACTTGCATGAATGGCAATCGGAGGAATATTCATTTTCAATACAGCCATATCTTGCACAATCAGTGCATCAACATCGGCATAATAAAGTTGACGAATCAACTCTTCAGCCTCTCCGATCTCCTCATCTCGCAAGATGGTATTGAGTGTGACATAGATTTTGGCATTAAACTGGTGTGCAAACGCAACCAAGTTACGGATATCTTCAATTGAATTTCCGGCCGATGAGCGCGCTCCAAACTTTGGCGCTCCGATGTAAACCGCATCGGCACCATGCTTGATAGCCTCGATTCCACATGCTATGTTTTTTGCCGGAGCAAGTAGTTCTATAGTTCTTTTCTTCACTTTTGGCGATTAAATAATATTATTCACTTTTCTTATTCACGTAATACTTTACCCAATTGTTGAATAAAAGTATTGAATGAGCCCTCCATCGTACGACCGGAGTCAAACGAGGATCGTCATTTTTGTAATAGTTGACAGGTACATCGATCGGCAGACCTCTCGAAATATCCCGTACATATTCTTTGTGCAATGCATCAGCCGCATACTCCGAATGTCCGGTAATATAAAAGTCATTCGAATATTTATTCGCGATAATGTATACACCGGCTTCGTCCGATTCAGAAAGCAAAGTTAAGTTGGGATTACCAACGATATCACCGCGCTGTATTGTGGTATGTCTGCTATGCGGAACATAAAACTCATCATCAAAGCCTCTAAATAAAGGAATCTCATGATTGAGTAAGCGGTGTTTAAAAATCCCAAATTGTTTTTGAGGCAAACTTTGCTTGTCGATACCGTGAAAATGGTATAGCGCAGCTTGTGCGGCCCAACAAATATATAGTGTCGTATTGATATGCTCTTTGGCCCAATCGAAGATCATCTGCACTTCTTTCCAGTACAAAACATCTTCAAAAGGAAAATGCTCTACCGGAGCCCCTGTAATGATCATTCCGTCAAAGTGAGTATCCTTAACTTGATCAAATACCTTATAATACTTGTCGAGGTGCTCCTTTGATGTGTTTTTAGATTCATGTCCCGAGATACGAAGCAAAGTTAATTCAACGTTCAACTCCGATGACGCAAAGATCCGAGCAAAATCTGTTTCGGTCTGCTCCTTAAGCGGCATTAAGTTCAGTAATAAAATCTGTAATGTGCGTTGCGTATCTGTGTTGATCGGACAAATATGGATAGCTTCCTGCTTGAGCATCTCATAGGCCGGCAATCCGGAAGGAAGATTTAATGGCATACAATTCTTTTTTACTTGCAAAATTAAGCAAATCGTGGCAGTAATCAAATAAAGCGATGGTAAGCAGACTCTTAAAGATTGAATATTCGGAAGCATCGGGAGTAGGCTTTTGTGAGACGGGAATGATGGAATACAAACCTCGTGAAAAGAGAATCGTCAGGTCGGCATCTGACAATTCAGTCTTCACTAGGTTTAAATCGTCAGGTCGGCATCTGACGATTCGAACTTCATATACTTCTCAAATACGATTCGTTTTGTTTGCTCAAGATATATATTGATACGTAATATAAAATTTACTTATTGAGGTGATCAGATCTTTATTCTTCTACTATTTTTTAGTTATACTTTAATAAGGATGTTTTGAGTTTGCTATCTACTTATCGCATTCGTTTACCACTCTCTTCGCTGAAATAAGTTGTATGGTTAGGGTGTTTTCTATTTTATAAAAGCGAGATCAAGATGAAAAGTATGTTTTTAATTTTTTATTATTTGATTTTGTTTGGATTTTAAAAATAATAGAAAGCAGGTGTTTTCTGCTTTACTTTGGTTTAAAAACTCAATTCTAAAGTGTTAAAACGTAACCAAAAAAGGTTATTTGCTTAAATAAATAAACATTTGGATGGTGTAACTGATTATATATTTACATACATTTGGATGGATTTATAATTTTAGCAAATATGTATATCTATTAGCCACATGATGATTTATTCTTGAAACTATATTCTTATTAACTATAAATCAATTGTATGAAGAAGTTTAACCTTGTATTATTCTTTATGTTGATGAGCATCGGATGGATGATCGCTCAAACTAAGGTCTCCGGGATAGTGATATCCGCAGATGATGGAGAACCAATCATTGGGGCAAGTGTAATAGCAGCCGGAACAACCGTTGGGATCGTAACGGATATTGATGGCAAGTTTACGCTTGATGTTCCCAAAAATACCACACAATTGAAGGTTACTTATGTTGGGATGAAGCCGGTAGAAGTTGGAGTAAAACCGAATCTACGCATTGTAATGCATTCAGACACTAAAAACCTTGATGAGGTTGTTGTTTTAGCAATGGGTATGTCTAAAGAGAAAAAATCTTTAGGATATGCAGTACAAGATGTAAGTTCTGAACAGTTGACGCAAGCATCAAATACCAGCTTGGCAGGAGCACTGCAAGGTAAGCTATCAGGAGTTGATATCAAAGCGTCAAGTGGTATGCCCGGAGCATCTTCTCAGATTGTAATTCGTGGAGCTCGTTCTTTTACCGGAGATAATACACCTTTGTATGTTGTCGACGGTATGCCGATTGCTTCTACAGCAGATATATCTACAGGAAATAGTGTAAGCGGTTCAGATTATGCGAATAGAGCATTCGATATCGATCCGAATGATATTGAGACAATCAATATTCTGAAAGGTCAAGCAGCATCGGCTCTTTATGGTATTAGAGCCTCTAATGGTGTTGTTGTGATTACAACGAAAAGCGGAAAAGGTTTGCAAAAAGGAAAACCTCAAATTACAGTAAATAGTAGTGTGAGTTTTGATAAAATCAGTCGTAAACCTAAAATTCAAAATGTGTACGCACAAGGAACAGGCGGAGCTTACAGTCCACTAAGTTCGATGTCTTGGGGTCCTAAAATCACAGATCTTCCTAATGATCCGAAATACGGAGGCAATACAAAAAATAAGTATACAGATGAGTTTGGTATGCAGGAAGGGATGTATTTCGTGCAACAAAGAGCAAATGCCGGACTTAACCCATGGGCAAGACCACAGGTATATGATAACATAGGCAACTTTTTTGATACAGGTGTGACCTGGAACAATTCTGTGAATGTGGCACAAGCAAGAGATAATAGTTCGTTCTCTATTACTTTAGGAGCCGCAAATCAATCAGGTATTATTCCTAAGACAGGAATGGATCGTTACAATGCAAAAGTAACTGCCGAGACATTGCTGGCTAATAATTGGACAGCCGGTTTTGCTGCAAATTATGTAAATTCAAAGATTGATAAATCAACATCGGCAAACGATGGTATTGTGGCTACGGTTTATCCTGCTCCTCCTAGCTACGACTTGGGTGGTATTCCTTCGCATTACGAAAATGACCTTTATGCACAAAATACCTACCGTGGTACAGGTGGTTTCGATGCTGCTTATTGGTCAATAAATAACAATAAGTTTACGGAGAAAACACATCGCGTTTTTGGAAATACCTATGTAAACTATAAAACGAAGTTTAATACAGAGAATCAGACATTGAACGTAAAATATCAAATAGGTGTAGATTCTTATACTACAAACTATTCAGATATTTGGGGATACGGACACCAAAATGGAAAAGGTTCGATTACTAATTCGAGTTATACAGCTACAGCCTTCAATTCATTGTTGACAGCAAGTTATAACTGGATTATTAATGACGACTGGAACTTTGATGCTTTGTTAGGTAATGAAGTTGTTCACGATGGTAACCGTTATGTTGAACAATATGGTTCTACATTTAACTTCCCGGGATGGAATCACATTAATAATACCGTAACAAAAGACAACTCAGAGTCTCAATCGAGTCAACGTACAGTTGGTTTCTTCGCAAATATCGGAGCTTCTTACCGTAATATGTTGTATTTGAATGTAACTGGTCGTAACGACTATGTTTCTACGATGCCTCGTAAAAACAGATCTTTCTTTTACCCATCAGTATCTGCAGGTTTTGTATTCTCTGAACTTGATTTCGTAAACAAAGAGATTTTGAACTTTGGTAAGTTGAGAGCTTCTTATGCCGAAGTGGGTCAGGCTGGTAGATATTACAACAATTATTATGTTACACCTGGATACGGTGGCGGATTCTATTCAATGACTCCTTTGATGTATCCTATTGCAGGTCAAAATGCATTTGTAGAGTCTTCTACTGTATATGATCCAAACCTAAAACCACAAAATACAATCTCGTATGAAGTGGGTGTAGATCTTAACTTCTTAAATAATTTAATCGAGTTTAGTTATACATTCTCTCGCCAAAATGTAAAAGACCAAATCTTTGCTGTGCCGTTGGCTGCATCAACCGGTTCGGGTAGTTTTATGACAAATGGTGGTAAGATTCATACGAATTCACATGAGTTGAATCTGACTTTGAATCCGGTACGTACAACAAATGTACAATGGAGCATCGGAGCAAACTGGAGTAAAATTGATAATTACGTTGATGAATTGGCTCCAGGTGTTGAAAGTATTTTCTTAGGTGGGTTTGTAACACCTCAAGTTAGAGCCGGTATTGGCGACAAGTTCCCTGTTATTTATGGTGTGGCATACAAGCG
>DLYT01000125.1:7830-14376 GCA_003447595.1 Porphyromonadaceae bacterium
GTTAAAGATGGTATCCCTGAAGCTGGTGCACCTGGTGTGATCGGTCGTGTATCTCCTAAGTTTTTAATGGGATTCAATACAAGTCTTACTGTATATAAGTTTAATGTGAGTGCAGTCTTTGACTGGAAAAATGGTGGACAAATGTATTGTGGGACTAACGGATTGCTTGATTTATACGGTGTAAGTACGAATACGCTCAATCGAGAAGGAACAACCATTTTTGATGGTTGGAATGCAGATGGTACAAAGAATACAACACCAATTACAGGAGTTGTAGAGCATCAAAATTATTACAATGACTTGAATAATATTGATGAGTCATCGGTGTATGATAACTCTTTCTTGAAGTTAAGAGAGTTGGCTATTTCGTATCCTGTTGTGCAAAACAACTTCATGGAATTACGTGTAAATGCATTTGCGAGAAATATTCTAATCTGGTCTAAACTCAAAAACTTAGACCCAGAGTCTACTCAAGGAAATAACAATATGGCAGGATCTTTCGAGCGTTTCTCATTGCCCGCTACATCAAGTTACGGCCTTGGTATCAATGTTAAATTTTAATCCTAAAGAAAATGTTTGACAAATATAAAATGAAATTAGTGGGCATTTCATGTGTTGCACTTTTAGGGGTTTCTTTAGCTTCTTGCTCCGAGGATACGATGGACAAGATTAATGAAGATAAAAACCATGCTCAGAATGTTCAGGCTAAGTTTATTGTAACAGATTTGATTACGGCATCCGCTTTTAGTATTACAGGAGGAGATCTCTCGACCTATGCTTCGGTGTATATTGAGCATGAGGCGGGTATTCATAATCAAATGTATAATGCTGAAATGCGAGTAGGGGAGCCAAAGGCTTCTTCTACGTACAATAACTCTTGGGGATCATTGTATTCGACGTTGAAAGATGCTAAAAAAGTAGTTTCTAAGTGCTCCGAAGGAGGCGAAGAGTCTTACAATTCGATCACTCGAGGTGTGGGGCGCTTCTTTATCGCCTACAATTTGGCGATTCTAACCGACTTGTTTGGTGATACACCTTGGTCTGAAGCTTGTGACTTTCAAGTTTCGATGCAACCGAAATTAGATAAACAGTCAGAGATCTATAGCGAACTTATCACAATGATTGATGCCGCTATCGAAGATTTGTCTGGAACCGATAAGATGCCTTTAGGTAAAAATGACTTGATTTATGGCGGTGATGCTGCAAAATGGACTAAAGCTTGTTATGCGCTTAAAGCTAGGGTTCTAATGCATGGACTGTATCGTGCGTCTGATCAAAATGCAGTATTGAATCAAATTATAGCTAGTGTTGGTAAATCATTTGCAAACCCAACTGAAGAGCTTAAGTTTAACCATTACGATGGGGTACAGAATTTGAACCCTTATTTTGCCTTTGGGTGGTCTAGAGATGCATTAGCTGCAAGTCAAAGTTTGGTCGATAAGTTTACTGAACTAAAAGACCCACGTCTTACACAAGCATTTATGACTCCGGGTTGGGTGCAAATTACAGATCCTAAAGAAATCAATGCAGCTCCAAATGGGGATGTTGTTCAGCAACAGTTTGTTTATAGCACCTCATTTGTATACGGAGCGGGTTGTGCTCCAACACAAATGCTAAGTTATCATGAATTGATGTTTTTAAAGGCAGAGGCTTTAGCACGTCTTAATAAGAACGATGATGCCAAAGCAGCTCTATATAGTGCGATGGTAGCAGGTTTTGCAAATCTAGAAACTGCATGTTTGTCGGTTTTCAATACTCCGGTAATGGCAGGTGTTGAAGGTAAATTTGATTTATCAGCCAAAGTGCTAGATCCTTATTTTAATGGCGAAGTGACAACTCGTTTTACAGCAAATCCATTAAAAGAGATCATGATTCAAAAGTATTTAGCTTTTTACGGAGCCTCGGGTGAAGCTGTTGAAGCATATGCTGACTACAGACGTCTTGTAGCCTTGGGGGATGGTGATTTTATCAAGCTTGCAAATACAAAACCGTTTCCACAACGTTATCCATACGGATCAAGTGATGTTGTTGCCAATTTGAATGTAAAAGAAGCCTATGGTGACGGAGAGTATGTTTATACCGAAAAGGTTTGGTGGGCTGGTGGTAATCGCTAAAAACGTAATTACAACTGAAGGATAGCATAATAATTAGATAATACATTGTTTTTGAGATCCTAATATAAAAGGAAAGATGAGAGGGGTTAAAATCCTTTCCTCTTTCCTTTTTTTATGATGTGTAAGTTTATGTATTCAAAATGATTAATGATAGATGTTTATTGGTTGTATTGATATTTTGTTTTTAATTGCGGTTTGATCTATTTTGTGATGAAAGTAAATAAAAGGTGGCTTAAAGGTTAAATTGCAAAGCAAAAAGTGGGTTATATGTATAAAATAATAACATCTTCATGGTGGGTGTAACTAATTTTATTATATTTGCCATTGATAAAGTGTTTAGTTTTTTAGGATGAAAGCTCTCATTTGTTAAGTTTAAGCCCTTATCGACTAACATAACGCCATTGATATAAGTGTTGTTTAGTGTATAAATTCTGTAGTGATTTAATTATTTATATATAACCATTGTTTTATGAAAAGAATTACCTTACTCTTACTGTGCATGGTAGTAAGCACAGGTTTGGCCTTTGCCCAAACAAAGAAAGTTACAGGTAAAGTTACTTTTGCTGAAGACGGTGAGCCAGTGATTGGTGCTTCCGTATCTGTAAAAGGAACCACCACCGGAACTGTAACTGATATTGATGGAAATTATTCTTTGAATGTTCCAGAATCGGCTCACAATCTTATTTTCACGTATGTGGGGATGATTACACAATCACACGCTGTAAAACCAGTAGTGAATGTGGTTCTTCAATCAGATACAAAAAACCTTGAAGAGGTTGTGGTTACAGGGTATGGTAACTTTAAGAAAGCTTCATTTACAGGAGCTGCTTCTAGCATTTCGACAGAGAAATTAAAAGACATTCCGTCTGTAAGTATTCAAAATAAATTGGCCGGATCTGTTTCCGGGGTACAAATTACTTCTACTTCTGGTCAGCCGGGTGCAGTAGAATCGGTACGTATCCGTGGTATGGGTTCTATCAATGCAGGTAACGATCCGTTGTATGTAATCGACGGGGTGCCTATGAATACAGGTAATGCAAGTTCATTCTCTTATTCTCAATCAGGTAACAGTATTTTGTCTACAATTAATAGTAACGACATTGAGTCGATGACTGTAATTAAAGATGCAGCAGCAGCTTCTCTTTATGGTTCTCGTGCAGCAAATGGTGTTATCGTTATCACAACAAAAAAAGGTAAATCAGGTAAGACTAAAATCAACTTGAAAGCCGACTGGGGATTCTCGGATATGGCAGTTGATTATCGTCCTACTTTGGGCGGAGAAGCGCGTAGAGAGCTTCAATATCTAGGATATCAAAACTATTATTTGAAAAACAATGCAGGTGCTACTCCAGAAGCAGCTATTGCATTTGCCGATAAAAACATTGATACCTATGCAGCAAAACCAACTAATGGTTGGACTGATTGGAAAAATCTTCTTTTGAAAAACGGTTCACACCAAAGCTATGAGGTTTCTGCTCAGGGTGGTGGCGATAAAACTCAGTTTTTCTCTTCTATCTCATATGTAGATCAACAAGGTATTACTTTGCAGTCAGGTTACAAACGTCTTACAGGTCGTTTGAATCTTACACACAAAGTAAACGACCGTTTGTCTTTTGATGCAAGTACAACTTTTGCAAAATCAGATCAAGATGTAAACAGTGAAGGTACTTCATTCGCGAGTCCGATTATGGCTCTTGGTATGACAACATCTCCTTCGAGTTATCCGTATAACGAAGATGGAACATTCAACACAACATCTTTCCCTGCTATCAATGGAGCGAATCCATTGCAAACAGCTACTTACAACTATGATAAGAGTTCGATCATCAGAACGTTGAATACTGTAGGTGCTAACTTGAAAATTTGGGATGGTTTTAGCGCGAAACAAAACATCAGCTACGACTTCAACAATACAAACAACCGTGTTTGGTGGGATCCTCGTTCCAACGATGGTCGCTCATCAAACGGTGTTATGCAGCGTTACGTAACCAACAGAAGTACATTGGTTTCTCAAACACAGTTGCTTTATGCAAATACATTTGCAGAAGCGCACACTGTAGACGGGTTACTTGCTTACGAAATTGAAGACTATCGTTTCGATAATATCTATGCAAATGGTAACGACTATCCGGCGTTCCCTCTTCCTGAAATCGGAAATGCTTCTAATACAAGAGCAAGCAGCCAAAAAGAAGTTAGCAAGCTGGTTTCGTATGTAGGTCGTTTGAACTACGATTACCGTAACAAGTATTATGGTAGTGTAAGTTTCCGTCGCGACGGAACATCACGTTTGGCTCGCGATAGCCGTTGGGGTAACTTCTGGTCAGTATCTGGTTCATGGAGAATCACACAAGAAAGCTTCATGGAGCGTTTTACAGATATTCTTACTGATGCTAAAGTGCGTGCTTCTTATGGTGTGAATGGTACACAGCCAAAAGATTATTATGGTTACATGGGATTGTATCAGTTTGGTTTCAATTACAACGGAAACCCAGGTATGGCTGAGCAACAAATCTTGAACAAGAATTTGAAGTGGGAGAAAAACTACGCAGCAAACATTGGTTTGGAGCTTACTTTCCTAAACAGATTCTCTGCAACTGTAGAATGGTACAACCGTGACACAAAAGATCTTTTGATGGAGCGTCCGGTTTCTCCTACAACAGGCTTCACTAAAATGTTGATGAATGTTGGTGAAATGCGTAACCGTGGTTTCGAGATCGAACTAAAGAGCACAAACATCAATACGAAAGACTTCTCTTGGAGTACTACATTGAATATGTCTCGCAACAAAAATACATTGGTGAAACTTGACGGTGATCAAGATCAGGTAATTGATGGTCAAATCATCAACAAGGTTGGTCACTCATACTATTCATTCTATATGTATGAATATGCCGGAGTTGATCCTGCTACAGGTAAAGAAATGTATTTTAAAAACAGAGACGGAGATCGTTCTACAACAACAAACTATGCAGAGGCAGATCGCGTGATTGTAGGAACAGTAGAGCCTAAATTGGTTGGTGGTCTTACAAACAATCTAAGCTGGAAGTTTATCGATCTTGGTTTTACATTTACTTATTCAATTGGTGGCCATGCATTGGATAATGCTTCTTGGTTGCAATCGAATGGTGGTACTTATAACTATCGTGGTAACATCCCTTCATATTATAAGATCGAAGAAATGTGGCAACAACCAGGCGATAACGCGAAGCTTCCTCAATTTGTTTACGGAAATGCAAATGTGCGTTCTTCAAGATGGTTGATGCCAACGGATCACCTTCGTTTGAAAAACTTGACTGTCGGTTTTACTGCTCCAAGCAAATGGGCCGAAAAACTAGGTCTTGCACGTTTGAGAGCGTATGCTTCGGGTAACAACTTGTTTACAATCAAATCTAAAGATTTGTATGTTGATCCTGAAACTCCTACTAATGGTGTTGTAACATTCGAAACACCTGCTCTAAGAACAATGACTTTCGGTATCGAAGTTGGTTTCTAAACAATACACATTTTTAAAGCGATTTTATTGATATGAAAAAGATATACAAATCGGTGTTGGTAGTTTTAGCAGCTGCAACACTTACCTCATGTGGAAACAGTTGGTTGGACGAAAGTCCATCCAACGGTGCAGACACAGAAGTTGCGATCGACAACTATGCTAAAGCCTTAAATGCACTTTATGGTGTATACGACGGGTTGCAAGGTAGCTCATCTCGTAACGAGTATTACGGTGCAAGAATGCTTTATTATGGAGACGTTCGTGCCGACGATATGCAATCTTCAACAGGAACACGTACTGTGCCTTTGTACGAAATGCGTTATACCGCATCGAATGCACCAGGAATCTGGGATATACCTTATAATGTAATTCGTCGTGCAAATAGCTTGCTTGATGCAATTGAAAAAGGTAAAGTTGCAGATGGAAAAGAAGCTGATCTAGCAGATATGAAAGGTCAATGTCTTACAGTAAGAGCTTTGGCTCATTTCGACTTGTGTCGTATCTACGGTAAGCCTTACCAAATGGATAATGGAACATCATACGGTGTGCCAATTATTACAAAGCCGGTTAATCCTTATGAAGGAGAAGGCTTGTATCCAAGCCGTAACTCTGTAAAGGAGGTTTATGATCAAGTTATTTCAGATCTTACTGCAGCAATTCCATTGTTGAAAACTGCACAGACAAAAGAAAACGGTTATATTAATCAAGGAGCAGCAAAAGCACTTTTGTCTCGTGTTTATTTATACAAAGGAGACAATCAGCAAGCATTGTCTGTAGCTAAAGAGGTGATCGCATCAGGTTCGTATGAACTTTGGGCTACGGATGAATATGTTTCAGGTTGGTCAAAACCGGGAAGCAAAGAGATGATCTTTGAAATCGTAAATAAAGGAACCGACGACTGGGTAGACCGTGAATCGATCGGTTACTTGATGGCTGAAG
>DLYT01000036.1:0-183 GCA_003447595.1 Porphyromonadaceae bacterium
TTGATTATCAGTGTTTTACGCTTAAAAATGGCATGTTTGTTTTGCTGTAATTGGTTGAAGGATAGAGAGATGATGTGTTTTGGCCAAATCGAGGTCAAAAAGTTTTCAATAAGGAATTTTGATGTCTGTAGGCAATTCTTTTTGTAAGTGTTTGAAAAGCAGGCGTGTGCTAGTAGTGCTGCC
>DLYT01000036.1:410-2803 GCA_003447595.1 Porphyromonadaceae bacterium
AAAAAAACGAGTTCGATATAACTCCTCTGCAAAATAAAAATTACACACAATACCTTTACCTGATACAAGTCTTTGTTTGCCGCTATTGCTGAATAGCTCATGCATGTAACTGTAGGTGGTTATCATCGACTCCTTTTGAAATTATTTTGGGTGTGTGTGCATATTTTTTTTGTGGGGTTTTTACTGCATGTTTGCTTGCTGAATCTATGACGCATACTTTACAATAAAGTAGCGTTCGAGGAGTTTGCGTTTTATGCTCGTTTCCTGTTTATACAGTGGAGCCGTGTGTAGTTGGTGATGTAGTATAGTTGTGTTTGCTATATACAATAAGAGGTGATAGCGGAAAAGCGTGTTTGTATTGCTATCTAATTGATTTGCGATGGCTTATGCGTGTGTGTGGTGTACGGTGTACATTAAAACGGAAGAAAATTTATATATATTTGCCTTGCAATAAAAACCGAAAAGCTAACCATGAATAAACGTTTTGCACTGGCAGCACTACTTGGAATGAGTAGTGGGGCATTATACGCTCAGTCATTTACCGAATGGCACGATCCGCAGGTAAATGCAATAAATCGTGAGCCGATGAAGGCTACGCATTTTGCTTATAAAAGCAAAGATGAGGCAGTAAAGAACAACCGTGAGGGATCGCAACGATTCTTATCGCTCAATGGCGACTGGAAATTCAATTGGGTGCGTAACGCCGACGAGCGTCCGCAGTCATTCTTCCGTACCGACTTCGACGACTCGGCATGGGGTACCATTCCTGTTCCGGGCAACTGGGAAACAAACGGTTTCGGAGAAGCCATCTACGTAAACTCAAGTTATATATGGGATGTGTTCATGAAACCCGAGCCGCCCAACATTCCAACGAAAGAAAATTTTGTAGGTAGCTACCGTAAAACGGTTAACATACCCGAATCGTGGCAAGGTGAAGATGTATTCATTCACTTCGGTTCGGTGATATCAAGTTTCTACTTGTGGGTAAATGGCGAGTTTGTTGGTTATAGCGAAGACAGCAAATTGCCCGCAGAATTCAACGTGTCGAAGTTTCTAAAGAAAGGGGAGAACCAGATCTCGTTTCAGGCATTCCGTTGGAGCGACGGCACATACCTTGAGGCTCAGGATTACTGGCGCCTTGCCGGAGTAGGACGCGATGTGTTTATGTATGCGCGTGATACCAATCGTATCAACGACTACACAGTGGTGGCGGAGCTGGGACAAAATAACAAAAGCGGCTCGTTGCAACTATCGGTCGATGTAGCCGATGCTGCTAAGAACGGTACCGTTGAGGCGGAGCTTTTCGACGCGTCGAATAAATCAGTGTGGAAGAAAACGGCCGCTGCAACAGGCAATACGATTGCTATGCAAGGCGGCGTGGGTGCGGTAAACAGTTGGAGCGCAGAGTCGCCTTACTTATATAACTTGCTCATTACACTGAAAGACGCTAACGGCAATGTGGTAGAAAGCATTCCGCAACGCGTGGGCTTTAAGCGTGTGGAAATCAAAGATGGTTTGTTACTTGTAAATGGACAGCCTATCTTGATCAAAGGTGTGAATCGTCACGAGCTAGATCCTGATTACGGGTATTATGTACCACGCGAACGCATGCTTCAGGATGTGATGATTATGAAGCAAAACAACATTAACGCGGTGCGCACATGCCACTATCCGAACGATGAATACTTCTATGAGTTGTGCGATAAGTATGGTATCTATGTATTGGATGAAGCAAACGTAGAGGCACACGGCTACGAAGCGATTGCGGGAATGCCCGACTGGGAAAAGGCGCACGTAGAGCGTACTACCCGTATGATACAACGTGACAAAAATGTTCCTTCGGTTATTATCTGGTCGATGGGGAATGAGAGCGGCGACGGAAGCAACTTCGAGGCTGCCTACAAAGCCATGAAAGAAATCGATCAAACACGTCCGGTGCAATACCAACGTCCGGGCGAGAAATATTATACAGACATCTTTTGTCCGTTTTATGTCGGTTACGACTTTCTCGAGTCGTACGGCAAGCAACGCGACAAACGCATGCCGCTTATCCAGTGCGAATATGCGCATGCCATGGGTAATTCGATGGGCGGATTCAAAGAATACTGGGATCTGTATCGCAAATACGATAACTTGCAAGGCGGATATATCTGGGACTTTGTAGATCAAGGCTTGCGTGACTATCGCAACGGCAAGATGATCTATGCATACGGTGGCGACTATGGTATGCACTCGCCTTCGTCAAACAATTTCAACAACAACGGTTTGGTTTCGCCCGATCGCAAACATAATCCGCACTTCGACGAAGTTGCCTACATTCAGCAATCGGTATGGAGTGATTTGAAACAGCCAAAGCAAGGTGTACTGGAAGTATACAACGAAAACTTCTTTAC
>DLYT01000154.1:0-440 GCA_003447595.1 Porphyromonadaceae bacterium
CCAAGTGGCTTCTTTTTGTCGGTACGGATGATGATTTGTCCCTGTTCGCCCGCTTCCACGCTACGCCCGTCGGGAGCCACAAGGTCCACGTCGTATTGCGGATTCGGAATACCCATCGAACCCGGCTTAGGCTCGGTCCAAGGATAAGTTGCAATGGTAAGTGTAGTCTCCGTTTGGCCAAAACCTTCTTTCAGTTTAATGCCCGTGAGACGGTAAAACTCTTCATACACCTTCGGATTCAAAGCTTCGCCCGCGATGGTGCAATACTTCAACGAAGAGATGTTGAAACGTGTCAAATCTTCGCGAATTAGGAAACGGAATACCGTAGGAGGCGCGCAGAAGGAAGTGATGTTATATTTTTCGATCATCTCCAACACGTCGGCCGGTGCAAACTTGTCAAAGTCGTACACAAACACAGCCGCGCCCGCAATCCACTGTCC
>DLYT01000154.1:817-1260 GCA_003447595.1 Porphyromonadaceae bacterium
ATATCGTCGTTTACGTTAGGAAGTTCAGGTTTTACAAACGGTGCAGCCGCAGTCGTTTCGAGGTGATAGTCGAGCCATCCTTCTGGTACGACCGGCCCAATAGATACCACACTTTCAAGTGCTTTGCTATCGGCAATCGCGTCGCTTACATGCTTCAGTACCTCATCTTCGCCTACACAAACAATCATCTTAATATCAGCTGCATTGTTTCTGTACACGATATCTTTCTTAGTAAGCAGGTGAGTAGCCGGAATCACAACGGCACCTATCTTGTGCAGTGCTATAATCGAAAACCAGAATTCGTATCTACGTTTCAGAATAAGCATTACCATATCGCCGCGCCCAATTCCTTTCGACTGAAAAAAAGAGGCGGCTTTGTCGCTTTCGCGCTTAATGTCGGCAAATGTAAAGTTGATATGTTCTCCCTGATCGTTGGTCCAGCA
>DLYT01000154.1:1551-3705 GCA_003447595.1 Porphyromonadaceae bacterium
GTAGTTTGCTTTAAAAATTGTTCGACCATTTCTGTTTTTCTTTTAAAAGATTAGATGATTACTGCCAAGAACTTCACTTCCGTATCGTTAAGAGCTTTCATTCCGTGAGGCAGATTGGCATTGAAGTAGATGCTATCTCCTTCGTTCAATATGATTTCTTTACCATTTATCTCAAGCAACATAGTACCGGAAAGCACAAGATTAAACTCCTGTCCGGTATGATTGTTTAAAAAGATCGGAGCATCCGATGGCTGTACCGTTACAACAAACGGATCGGCGTTTCGGTTTGCAAAACCCGCAGCGAGCGACTGATATTTATACGCCTTCACGCGTTCTACAGCCAGTCCCTGACCTTTGCGGGTAACGAAGAAGGAGCTCATCTTGGGCTCGTCTCCAAACATGAGCGTAGTAAGCTCCACGCCATACGTCTTTGCCAATTGATGCAGCAAACTTACAGATATATCACAACATCCCGACTCGATTTGCTGAAAATCTTTCAGCGGAATGTTACAAGCATACGCAACTTGCACCTGCGACAGATCAAGCGCCTCGCGCAAACCCTTGATGCGCTCCGCAATTTGTTTTATTTCCTCATTCATGGTGTATCTATCTTCAATTATGGAGTAATTCTCTAGTATAGAACAACGTCTTGTTATCTGTATAATAAAGTATCGTTATCCAAATAATAGAGTATGGTCCTTTCTTAGGGATCTTTACAAATGTATAAATTTATACAAGATAGCACTCTTTTTGCCTCAAATAAATCAAAGAACCCTATCTTTTTTTCATCGATCCCCAAATCACTTTAGCAAAGTGAGCAAACCCACAGCACCCGATTAAGAATCTGACAAAGCTCTATAAAGAACCTGACAAAGCCGTATTTAAACCTTGACCTCAATCCACTTATTGTAAAATATCGGTAGAAGTTGTTCGCGGCATCCCATGGGCAATTTACCCCAATATCGCCGATACAGCCCCGTGTTACCGCCCTTATTTGCACGAAATACCACCACTACAGCCTTATAATATCCTAGTTTGACCAAAATCTCAACAAAATAAAAAGCAACCATTTGTCACCATAAGCACCCCTGTGTCTTACAAGCCTTGCAACTTGCAAACGAAGACCCTCCAAACGAACTAGCAAAAAACCAGCCACAACCTGTACGAGCTTTCACTTTGCAGCGGCCAACTCCTCCACACTGCCATCGTGCAAACACCCCGCACTCGTGCCCACCCACAAACCAAGCACGGCGAGTTGACAACAGCAGCATCACCTACACCCCAAACGTTTTCAATGAAAACACTTTCGCGTTATAGTGAAGACAGTTTGCCATCTTCACTATAACAGTAAACAGTCTTCACTAATACTTTCCGCACTCACCGTGAATACTATTTTCACTCACGCTCGGTGCCTAATTTACGCACCAAGCGTCCCTGATTTCGCCATCACGCATGCGCAATTTTCATCATTTCCAAACCAAGCAGCCTTCATCCAAGAACCAAACAAGGTTTTTTCGCAAACCTTGCATGCTTTTTCCCAAAACCAAACGACCTTTTTTCAACAACCAAGCAAGGTTTTCAACATCTACCCCCAACTTATCAACAATTTCAACCCCCAACCTCTTGCCAACCCCCATCCTCCACAAAGGAACACCTATTCCATCCACCCCAAAAACCATTTTCTCAACCCGCAAAAACAGCAAATTCACTCAATCTAGAGCGAAACGCTAGTCAACAATCACAGTCTTATCCAACCCAAAGGCATACGGATAAAATTCCTGATCCTAACTTATTGTATAAAGCGAAGAAGTGTACGGTCTACTGAGTATTTTATACAGCGAAAAGAGTCGAACATTTTAGTTACTTTTGCATCATACGTATAATATTGAATAAAATAAGACTACAATAGCTATGGCAAAGAAGAATGGTACTGATATAGGATTTGAAGACCAAATATGGAAAGCAGCCGATAAAATGCGTGGAAACATAGACGCATCCGAATACAAGTCGGTTGTATTGGGTTTAATCTTTCTCAAATACATTTCGGATAAGTTTGATGCACGATACAAGGAGCTAGTTGAAGAAGGCGATGGCTTCGAAGAAGACAAAGACGAATACACAGCAGAAAATATATTTTAACGTGAGTTCGGTATA
>DLYT01000093.1:0-10574 GCA_003447595.1 Porphyromonadaceae bacterium
CGATCTCATCGAGGCCATTTGGAAAGACCGTCCGTCAATTCCACAAGAACCATTCTTCGCTTATCCGGCAGAATATGCGGGAGCAACAACCGAAGAAAAGCTGAATCGTGTAAATAACGCCCTTCACCAAGCCGGAGCTGATTGCACCGTGCTTTGCACATTGGATGAAATCGCATGGACCTTCAACATCCGCGGAACAGACGTATCGTACAATCCGGTAGTTGTGAGTTATGCTTTCGTATCCGAGAATGAAAACGTTCTTTTTGTGGAGCGCGGCAAACTTGAGAAAGAAACTGCAGACGCATTAATGCATGCAGGTGTTATTATTGCCGACTACAACAAGATCATCCCGTATCTCAACAACTTAAAAGAAGATACCATCATTTTGGTCGACAAAGCCAAAACCAATCTTTCGGTCTACAATGCCATCCCGCAACACTGCACCAAAGTAGAAACAGCATCTCCTGTTGCTTTACTTAAGAGCATAAAGAATGAAACTGAGCTAAAAGGTTTCCGCAACGCAATGGTAAAAGACGGTATCGCCCTTACCAAATTCTTCATGTGGCTTGAAGCATCCCTTGCCGGAGGCGAACCACTTACCGAAATCCAAATCTCGGAGCAGCTTACAGCTTTCCGCAGCGAACAGCCGTTTTATGTATCAGACAGCTTCGGAACGATCTGCGGATACAACGAACACGGTGCGATTGTTCACTACAGCGCAACACCGGAAACAGCATCCGTTGTTCGCAATGAAGGTATGCTACTAATCGACTCAGGCGCTCAATACTTCGACGGCACTACCGATATTACCCGTACCGTTGCATTAGGAGAGCCAAGCGAGGCAATGATCAAAGACTTTACACGTGTACTTAAAGGTCACATCTCGTTGGGCAAATGCAAGTTCCCACAAGGCACAAGAGGCTCACAACTGGATATTCTTGCCAGAAAAGCTCTTTGGGACAACGGGCTGAACTACCTACACGGCACAGGTCATGGTATCGGACACTTCCTCAATGTACACGAAGGCCCACAAAGCATTCGTATGGATGAAAATCCTGTAACACTTCAACCGGGCATGGTACTATCAAACGAACCGGGACTTTATCGTACCGGCGAATATGGTATCCGCATCGAGAACTTGATTCGTGTGCAAGAAGACAGCGAAACAGAGTTTGGCAAGTTCTACAGCTTCGAGACATTGACACTGTTCCCGATCGACCGTAAACTTATCGATCCGGCAATGCTTTCGGTACGAGAGCGTGCTTGGCTAAACAAATACCATCAGTTTGTATTCGACACCTTGACTCCGCATTTAAATGCTGACGAGCAAGCATGGTTGAAACAACAAACTGCCGAAATTTAAAACCAATAACAACAACATGGCATTAATCAAATCAGTAAGAGGCTTCACTCCGCAAATCGGAGAAAACACCTACTTGGCAGATAATGCAACCATCATAGGCGATGTCGTTATCGGCAACGATTGCAGCATCTGGTTTAGTACCGTATTGCGTGGCGATGTCAACTCCATCCGTATCGGAAACCGTGTAAACGTGCAAGACGGTTCTGTATTACACACCCTCTACCAAAAGTCGACCATCGAAATTGGTGACGACGTATCGGTAGGACACAACGTTGTGATACACGGAGCAAAGATTTGCAACGGCGCACTACTAGGCATGAACTCAGTCATTCTCGACGATGCGGTAATCGGCGAAGGCGCGATCATAGCAGCCGGATCGGTTGTACTTAGCGGCACACAAGTAGAACCCGGATCGATCTACGCAGGCGTTCCTGCCAAGTTTGTCAAAAAGGTAGATCCCGAGCAAGCTAAAGAGATCAATCAACGCATTGCAAAGAACTATCTGATGTATGCATCTTGGTATAAAGACGAAGAAGCAAACGATCAATAAAACAAGGGGCGCAAGAAATTGCGCCTCTTTCATTATATTTGCATTTGAGAAATCGACTATAAATAAAAACACCTATAACGAATCAACAGATGAAGAAGGCAAAATTCATGACACTTTCTCTGGCTGCCGTTGCAACAGCACTTGTTTCATGCACCGGTAATACCACGACAACTCAAGCACCTGCTGCTGATGTTAACTTTACAGACTCAGCATGGTTTCATCCCGAAACATACGTATGTTACAAAGCTGCGGCACCAATTACCGTAGATGGAAACATGACTTCGGCAGAATGGGACAACATTCCATGGACAAACGACTTTGTAGATATCGAAGGCGACATACAACCAAAGCCTAAATATCGCACACGTGCCAAAATGGCTTGGGACGAGAAAGGAATGTATTTTGCGGCTGAAATGGAAGAACCGCACGTATGGGGCACACTTACCAAACGCGAATCGGTAATCTACCACGACAATGACTTCGAAATCTTTATCGATCCTACGGCAGATACGCACAACTACCTTGAGTTTGAAATGAACGCATTGGGTACCGAGTGGGACTTGTTCTTGCAACAACCGTATCGCGACCAAGGCAACTTCTACATGAATGGTTGGAACTTTATGGACATGCAGTCGGCCGTAAAAGTATACGGAACACTAAACAACCCGAACGATACCGACCAAAAATGGACTGTAGAGGTTTTCTTCTCTTGGGAAAGCATCAACGAAACACGCAAAGGCAATCCGCTTCCGATCAACGGCGAGCAAATGCGTGTAAACTTCTCGCGTGTACAATGGAATCACACCATCGAAAACGGTAAGTATGTAAAAGCTCCACGTCCGGGCAAAGAAGGTATCAACGAAGACAACTGGGTATGGTCACCTACAGGAGAAGTAAACATGCACTGTCCTGAAAAATGGGGATTCGTACAACTTACTGATGTTGTTGCAGGCAAAGGTGACGTTACCTTCAACCTGAACTCACAAGAAGAGATCAAGTGGAAACTTCGTCGCATGTACTACCGTCAGTCGCAATACAAAAAAGCAACCGGCAACTATGCAACTACATTGGCCGAACTAAAAGCATCGGAAATCTTCCCTGCAAACGAACTGGCAAATGTATCGTTGCAAAACACCAGCTCAATGTATGAAGTTACATACAACGGCGGTGCAAACAACGTATGGCACATCCGCCAAGACGGCCTAATCTGGAAATAAACCTCCCCCCTCACAACATAGCAACGCGTGGTAGCAAGGATCACCTCCTCGCTGCCACGCGTTTTGTTTTTACAACACCCAAAGACTGCAATCAGGAAGTTACACTGAACTCTGTTTTTTTCTACAAAATAAGGGGATTGAGCAGGTCTCAACTACCACTGATTACCAGTGCATTACTTCAAAAACAGTTTACAGACATCAAAATTCTTCATTGAAAACTTTTTTGCCTGTTTTGCCATCCACACACATAAGCAACTATAGCACTGCATGTTAACCCAAAACAAACATCAAAATTATTTCCCTAAAACACTGATAATATGAATACTAAATATTTTTATTTTTTTGCTTCAACCCGATAATAGCGTCTTCCTTTTACACTGCGCGATGTTAGTTTAAAGTAGCGTTTAAGATCTTGAATAAGCGAAGAACGATTGGTAAAAAGATTATGCTTTGCATAGAGTTTCGTCAAAGCTTTATCAATCTCTCCATACTCGTACTCGTATCCGACACGAAAAATCTTAAAGGCTTTATTTCGCAAGAGTTCCGAATTTTTCTGAGCCAAACTACCGGCAGACTCTAATCCTCGTTCCATCATAACGCCTCGCCCTTTGCACTTGAGAGTCCATTCGAGACCTTTTTCAAGGTAGCAACGATAGAGAAGTTCTGCCCAAGGCGAACCGGTAATGCTTCGGATTTGGTGCATTACAGATTTATGTTTGGCCGGATTGCGGTTCATCAGATCGTGCAGTCGGTCTAATTTTTCAAGAAGATTACGCGCCATCACCTCGCGCACGCCTCTGCTCAAAGCAATCACCCGGTCGTCGTCGGCAATGAGAAACTCCCTGTGCGAGTCGGTCACGTCAAAAAACGGCACCACCCCGTACGCCGCAAGCAGTTTGCCGCGCTCGGTATACAAACTCTTCACCTGCTCCTTATACATTCGATTGGCCAGTTTGAGTGGGTCCAGTTCGCCGTCGGCATTGCAAATATCCCAAAATGAGGTTCCCGCAATGGCCTCCAACCACATCTCCTTTTCGCCCGAATTTACCGCCTGCTCGTGCCGCTCTTTCCAATATGAAAGCAACTTTTCGGATGCGTGCACCTCCTTGCAAACCTCTTCGCCCGAACTCACTTGCATATCGGGCTTGAGCGAAACAATGTGTGTAAAACTCCGCACCCCGTTTCGAAAGCGACCGTATATCTGCACCGCCTCGGTAGCAGGATCAATCATGCTTTGCTCGAGGGTGCGCACGTTCGAAATCACAATCACATCGGGCTTGGTGCGCAAGTCGATATCCACTGCCGAATAAAAACGCGACGTAAAAAAGTTGTACCGCTTGATATGTTCCGCCTCAACCGTATCATAAAAATTCCGATCCTTCTTATAAATCAGTTTACTGAAACCTTCGCGACTGCAAAATGTAGCCGTGTCATTACCCCATGCACTGTCGCGGTAACAAATCGAATCAATCGTTGCAATCGAATTGATAAAGACGCATACCGTTCCCCTGCCCTTTCGAAGTTTGTTCAACTCGGAAATCAACTCATAGTAAGTTTCCGCCACGTTGTTTGTCGTGATCACCTCAATGGCTTTACGGTACTTATAATCGGGCTCCACATTTACCACCCGAAACCCTTGATGCGCAAAACGCTTATCCACCGCATAAAGCGGAGTTGCCGAAACCAGCGCTTTTTGATCAAACTTAAAAAAATCATCGATCGGCAGTGCGATGGAATCGCGGTAATGGATATCCTGCACCAGCTTCTCGCATTCGTCGATCAGCATAAAGTAATCACTGTGCAAACAGACATTCGCTTTAGCCGCAGCCTCCTTGACCCGTCCGAAACTCTCGGGCGTAGTCAGGATTTTCTTATAAGGTACATCACTTTTCAGATAGGCTTGAATCTGCTTGGCCGTAACCCCTCTGTACACACCAAAAGCCTCGGGATGTTTCAAGGCTTTGCCCACAATAACCGGCACATTGGGTTCGATGATGATGGAGTGACGCGGAGCCGTAAGTTCGCAATACGTAGCCCCCAATCCGGGAAGTCGTTTGTTTATAATCGCATTGGAAGGCAATGCCACAAAACCATGACGCTTGAGCGCGTCGGTAAGGTATTCTTTTTTAGCGATGCGCACTTGGATCGCTTTCAAATCTAAGATCGTGCTTTTCATCTGATAATAAGGTTATTCGTAATCAACTACAAGATACAAAAACTATCGGGCACAACAAGCATCCACTTCTTTTTATACCTTTGCTCGAAGGTTGCAACAATAATACTCCATGAACATGAATACAATAAAAACAATACATCTTATCTACTTCTCACCGACGCACACTTCGCTACAGGTAATTGAAAACATCGCAAAAGGATTTGAAAACGTACGCATTGTAAAGCACGATCTCACCTGCAAAGCTTTATCCGATACCGCATTCGACGTGGCCGACTTGGCTATTGTAGGAATCCCCGTGTATGCCGGCAGACTTCCCAAACTGGCAGTAGAACGGATGGAATCTTTAAAAGGAAACAACATCCCTGCGGTTTCGGTCGTGGTATATGGTAATCGCGCCTATGAAGATGCGCTGATCGAACTGCAAGACTTGATGACTTCGAAGGGTTTTCGTCCCGTTGCTTCGGCGGCATTCATCGGCGAACACTCATACAGCACCCCTGTCCAACCCATCGCGGCACATCGCCCCGACGAACAAGACTGCCTCTTTGCTCAAAAATCCGGCAAGGCAATCGCCGCCAAATTGCAAACCAACAACACCGACCTTCCTTCGCCAAAGGGAAACCGTCCGTACAAGGAGATGCCACAATTTACACCGGCCGCACCTGCGACGGATGCAGACTTGTGTATCCGATGCGGTGAGTGCATAACCATCTGTCCGGCCGAAGCCATCGACACCATCGATCCAACCCTGAGCGACAAAAGCAAATGCATCAAATGCTGCGCCTGCGTGAAGTTTTGTCCGCAAGAAGCCCGCACATTTTTCCAGCCACGTGCCGAGTGGCTTTTCAACAACTGCTCTGTCCGCAAAGAACCCGAATTGTATCTATAAACTTCACGTAAATCAAGTCGAAAGCTCGTTAGCTTTGATTGAAAAGCATACATACTTCAAATCGTCAGGTCGGCACCTGACGATTTGATCATAGTGAAGAATAAATTGTCAGATGGCGACCTGACGATTCGCTCTTCACTATAAATGATTTCATTCGTCGTAATCAACGAAAGCATTTATCCCATTATATAACGTGCTTTATTAGGCATCACTTTATACACCAATACCAACATTCAAAAAGTGTATCGATTAATTTGATTTAAAGAAAGATCAATAATACCTTTGTATCTCAACGACCAAATAATGTACAGAACTAATGTGTAGTATCCCACCATTGTTCTTCGAGTAATAGCACGTTGATTATCATCATTAATTAGAATACGAGAAATAGATATATGGCTAAGAAAGTAAAAGAAAAGCAAGAAAAACCGATAGAAGTCAGTCTTTGGGAATCGGCAAACAAATTACGTGGCAGCGTAGAACCTTCAGAATACAAGCATGTCGTACTAGGTTTGATTTTCTTGAAGTTCGTAAGTGATAAGTTTGAAGAACGAAGAGAACAACTTATCGCCGAGGGCAAAGAGAAATACATTGAGATGCCCGATTTCTATAATATGAGCAACGTATTCTTTCTGGAAGATATATCTCGCTGGAACTACATCAAAGAAAAAGCCAAGCAAGACGATTTAGCATTGGCCATCGACACCGCACTCCACACAATCGAAAAAGACAACAAAAGTCTCAAAGGTGCATTGCCCGACAACTATTTCTCACGCTTGGGACTCGAAGCCTCAAAGCTAGCTTCATTAATCGACGAAATCAGCGAAATCAATACGCTGAAAGATAAAGAACAAGATATTGTAGGTCGTGTATATGAATACTTTCTTTCCAAATTTGCACTTGCCGAAGGGAAAGGGAAAGGTGAATTTTATACTCCCAAAACCATTGTTAATCTTATAGCCGAAATGATAGAACCCTACAAAGGGATTATTTATGACCCGGCCTGCGGCTCGGGCGGTATGTTTGTACAATCAATCAAATTCATCGAAAGCCATCATGGTAATAAGAAAGAAGTTTCGATCTACGGACAGGAGTATACTAATACAACTTACAAACTAGCCAAAATGAATCTTGCGATCCGCGGTATTTCTGCAAACTTGGGAGAGAAAGCAGCCAACACGTTTTCGGACGATCAACACAAAGACTTGAAGGCAGACTATATTATGGCAAACCCACCTTTCAACCAAAAAGATTGGCGTGCAGAAAACGAACTGACAGACGACCCTCGATGGAAAGGCTACGACGTCCCTCCCAAAAGCAACGCCAACTACGGATGGATACTTAATATGGCAAGTAAGCTTTCCGAAAATGGTGTAGCCGGATTTATTCTTGCCAACGGAGCCTTGAGCGGAGGTGGCGAAGAGTATAAAATACGAAGAAGACTTATCGAAAACGACCTCGTTGAAGCAATTCTTGTGTTACCACGAAGTATGTTTTATACCACAGACATCAGCGTAACACTTTGGATCTTGAATAAAAACAAAACGGCCCAAACCACAGAGGTAGGCAATGAATCTCGGAACTATCGCCACCGCAAAGGAGAAGTCTTATTTATGGATTTGCGTCAGATGGGAGAACCTTTCGAAAAGAAATTTACTCAATTTTCGACAGACGATATTCAACAGATCACATCAACCTATCATGCTTGGCAAACAGCTGTAGAAGATGAAGTGCACAACACATTCAACCGTCCGGAGTTTTGCTACAGCGCAACTGTAGATGAAATTGCGGCAAAAGACTTCTCGTTAGTTCCAAGTAAATACATCGCATTTCAAAATCGAGACGAAAACATTGATTTTGATGAGAAGATGAAAACACTGCAAGCAGAGTTCAAACAGTTGCTACAAGCAGAAGAAGAATCAAAAAAAGAGTTACTTACAGTCTTTAAAAATCTAGGCTATGGAATTGAATAATCACATGGACGGAAATAACTCATCGTCCGACATTATTTTATATAGTTCACCCGAAGGTAATATTCGAGTAGAAGTCTTATATGCAAGCGAAACGTTTTGGCTAAGCCAAAAACGTTTGGCAGAACTTTTTGATGTAGATCGTTCGGTCATAACAAAGCATCTCAAAAATATCTTTACAACTGAAGAGCTAGATGAAGATTCAGTATGTGCAAAAATTGCACATACTGCCGAAGATGGGAAAACGTACACTAGTAAGTTTTATAATCTCGATGCGATTATTGCTATTGGATACAGAGTAAACAGCAAGCAGGCTACACAGTTTCGCGTTTGGGCTACAAAAACATTACGCGAGTTTATTATCAAAGGTTTTGTTCTTGATGACGAACGGTTGAAACAAGGGAAACGTTTTGGCAAAGATTATTTTGACGAATTACTTGAACGTATTCGGGAGATCAGAGCCAGCGAGCGACGCTTTTACCAAAAGATTACCGATATTTATGAGCAATGTAGTATTGATTACAATCCGAAAGCAGAAGTCTCGCAAACGTTTTTCAAAACAGTACAAAATAAACTACACTGGGCAATAACAGGAAAAACGGCAGCTGAGATTGTTGCTGAACGAGCCAAATCAATTGAACCTAACATGGGATTGCATACTTGGAAGAATGCTCCTTCGGGCAAAATATTGAAATCGGATGTCAGCGTTGCCAAAAACTATCTCAATGAAACTGAAATAAAAGAACTGGAGCGATTGGTTTCAATGTATCTTGATTACGCTGAAAACCAAGCAGCTAGACAAATACCAATGAAAATGACAGACTGGGTACAAAAACTTGATGCTTTTCTTCAATTCAATGAGTACAGTATCTTAAAAAATGCAGGAAGCGTAAGTCACGAAATCGCGAAACGATTAGCAGAAGGAGAGTATCAAAAGTTTCGTATCATTCAGGATAAAAACTATGAAAGTGACTTTGATAAAGCAACAAAACAATTGCCCAAGTCAAACAAAAGAAAAAGAGATAATGAAAAATAGCTATAAACGACTAGGCAACTATATTCGGGAAGTAAATATTCGCAACACAGAGTTAACCGTAACCAAGCTTTTGGGCGTTAGTATTCAAAAAGTCCTGATTCCATCAATCGCAAATACGGTAGGAACAGATATGTCTACTTACAAAATATTAAAGAAAGGACAGTTTGCGTATGGTCCTGTAACATCACGAAATGGAGATAAAATATCAATTGCCTTATTAAAAGATTATGAAGAAGCAATCGTATCACAAGCATACACATGCTTTGAAATCATAAACAACGAAGACCTTCTTCCTGAGTATTTAATGATGTGGTTTCAACGACCAGAGTTTGATCGCTATGCTCGTTTCAAAAGTCATGGAAGTGCGAGAGAAGTTTTCGATTGGGCAGAAATGTGCAATATCGAGCTCCCTATACCATCTATCGAAACACAACGTGAAATAGTTGCCGAATACAATGCGCTACAAAATAGGATAGAACTGAACAACCAGCTAATTCAAAAACTTGAAGAAACTGCGCAAGCAATCTACAGACAATGGTTTGTAGACTTTGAATTCCCTAACGAAGAAGGCAAGCCATATAAAAGTTCCGGTGGAGAAATGATTGAAAGCGAACTTGGCCCTATCCCAAAAGGATGGAGTATTGAAAAGATAGAAAATATATCAACAATAAAAGCTGGAGGAGATAAACCTGAAACATACTCACCAAACAGCAATAACAACTGTCATATCCCAATATATTCTAATGGAATAATTAAAGAAGGCTTATATGGTTATACAAACCAAGCTAAATATCCAACAAATAGCATTACAATATCTGCACGTGGCACTATTGGTTATTGTTGTTTAAGATTTGAACCTTTTGATGCTATTGTTAGATTACTTGTTGTTATACCTAATAACACTGTACACCTGTGTTATCTATACTTTCTATTAAAGAATTACATTTTTGAAGAATCAGGATCTGTCCAAGGTCAATTAACAGTTCCAGATATTTTGGCTATAAAATTCATTAGAGCTGACGATACAATTCTAACTAAATATCAAATCAACACATACATATTATTATCTGAAATCAACTTTAGAAAGAGCAATAATGATCATTATTCTCAAATGGCATCTATTCTTTTATCAAAAATGGCAAAGATATAGAAGACGTATAAATAATATTTTATGAGTAAATTCACATCTAAATGTAACCATCTCGTACAATATAATTTTCACAAATAGATCTATACAATGAAATTAAAAGAATTAAAAATTAAAAACTTCCGAGGCTACAAAGACGAAGTCTGTATTGAATTTAAAGATTTAACTGTTTTTGTTGGACAAAACGATATCGGCAAGTCTACAGTACTTGAAGCTCTCGATATAC
>DLYT01000093.1:10775-19528 GCA_003447595.1 Porphyromonadaceae bacterium
TTATCAAATTAGATAAGAATGATATTAATAAATCATCTTTAGCTGATAACGATAAAGATATTATTATTACTGGTATATTCACAGAACTCCCGAGCTCAATTATTATTGACACAACGAATGCAACCTCTTTTAGTGATGAATATTTATTGAACACTAATAGTGAACTTGAGATTATTAAGAAATATCCAAATGCTGGAGCTGCTAAAATCTTCATAAAAGCACTACATCCGACAAACGAAAACTGCTCTAATTTATTAACCCTAAAGCAGACTGATTATAAAAAGATTATCACAGAGCACAACATTGAGTGCGAGAATATGACAATCAATGCAATCATGCGAAAAGCTATTTGGAAGCATTATGAAGAAGACTTAAGACTAGAACTAGTAGAGATTGACGCATCCAAGGATGATGCCAAAAACATCTGGGAAAAGATACAAATACTTTTACCTATTTACTCGTTATTTCAATCTGACAGAAAAAACAGCGACAGCGACAGCGAAGTACAAGACCCTTTGAAGGAAGCTGTTAAACAAATATTAAAGGATGATGAAATTGCACAAAAACTTGCTCTAGTGGCACAAAAAGTATCGGAAAAGCTGAGGGACGTTTCTGACAAAACTCTAGAAAAGCTAAACGAAATGAACCCTGATATTGCATCATCATTGAATCCTATTATTCCTGCGTCTGATTCATTATCATGGACAACAGTCTTTAATAAAGTATCAATAAGTGGAGATGATGATATCCCTATTAACAAAAGAGGTAGTGGCATTAAAAGATTGATTTTATTGAACTTTTTTAGAGCTGAAGCAGAAAGAAGAAGATCTAGTTCGCAACCGATTATTTATGCGTTTGAAGAGCCTGAAACATCTCAACACACTGAACATCAAAAGTTATTAATAAATGCTTTTAAAGACTTGTCTAATAAACAAGGAGTTCAAGTAATGCTAACCACGCACAGTGCAACTGTTGTAAAAGGATTATCCTTCGACAATTTAAGATTAATCTCTAAGGATTATGAAGGGACTAAAAGTATAAACACTGTTGAACCGAATCAACTCCCATATCCATCATTAAATGAAATAAATTTCATAGCATTCAGACATTTGACAGAAGAATACCATAATGAACTTTATGGCTTCATTGAGGCTGAGGGCTTATTAACTGATTATAAAACAAATAAAGATAAGATACCATATAATAAAGTTCAAAGAAATGGTTCTATAAGTACTACTGAAATTATATTGACTGAGTATATAAGACATCAAATACATCATCCTGAAAATGAAAACAATAGACGCTACTCCTTCGAAGAGTTAGAGCAATCTGTTAATTTGATGAGACAGTTTATTTTAGAAAATAGATCTGAATAAAACAATTAAAACGTAACACTATAAACTATGAAATTCACGGAAGATAAACTAGAGGAGGCTTTTTGCGAGCTGCTTGAGCAAGAAGGATACGTGCATTGCCATGGAAACACATTAAACCGTAGACCTGACGATGTGCTGATTGAAGAGGATTTGCGTAACTTCTTGAAAAGACGTTATGCTGATGACGCGATTACCGACTCTGAAATAGGGTCGATTATATTGCGTTTGAAAACTCTTCCGGCTTCAGACTTGTATGAAAGCAACAAGCGTTGCATGAAATTGATCTCCGACGGATTTATTCTCAAACGTGAAGCTCACGATAAAAAGGATCTTTACATTCAATTGATTGACTATACCGGACTGGAGGCTCAAAGACACAACATAGATAAATTGGAGTGGATTACCGGTGAACCGAAAGTGGCTTTCCATACTTCCGAATCAAACATTTATAGGTTTGTAACTCAACTGGAGATTCAAGGGACAGAAACTCGCATTCCCGACGGAATAGTGTATATAAACGGATTGCCTGTTGTTGTGTTTGAGTTTAAAAGTGCCATTAGAGAAGATGCTACCATTCACGATGCATTTACCCAACTTACCGTACGGTATCAACGTGATATCCCCGATTTGTTTAAATACAATGCTTTTTGTATAATCAGTGATGGTGTAAACAATAAAGCCGGATCTTTTTTTGCCGCATACGACTTCTTTTATGCATGGCGACGCGTTGCCGGTATGAATAAGGATGTAGACGGTATAGATTCGATGTTTACCTTAATCCGCGGAATGTTTAATAAAGACAGGTTAAGGGATATTATTCGCAACTTTATCTACATACCCGATACTTCGAAGAAGAATGAAAAGATTGTGTGTCGCTACCCTCAATATTATGCCGCTCGTGCTTTGTATAAAAACATAAAATTGGCACAAAAGCCTAAAGGAGACGGAAAGGGTGGTACGTATTTCGGAGCTACCGGTTGCGGAAAAAGTTTCACAATGCTTTTTCTGACGCGCTTACTGATGAAGAGTTCTTACTTTGGTAGTCCTACCATTATTTTGATCACAGACCGCACAGATTTGGACAGTCAGTTGGGCGAACAATTTACCAATGCAAAACAGTTTTTTAGTGACGACAAAGTAATCAGCGTAACCAGTCGCTCCCATCTGCGACAACTGCTGCAAGGACGAGAAAGTGGTGGCGTTTTTCTTACCACAATACACAAATTCACAGAAGATACACAGCTGCTTACCGAAAGGCAAAATGTGATTTGTATTTCGGATGAAGCACACCGAAGTCAGACCAACATGGACCAAAAAGTCAAAGTAACTCAATATGGAGTAACCAAAACGTTTGGGTTTGCAAAGCATCTGCACGATTCATTACCAAATGCAGTATATGTGGGTTTCACCGGTACGCCGATAGACGCTACGCTTGATGTGTTTGGTAAAGTTGTAGATGCCTATACAATGACTGAATCGGTACGTGATGAAATAACAGTGCGTATTGTATATGAAGGTCGTGCCGCAAAGGTGGTGTTAAACAACAGTGAACTGAAAAAGATAGAGCAATACTATGACGAAGTTGCCGAAGAAGGGGCAAACGAATATCAGATCGAGAAAAGTAAACAGGAGTCTGCCCGCCTCAATGCCATACTTGGAGATCCGGATCGACTAAAAGCATTGGCCGAAGACTTCATTGCACACTATGAAAAAAGGATTGCGGAGGGTTCGTCGGTAAAAGGGAAAGCCATGTTTGTATGCAGTAACCGAACCATTGCTTACGACTTTTATAAGATTGTGCTTTCATTGCGGCCGCAATGGGGTGAAGTGCTGCATGCTGAAGAGGGAGTCACACTTACGGATGAAGAAAAGGAAGCCGTGCTACCTTCGGAACGTATCAAATTGGTGATGACCCGATCTAAAGACGACAGCAAAGAGTTGTATAATTTATTAGGCACTAAAGAGCATCGGAGGAAATTGGATACCCAATTCAAGAATAAGAAGTCGAACTTCAAGATTGCAATTGTGGTAGATATGTGGCTTACCGGATTTGATGTTCCGTTTCTTGATACTATTTATATCGATAAACCAATACAGCAGCATAATCTTATACAAACTATTTCGCGCGTAAACCGCAAGTATGAAGGGAAAAACAAGGGGCTGGTCGTTGATTACATCGGCATAAAGAAACAAATGAACCTTGCTCTTGCTCATTACAATAAAGGAGACAAAGATAATTTTGAAGATATCGCGCAATCGCTTGTTGTTGTAAAAGATCATTTGGATTTACTTGCGAGGTTATTCCACAAGTTTGACAGTACTCCTTACTTCTCGGGAAGTACATTGGAGCAGTTGAATTGTTTAAATAACGCATCTGAATATATACAGTGTACAAAAGAAACAGAAACTCGTTTTATGGATATTGTAAAACGTCTCAAAGCTGCTTATGATATTTGTACGGGTAGCGAACAGTTGACACAAGAAGAGCGGGATTATACACATTTTTATCTGGCTGTGCGTTCGATCGTTTTTAAACTCACCAAAGGTGATGCACCCGATACGGCACAGATGAATGCCAAAGTGCAAGAAATGATTAAAGATGCTCTGAGCAGTGACGGCGTAGAAGAGATTTTCAAAATGGGTTCCGATAATGAAACGGAGCAAGATATCTTTGATGAAGATTACTTGGCTAAGATTGATAAGATAAAGCTTCCTAATACTAAAATCAAGTTACTTCAAAAGCTGCTTGCCAAAGTAATCGGAGAACTCAAGAAGGTAAACCGAATGAAGGGTATTGACTTTAGCAAAAAGATGGAGAGCTTGGTAGATCGTTACAACCAACGCGATGCAAATGATATCTTGCGAAGTGAAGTGTATGAAGAGTTTGCGGAGCAACTAACTGATCTAATCTGGGAAGTGCATAAAGAGTTTTCTTCGGGCAATGAAATCGGAATTGATTTTCAAGAGAAAGCCTTTTATGATATTCTTATGGCTCTTTGCATAAAGTATGATTTCACTTATCCGGAAGATAAGATGATTGAATTGGCTAAAGCTGTAAAAATACTGGTAGACACACAGGCTAAATATCCGGATTGGGACAAGCGAGATGATATAAAGTCTGCTTTAAAGGTTGGTCTAATATTACTTCTCGATGAATATGGTTATCCTCCAGTAGAACGAGACGAAGTCTATTCGGAGATCTTTGAACAAGCTGAGAACTTCAAAAAGAACAGAACATAAAAATAATAGCGGGGAATTTCCATTAAAAGGATTCCTCGCCATTCTCTTTTTTCAATAATAATATCAAGTATTCGGCACTATTCTTCCTTCAGTTCCTTAATTTCTCGATTTAGGAAATAAGAAAGGATAATTCGTACTATAACAATGCCACCAAGTATAGCTAACTCATTTAGGCCCGGTTTTAATACAGTCTCGAGAATATCGGATGCTATCAGAAACTCGAGCCCTAGCAACAAATAACTACCACACTCTACTCGAATACGCCGAATGGTTACCATCTCAAACGTCCCGTTGCGACGTCTCCATTCGTTGCGCACAAAGGCAACAAATCCGATCAACGTGCCATATACTACGATAATCAAACTTATGGCACTTATCACCGTAGCCATAAAACTCAAAATCTCCTTATACCATTCCCCGTGCATACATCAAGTTATATATATGAATAAACGAACTATCATCTAAAAAAGTTCGTCCTGCATGATAAATCTCTTACGCATGAAATGAATTGTATAAAATCATATTAATTTTACGCAGAACATCTCAAATACTGTTTCACCTTAACAATCAATTAATTCATGAAGAAGTTTTTATTATCTGTAGCGATTACCGGACTTGCCTTTGGTGTTTCGGCACAGAACATCAAATTACCTGCTCCGCAAAAAACGGGTGGCAAACCGCTGATGGAAGTACTTAACGAGAGAGAGTCGAATCGTGCCTTTGCGAACAAAGACCTATCGAATCAAACACTTTCAAATCTATTGTGGGCTGCCTGGGGCTTTAATCGTGAAAACAAACGCACAGCGCCATCTTCGCGAGACAGACAAGAAATCGATGTATATGTTTTATTGAAAAAAGGAACATACATCTACGATGCAAAAGCAAATACACTGATCGAAGTTTCGAAAAAAGACTTGAGAAGCTTTGCCGGCACTCAGGAGTTTGTAGCATCGGCTCCGGTCAACTTAGTTTATGTATGTAACAAAAATAAGATTTCGGGCAAGGATGATCAGGCTTTGATCGAGGCAACTTATGCAAATACCGGTTTCATTGCTCAGAATGTCTATTTGTTTTGTGCATCGGACGGACTTAGCTGTGTAATTCGTGCCATGATTGATAAAGCAGAACTAAGCACACAACTAAAACTAAAGAAAGATCAAATGATCACACTGTCGCAAACCGTTGGATATCCGGCTAAGTAATAGCACCAAAAGCCTCTTTCGTGTTGTCGAAAGAGGCTTTCTTTTTTATGTTTATTCAGATCGTATGATTCAACGTACTTCAAACTTATCTTTTAGCCGGATGTCTTGAGAAGAAGCACCCACCATCACTTCAAAGCTTCCCGGTTCTACAACAAATTCATTGTGTTGGTTCCATAAACCTAGCTCTTGTGGTGTAAGAGTGAAGATGACTTTTTGCGAAGCTCCCGGTTCTAACGTTATGCGTTCAAATCCTCTCAATACTTTGGTGTAGGTAGTTACACTACTGTACTCGTCGTTGATATACAACTGTACAACTTCATCGCCTTTTCTACTCCCGGTATTTGTTATCGTACATTCAACTTGAAGATTTCCTTGCGCTCCGATTTGTGCAGCAGATAATTTCAAGTCAGAGTATTTAAAGGAAGTATAACTAAGTCCGTAGCCAAATGGGTAGAGCGCTCCCGATACACGGGCCGCCCCCTTCGTGTCCGATCCCGGTTTGAAAGGAAAGGCAAATGGTATCTGCCCTACGGTTTTTGGGAATGTCACGGCCAACTTTCCTCCCGGATTGTAATCGCCCCAAAGCACTTCTGACACTGCTTGTCCACAGTATTCTCCCGGAAACCATGCGTGCACAATACCCGGAATAAACTGATCAGCCCAATTAATGGTCGCCGCTCTTCCATCAAGTAAAACTAGTACAACCGGCGTCCCTGTTTCGTAAATAGCTTTCAGCAGTTTCTCTTGGTGCCCGGGCAAATTAAGATCGGAGCGTGAGTAACTTTCGCGTACCGTCTTTTCCGAACCTCCTAACACGACGATGGCAACTTCACTTTTACGAGCCGCATCGACCGCTCTATCTATTTTATTCTTTTCGTCTAATGTGAGTGGATAATCAAACAAGTCACTTTCGGGAAAATTTGCATCAACAATTTCACAACCTTGCTCATAAAGAATATCTGCTTTCGGCATCTGCTTCTTGATTCCTTCTACCACCGTAATCAAAGGTGCATTAGCCGGTCCATATCGGCAAATCAAATTTTTACGTTCGTCGGCATTCGGCCCAATCACTGCTATGCGCTTCAAGTCTTTGGATAGAGGAAGAATTTGCTTGTCGTTCTTTAGCAAAACAACCGACTGGCGAGCTGCCTCTAGCGAAACTTGTTTGTGCTCTTGCGAATGAACAATCTTTTCTACCTCTTCAGTATTGCCTCGATAAGGGTTATCAAACAATCCGAGATAAAACTTTATGCGCAGAATTTCGGCTACTCGTGTATCGAGCATTTGCTGTGAAACCTTTCCGCATGCAATGGCTTCTCTAAGTGGAAGAATAAAATCTTGTGGCGGCGTAAATTGTGTACGAATATTTAGTCCGGCATTTACAACTGCCGCAGCTGCATCGACCAATGTCTCGGCTACTTTATGCTTGGTATGGACAAACTCTACGGCTTCACTATCTGAAACCACATAGCCTTTGAATCCCCAATCTTTGCGTAGAATATCAGTTAGAAAATAGGAACTTGCCGAAACAGGTACCCCGTCATAATCATTATATGAGCTCATCACGCCCAATGCTCCTGCTTCTTGAAATGCCATTCGAAATGGCTCAAGGTAAAGTGTTCGCATTTCCCGAGGTGCCACATGTGGATCGGTACGAGTATCTTCATCTCGTCCGCCTACCGGAATACTATATACGGCAAAGTGTTTAGGGGTAGCAACAAGGTTCTCTTTTTGCAGAGCTGTAATCATTTGTTTACCGAGTGTTCCTACCAAAAACGGATCTTCTCCATAACATTCAACAACCCTACCCCAACGCGGATCTTGTGCTATATCAAGAATCGGTGAATAAATATTGGTATAACCAAGTGCATTGGCTTCTTTTGCAGTTACTTCTCCTATACGAGCTATCAAGTCTTTATTCCAAGTAGCCCCTTGGCCGCATTGTGCCGGAAAGAAAGTCGCTCGATCATGACATAATCCACGGATTCCTTCATTGGTAAAATCAACCGGAATCCCCAAACGGGTATTTTCTACAAACCAACGTTGCATCGTATGGCGTGCTTCTACACTTGTGCGGTAAGGGAATGAAAATTGAGATTTGAACTTGCCTAGGCCATTGTGTTGCTCGTCGATATTTCCAATTCCATCTTTCCAGATTTCGCTACTCCATAATGCTGTTGGCATCGAATCTTTGAGCACTCGACCTGATCCGTAAAGTGTTGCCATCTGACATGTCTTCTCTTCAAGACTCATCTGGTGAAGTAGGTCTTGCACGCGTGCGTCTATCGATTGAGATGCATCTTCATAAATATCTCTTTTTCCGTTCTTGTTGAAATCAATCCATCCTTTTTGATAGATAGTTTTGGTGTTTTGAGCTCCTACAGTCAGGCAGTAGGCAGCAAACAATGCTATTGACAATTGTTTTTTCATGGATCTTTTTATTTGAGTTAGCGTTGCTAAGGTCTTAAAAACATCACAAGAAAAAAATCAGTATTCTGCCAAAGCAGTATACTATATTATCCTGAATATTGATTTTGTATTAAAAACGAAACGATGCCCCGAATGAAACTCCACCCCACCATCGGGAAGGGTTACGCTTTGCCAACTCGGGAATATCAGAAACTCTCTCAATATTTCGGGTGAGCAAGTAACTTAATGATGGTGCCACACTCAACCCAAATCTCCAGATATAAAAGGTAGCCCTTATCGATGCATCGAGCGAACATGAAAATTTCTTTCTCACACGAAAGTAATCACTGTAATAAGTTGCTCCGCCATCATTACTAACCCATTGCTGAGATCCGTCACCTCTAAAATATCCAGGCGATAAGCCTATGTTAAATTCCAAAGAACTTGGCAATAATGAAATACATTGCCAAATCAGATCTTCAAATATATTCTCTGAATAGGTTCCTGCCGGTACTGTCGAGGGCTC
>DLYT01000147.1:0-583 GCA_003447595.1 Porphyromonadaceae bacterium
CAAGTAAGAGAGATTATCTTAGCTTTGAGTACAACAATGGAAGGTGATACCACAAATTTTTATATATTTAGGCGATTAGCCGGTTTAGATGTAAAAATAACCGTCATTGCCCGAGGAGTATCAATTGGAGATGAAATTGAGTATGCGGATGAAATAACTTTAGGCCGCTCAATATTAAATCGTACGTCTTTCAATGATTCGATGAAAATTTAGAAATTTATTTCAGCATAATTAGCATATAATCTTTTACGAAGAATGTCATGAATGAAATCAAATTATCAGTAGTTATAGTAAACTACAATCAGAAATATTATCTCGAACAGGCTCTGGTTTCACTACGAGCTGCAACAGTTGGTTTTGATATTGAAATTATAGTTGTTGATAACAATGCTGTTGATGGAGCAGGAGCTTACTTATCAGCCCGTTTTCCAGAGGTGACATTCATTTCAAATGTTGGTAATGGAGGCATTGCACAAGGCAATAATATTGCTTTTCGCTATGTGCATGGTGAATATGTGCTATTTATGCATCCTGATATTCTTTTAGGAGAAGATGTCTTGCGAACGATGTGTTTTTTTCTTGA
>DLYT01000147.1:839-4387 GCA_003447595.1 Porphyromonadaceae bacterium
AAGTATTATAAAGAGTCATGCCGAATATTTCCAACTCCTTCTGACTATCTAATGAAAGTGTTAGGTTTATCTTTTCTAATTTCTAATAGTAAGCAACATCGATTTGCAAAGCTGTCATTAAATGCTTCGCGATTCAAACCATATAAAATAGAATCACTATGGGGGGCTTTTATGATGATGCGATCACGTGTTTTCCGAGAGCTTGGAGGCATGGACGAGAACTTCTTTTTGTATGGCGAAGATCTGGATTTTTCTAAGCGACTTGTTGATGCAGGTTATGAAACATATTGCATTCCGGAGACTGTTCTTCATTATCAAAGTAAATTTACTCGAGATGAGAATCGTTTCTTTGTAAAAGCATATTATCGCTCAATGCTACTCTATTTTGGTAAATACTATAATACATTGCCAGATTTGTATTCAAGTTGTTTGAAAGCAGCAGTGATGTGCAGATGGACACTATCACCATTATTCAAAAGGAAAAATGATGGCGTCAAGGAGCTTGAAAATAAGAAAAGACGGGTTTTACTTGTTTGCAATGAAATTCTCAGCGAAGAAATCAAGACTCAATTTAATCGTCGTTTTGGGAAGTCGGCTATTGAGCGATGGGCTGTTGAGCGTAAGAATCTAGATGATTTACTCAATAGGCTTCAACAGCGTCACAGTTTTACCGATATTGTTTATTGCTTCGATGATATGCGTTTCGAGCAGATAATACATAAAATTGAACAATTTTACCCTAAAACGATTATTAATCATATATACTGCAAAGAAACTGGAGTACTTGTTTCTCCAGGAATGGCCAGAATGTAAAACAGAACAACCATGAAACTATTAGAAAACGACAGAATTAAGCTTCGTGCTCTCGAGCCAAGCGATTTATCTATTTTGTATAAATGGGAAAATGACACTGAGCAATGGGAGGTTGGTAATGCACTATCTCCATATTCCAAATACACACTCAATAATTATATTGAAGAGAGTGGGTACGATATTTATCAAAGCAAGCAGCAACGCCTAGTAATAGAAGATAAAGCAACATCGCAAGCTGTAGGTGCTATTGATATGTATGCTTTTGATCCACACAATTCACATGCTGCTATAGGGATAATAATAGATCCTTCGGCACGAGAAAAGAAATATGCTACTGAAGCTCTTGAATTATTGTCTTCATATGCTCTTGGTTTTTTGCATTTGAATCAATTGTATGCATATGTGCCAATGAGCAATGAAAAAAGTGTAGCATTATTTGAGAAGAATGGTTTCATTATCACAGGAAAGTTGCTTCAATGGATACATACTCGTAATGGAAAACAAGATGTATATCTAATGCAGAAACTTAGTTCATATTAAAAAAATACCCCCTAATAATACGCTTCTGTTAATCAACTAAATCGATTAATCAGGCCAATCTTATTAGGGGGTATGTTTAGTTCATAAAAGGCTTTTTGGGATAATTGACCCAATGTTTAAATCGTTCGCCTAAATTTATCACAGCATCTTTCCAGAAACCCTCACCATCAGCCTTAAGTACAGGCAGATTATGAGGTTCAGAAACAATCCAAGCATGTTCATTCAGTTCTGTAGCAAGTTGTCCACTATTCCATCCCGAATATCCCATTATAAATTTGATGTGTCCGTTTACTTTGCCACCCTCTTCTATATATTTCTTCATGGCATTGAAGTCTCCGTCAAAATATAACCCATTACCAATAGCATAGCAACCAGGTATAACTTCCTCTCCTAGATCATGAATAAAAAATAGCTTACTTTGGTCTACAGGGCCACCCAGGTAGAGATGAATGTTTTCATCCTTCGGGATAAATGGAAGAAAATCATTTAGAACAATCTTTGTTCGTTTATTCAAAACAAAGCCTAAAGAACCATGTACATCATGTTCGACCAGTAAAATGACAGCTCTCTCAAAATAATGATCTTGGAGAAGCGGTTCGGAAATGAGAAGAGATCCATTGTGAGGATGAATCTCATTCTCAATTGTCTTAAAAAGATTATCCAAAATAGTCATGTCAAGCAGTGGTTTTTTATTTTACTGCGACAATATATAAGAATCGAATGTTTTATGCAAAATTCAATTGTTAAAGTTCAATTTATTTAGCCTGATTTAGAGCAAATAAGGCAAGCCTTTCGTCCAGAACGGCATATTGATAATCTTTAATAAACGAAGTACAAGCACGTAGTCCTTCTTGATTACTTCCCGTTGTAGACAATGAAATCGCACTAATTCCGTAATATATTAGCTCCTTCATTAGTTCACCGCCGGTCATACCCGGATAACTAATCGTAAAATAAAACCCATCAGCAATTGGCTCATCCATATCTTTATCATAAACTATTTCAAAACCATGCTTGGTAAATATTTCCTTCATTTTGTGGGCTCTTTTACCGTACTCTTTCACTTCTTCAACAAAATTGAATTGTCCGTCAGATGCAGCTTTGAACATCGCTGCTAGAGCATGTTGCGCAGAATGGCTTGTACCTGAAGATATGGCGTACAAAGCTCTATGGATATATATTGTTCCGAAAGTACCACCACCATATCGTTTTGTAAGATTTGAGTAGGCACGATGATAAAGCTTGTCCGAGATCGCCGCTACGCCAATTCGTTGTCCTGCATAGCTAAAAGCCTTCGATCCCGATATATGTAAGATGTAATGATCTGTGTATTTAGCAACAGATGGTTGGTAGGGAGCTTGAAAAGGAATACCAAGCTCTTTTCTGAAATCCATTGCAAAATAAGCAAGATCCTCAATCACTATCGTATCATATTGTGTAGCAAGAGTTCCAATAGTCTTAAGTTCTTCATCGGTAAGACAAAACCAAGCAGGATTATTCGGGTTTGAATAAATAACAGCAGAAATATTTCCTTGTGCAAGATATGACTCCAACTTGTCTTTTAGTTTTTCTCCTCTGAAGTTATATACATCAAACGATTCGTATTTATATCCCAAAACTACCAATTGTTGCTTTTGTACAGGGAATCCTGGGTCGATAAATAAAATAGTATCTTTCTTTTCATCACATTGGCCACAAACAAGAAAAGAAGTGAAAGTACCTTGCATAGATCCCACAACCGGAACACATCCTTCCGGTGAAATATCTACATCAATAAATGCTTTTACAAAGCGCGCAGCTTCTTGTTTCAACGCAGGTATACCATCAATGTTTGGATAAATCGATGCAACACCACTTTCAAGAGCAGCAATTTCGGCATCTACGCCAACTTGCGCCGCCTTTAGGCCTGGTACACCCATTTCCATGTGAATGAACTCTACATTGGTTTGTTTCTCGATTTGATTCGATATTGCAACAATTTCTCTGATTGTAGCTTTTCCAAAGTCGGGAAGGTGGAATTTCTCAATAATGCTATCAGCTATTTGAGTATCAATAGGTTTGTTTTTCATTGGACATTGTATATTATGATTTTTGCAAATGTATGAAATAATTCAACAAAAAATAATTCTATGAAGGTATTGCAGGATTAAAAATAATAACTACCTTTGCAACGCAATCGGGAATAACGGTTGTGA
>DLYT01000147.1:4640-10712 GCA_003447595.1 Porphyromonadaceae bacterium
CGGGTTCGAGTCCCGTCCATACCGCAGCTGTTGAGTTAATATTCGGCAGCAAATCGCGAAAGTAGCTCAGTTGGTAGAGCATAACCTTGCCAAGGTTAGGGTCGCGGGTTCGAGTCCCGTCTTTCGCTCTTAGCGTTCAACTCAATGAGTTGGACGCTTTTTTTATATCTATACCTTATTTCATGTTAAGCAACATTTAATATAATTGTGCAAAAGAAAGAACTAATACTACATTTGTTGAGTCAATAAAAACACTCAACTAAATTAACCATGAATAAAAAGATTGCATGTGCAGTAGCCTCACTTTTGGTAGCAATGACATCTTTTGCGCAAAATCCAAGTCTAAAGTTTAACGATAATGGTAAATTTAAAATCGTACAATTTACCGACGTTCATTACAAATACAATAATCCGAAGTCAGACGTCTCTCTCGAGCGAATAAAAGAAGTTATTGAGGTTGAAAAGCCTGATTTGGTTGTATTCACTGGAGATGTAATTTATGCAAAACCTGCCGATAAAGGATTTCAAACAGTAATGCAGCCTTTGGTAAGCGCAAAAATCCCATTTGTTGTAACCTTTGGTAATCATGATGACGAGCAAGGTATGTCACGCAAAGAGCTGATGGATGTTTTATATAAAATACCCTATAATCTTACCGATACTGTTGCCGGGCTATCCGGAGAATCAAATGTAATTTTAAAGGTGGCTTCTGCTAAAGACAATAAAAATGCAGCGATTCTATATTGTATCGATTCCAACTCATATTCGTCTGTAGAAGGAATAGGAGGTTATGATTTTATCAAGCCTGATCAGATCGAATGGTACAGGCAAAATAGCAAAGAATTTACAAAACAAAATGGCGGAACTCCTGTGCCCTCATTGGCATTCTTCCATATACCATTACCAGAATTCAGAAGTGCAACAACAACAGAAGGTTGTTCAATGATTGGAACTCGTATGGAAAAATCTTGTCCTCCCGAACTAAACTCAGGTTTTTTTACATCAATGAAACAAATGAAAGATGTAATGGGTGTGTTTGTCGGGCATGATCATGACAACGACTATGCTGTCAATTATCATGGAATCATGTTGGCCTATGGTCGATATACAGGAGGTGATACTGTGTATAATAATCTTACAAACGGCGCACGTGTAATTGAACTAACTGAAGGCGATAGCGGTTTTAATACATGGATACGTCTTGCAGGAGATCAGGTAACGAACATGGCTAAGTTTCCACAAGACTTTGTTCGTTCAAATAAGTAAAAAAAAGAAAGTTCAGATTAATATAGTATAGTCAGAAGAGAGCGATTTGAGTTTGTCATCTCAAAAAAGCTCTCTTTTCTATTTTTAATACATTATGAAACAGATACAGCTATTCTTTTTGAGTTTGTTGTGTTTAGGGTGTGTAACTCAGACAGACATAAATACAATAATTGAAATTGACTCTCCAACTAAAATATCCACGCATCAAGCCGAAGTGATTGTACGTTTTGATGATCGTTATCCAATCGAGTTAGATTATGCAGATTCATTGTTATATATTCAACAACGACTGGTGAATTATCACTATGTGGTGTATGATTTTACGACAGAGATATTAATAGATTCAATAATACCAATAGGAAGTGCACCTAATAGTTTGCTATATGCAGAGTTCGTTTCCTCTGTTCAAGACTCTAGCATTGTTATATTCGATACGGGATTGGGCAAGTTCTTTGCACCGGTATTCTCAAATGGTGATTCGAGGCTTAAGGATATGGGTGGTTTGCCGAGAGGCTTAGAGAATGCAAGTGAGTTGAGTATATCAGATAACTATATTGTTGGGCGTAAGATGAAAATAGGTGAACCCTCCATGTTTTTTATATATAACAAAGAAGATCATCTATTACAAGACATATCACCATTGCCAAAGTTGGAGGCTGAAATAGCTGATCTAAATTATACATATGCCGCAGTAACAGGTGTAAATGAAGAAAAGAACAAAGTTATAGCAGGAATGTATTTCTTTGATTTAGTGCATTTATATGATTTAGAAGGTAATCATATAAAGTCAGTTCATTTCTCTCAGAATAGCATCCCGTCGATAAGCAGTGAGACCAAGAGTCTAGATTTAAGCAATGGCTATTCAGGGATTGTTAGAATATTACCCACTAAAGGATATTGTTATCTTATGCGAATAATCGAGGCGCCAGAGCATATGCAGAAATCGGAAAAAATGATTCTTCAATTGAATTGGGAAGGGGAGTTGGTTCAATCCTTTACATTTGAAGATAATATCTCCGGGCGTTTTTATGTAGATGAAACAAATAAGAGTCTATATGCAATTCGTCATCGAATAGAGAAAGATGATCTGGAGTTGTTTGAGGTTGTAAGATATTCACTTTAATTGTAGTTTGGCTTTAAGCAAAAGCAAGCATGAACACTATTTAAACGGACTATACGCGGGATATATTTAATACAAAACGGGGGATTCAATAACACTATTGAATCCCCCGTTTGATATAGACAAGTCTATCTTTATTTTTTAGCGTAAATCTCTGCTAGTTTAGCTTCAAGTTCGTCACCACGAAGCTGTTTTGCAATGATGATACCTTGTGGATCTACAAGAATTGTAAGAGGAATGCTGTTAACTGCATAGATAGGAGCAGCAGCACATTGCCAACCTTTAAGGTCGCTAAGTTGTGGCCAAGGCATTTTCATTTCTTTCACTGCACCAACCCAAGCTTCTTTTTTGTTGTCAAAAGAGATACCAACAATTTCGAATCCTTGCTTGTGATACTTGTTGTAAGCCTTCACTACATTAGGCATTTCTGCACGGCAAGGACCACACCATGAAGCCCAGAAGTCGATCAATACATAGTTTCCTTTACCTACATAGTCGCTTAGCTTTTGCATTTTGCCATCCATGTTTTCCATTTCAAAGTCAACAAAAGGCTGACCTACAGAAACTCTTTTCAAAGTCTCAAAGCGGTTTACGATTTTGTCAACGCCCGGAGCCGATTTGAAAGCAGAGTCAGCTTTCTCAATCCAAGAGCCTTGCATTTCGTCATTTACCACTTTTTTGAAGTTTGATAAAGCCATACCACCAGTTACGTTGTTCAAGTTTTTCTCGATATACGCAACTAAAGTCGATTGTCTTTTCTCGCTGATCGCTTTAGCTCTGTTGCCAAACTCTTCATCCTTCTCAGGAGTGATCGCGCTATCTTTACGCAATTGCATTGCTTCGCTATAAAGAGCAAACTGTTCGTCGTTGATCGATTTTGTTACTTTACGAAACTCAGTATATGCATCATTCAATACAGTACCGTTGATTGTAGAAAGAGAATCCATAACCGCAGTCATCGATCCGTTTTCAAGAATGATAGGGAGATTAAACGCTTTCGATTCGCCTGTAGTATTTCTGCCTTTGTTTTCAGGAAGGTTTAAGTCAGATGCGTTAAACGAAATGTATCCGTACACCGGAGTTGCTTGTTCGCCTTTGAAAGCAAATTTGCCGTTTTCAACCACAACGCTATCGATACGTTGCAAAGCACCATCTTTGTACTCCGAAAGGAATACATACTTGCCATTTAGGTCAGTGTTGTTAACGGTACCATCAATTTCGTATCCTGCTTTTTGTGAGCAAGCAGCTAGCACGGCAGATGCAGCCACGAATGAAATAATACGTTTCATAAGATCAATTTTAAAATTATTTGTGTTATTGTTTTTCTTTGGTTGTGCAAACGTACAACAAACTTTGCAAAATGTAAAAGAATACATAGCTATAGTTATAAACATTTATAATTTGAGGGGGTGGAACTTTCAAAAAAAAATGCGAAATTTGCGCCCTGATTAAAGTGGATAGTTCATTTATACTCTATAAATACTTTTAAGAAATGACAAAAAGCGCATTACAAATTGCTAGAGCAGCTTACGCACCTAAAGTGCCTAAAGCTCTTCACGGTGCAGTTGTTGCAAAAAACGGTGCTGCAACTCAATCAGTAGCTGACCAAGCTGAAATTGAAAAGTTGTTCCCTAACACTTATGGCATGCCAATCATCAGCTTCGAAGAAGCAGGTGAAAACAAAGAATATCCAGCTATCAACGCAGGTGTAATCCTTTCTGGTGGTCAAGCTCCAGGCGGACACAACGTAATTGCAGGTTTGTTCGACGGTTTGAAAGCTCTTAACAAAGACTCTAAACTTTATGGTTTCCTTATGGGTCCTGGTGGTCTTGTTGATCACAAATACATGGAGCTTACAGCTGAGATTATCGACGAATACCGCAACACAGGTGGTTTCGATATCATCGGTTCTGGTCGTACAAAACTAGAAACTACAGAGCAATATGACAAAGGTCTTGAGATCTTGAAACAATTGAACATCTCTGCATTGGTTATTATCGGTGGTGACGACTCAAACACTAACGCTTGTGTATTGGCTGAATACTATGCAGCAATCAACGCAGGTGTACAAGTAATCGGTTGTCCTAAAACTATCGACGGTGACTTGAAAAACGGAATGATTGAAACATCTTTCGGTTTCGACACTGCATGTAAAGTATACTCTGAAGTTATCGGTAACATCCAACGTGACTGTAACTCAGCTCGTAAATACTGGCACTTTATCAAGTTGATGGGTCGTTCGGCTTCTCACATCGCTTTGGAATGTGCGCTACAAGTTCAACCAAACATCTGTATCATTTCAGAAGAAGTTGAGCAAAACAACCTTTCACTTGACGACGTAGTAAACAGCATCGCTGATTCTGTAGCTGCTCGTGCTGCACAAGGAAACAACTTCGGTACAGTTCTTATTCCAGAAGGATTGATCGAGTTCATCCCAGCAATGAAAGCGCTTATCTCTGAATTGAACGATTTCTTGGCACACCACCAAGAAGAATTCAACGCAATCGACAAAGCAGAGCAACGTGCTTACATCATCTCTAACTTGTCTGAAGTAAATGCAGCTGTTTACGCTAGCCTTCCAGAAGGTGTTGCTCGTCAGTTGACATTGGATCGTGACCCACACGGTAACGTACAAGTTTCTTTGATCGAAACAGAAAAACTTCTTGCTGAGATGGTAGGTAACCGTCTTGCAGAATTGAAGAAAGAAGGCAAATACAACGGTAAATTCGCTGCTCAAGTACACTTCTTCGGTTACGAAGGTCGTTGTGCTGCTCCATCTAACTTCGATGCAGACTATTGCTACTCATTAGGTTTCACAGCTTCTTGCCTAATCGGCGAAGGCAAAACTGGTTACATGGCATCTGTACGTAACACTACAGCTCCTGCTGATCAGTGGATCGCTGGTGGTATTCCTGTAACTATGATGATGAACATGGAACGTCGTCACGGTGAAATGAAACCAGTAATCCAAAAAGCACTAGTTCGTCTTGATGGCGCTCCATTCAAAGCTTTCGCTGCACAACGCGAAAACTGGGCTATCAACACTGAATACGTTTATCCAGGTCCAATCCAATACTTCGGCCCAACTGAAGTTTGTGACCAACCTACAAAAACGCTTCAACTAGAGCTAGGTAAGTAATCATTACTTCTCTATATAGGAAAGGGCATCCAATGCGGATGCCCTTTTTTTAGCTCTATGTCGTAAGATATTCTACAAGGATTTACCATCCGGCACTGGTAGGAGTAAGAACAACCTCCGTGCGGAAAGGCGCAACCGGAAGTCCTTCTTTCGAGAAAAGATTCCCGATGCTGCTATCGTCAAACATATAATGCACGGCAACCGGCTTCTTTACCTCTTTGGACCATACCACCAATGTGCCGTTCTCGATCTTTGCGCTTGCAGGATAAAACTTTCCGTCTTCACCGGCAATCGACAGCGCCTCCGCTTTCTTGCCATTCATCACCAAGCCATCTTTGAGATTAGCAAACGAGATATACGCTTTATTTCCTTTAAAAGAAGCCGACTCAAACAATGGACTTTCAATCGCCACAACCGGTTTGCTGTATGTTTTGGCCATAGCCATATTTGCCAAGCGTTTGCCTACATCCAGTTTGTTTTTCGGGTGAATGTTTTTAGTGTCATCTACCAAATCCGAAACTACCACCATTCCAGTGTTAGGAACCTC
>DLYT01000147.1:11088-13654 GCA_003447595.1 Porphyromonadaceae bacterium
CTACCGGCAAGTTTGTACGGAACTACCGGGTTTATCATTTGATTATACAAAGCACCCGGTTGCTCGGGCCACCAAGGAGTAGGGTTGATCTTTGCTTCACGCAACGTTTTGTTTGCTTCGATTAGCGGAGCAGGAGTCCATACTTCGGCCGGCGTACCGCCCCAAGCCGAAACGATGATCCCAACCGGAACATCGAGTTGTTCCATCAACTCACGACCAAAGAAGTAACCCACCGCACTGGTTCGTCGCATCGACTCGGGCGAAGAAACCTCCCACTGAGCCGTGCAGTCGTTTTGCGGATAAGCATCGCCCCGCTTCGGGATGTGGAAAATACGTAAGTTGGGATGATTGGCAGCAGCAACTTCCTCTTCCTTATTAAAGAGGTCGTGATTGTGGCTCCATTCCATGTTGGATTGTCCGCTGCAAAGCCACACTTCGCCCAGCATTACATCGTTGAGCTTTACACGACTCGACCCCATTACTTCTACGGTATAAGGGCCACCTGCCGCGGTAGTCTTTAGTTTTCCACTCCATTTGCCTGAGTTGTCTACCTTTACGGCAATGGTATCTGTGGTATTCCAACTTCCTACAATGCGCACGGTTTCCGAGGCATTTCCCCAGCCCCAGATTGTAGCTTCACTATTCTGTTGCAATACCATGTGGTCGGTAAAAACCGATGGAAGATTAATTTGTGCGAAAGATAAGGTCGCAAAAGATTGTAGCAGAGCGATGCCTGCAATGTGTTTTAATTTCATGGTTCTTATTTTACGGTTATAACTTAAGCGTGGTATAATAGATGTTGTCCGAGATCAGCTCGTACAATAGTTTTTCAACCCTGTCGGTAATCACTTTGCTGTAGATCTTACCCTTCTCGGCCGTAGCTTCCGCAGGGTTTCCGATGCCGGTATCTTTTGATATGGCCGACCAGTCGCGCGGTGTCCATCCGGTTTTCTTGTTCAGCTCCTCGCTTTTAAACGGCAAACTTTCGCCCGTTCCGGCTACCTCCATGCGCACCAATTCGGGATGATAATGCAACATCAAAGAGGTTTCCACTTCGCAAGCATGCTCTCCCGCATGGATAAACAAGTTGGGCGGAGGCGTAATCACAAACCAATCCGTTACCACAATAAGGAAGTTCGGATAATCAAACGCCAAGTCGCGCACCATATTCTTAAACGAATTTCCTCCGTGACCGTTTAGAATAAGCAACTTGTTAAAGCCTTGCTTCGACAAAGACTCTACCCAATCGCGCAAGATCGCATATTGCGTCTGATAGCGGGTATGCACGCAGAAAGGAAGTTTAAACTGTCCGATGTTTTGTTGTCCGAAAGGAACAGGCGGCAACACCATAACCTTATGGCGATGATTTGTAAACAACTTATTCGCAGCATCGAGAGCCAGTGATTTAGAAATATGGCAGTCGGTAAGATAAGGCAAGTGATAATTGTGTGGCTCGGTAGCTCCCCATGGTAAAATAGCCATATCGTAGATGTGGTCCATCACGTCTCGCCACGTTGCAACAGACAAGTCGGGCTGAAAAGTAGTACTGTTAAGTCCCATAATAAACTAGTTTAATCATTAAATTCGGTAGGTTAACTCACAAACCCGATCAAGCATAATCGCTGTGCACGAGTTTCTAATTGAATGACCTTTGCGAATATAGGAAACTTTCCTTTCTAAGGCTAAAAGAATGAAGAGCTATTTCATTATTGCGTGAATAAAATTAAATTTGTACATCAAGATATAAAGCTAACCATTAAACGTATTCTATGATTAAGAAATCTTATCTGGCACTAAGTCTGCTTACGTTGTGTGCAGGAGCCTCACTGCAAGCACAATCGATGCAAGTAAACATTACGCAGCAGCAAATTCCGGTATTGAAAAACAAAGGGATGAATAAGCTCATTTCCCTGCAATGTATTCCACAAGAAACAATTTCGGTAGAAGGAATCAAACTTTCGTTTGAAGGAACTACCAAGCGCAGCGATATTGATAAAATCTATTTGGTGCGCGAGGGAAAAGAAAAACAAATATTGGCAGAAGCCCACGTCAATAAATCTTCCTTATATCTTCCCATTGCCACACAACTCTCGGATACAACCAATCTGTCTCTATATTGCGACCTGAAACCGCAAACACCTTTGCTGCATCGGATCGATGTGCAATGCAAAGAAATAAAAACCGATAAAGGCGTGATTCGTCCTACCGACGAAACCATCAAAGGACAGCGTGTAGGAGTTGCCGTGCAAGATGCGGGAACCGAAAATGTGGCCGCATTTCGTATTCCGGGCTTGGCAACAACCAAAGACGGAAGCCTTATCGCCGTATACGATGCACGCCGCGAATCGAGCCGAGATCTGCAAGGTCACATGGATATTGGTGTGAGTCGCAGTACCGACAGGGGGCAAACTTGGGAACCAATGCGTGTGGCGCTCGATATGAAAACATGGGGCGGATTGCCCGAGAAGTTCAACGGTGTCAGCGACGCATGTGTATTGGCCGATCCGAATACAGGCACAATCTGGGTAGCCGGCTTGTGGATGCACGGCATTCTCGACAAGGATGG
>DLYT01000147.1:13915-20704 GCA_003447595.1 Porphyromonadaceae bacterium
CGTGGTTCGCAGCCGGGGCTTACACCCAAAGAAACCTGTCAGTTCATTATTTCGCGCAGCGACGACGATGGAAAGACCTGGTCGGAGCCCGTGAATATAACCCAACAAACCAAGCGTCCCGAATGGTGGTTGTATGCTCCTGCTCCCGGACAAGGCATCGTGCTCAAAGATGGAACACTTGTTTTCCCTACGCAAGGTCGCGATCCGAAAGGTATTCCTTTCTCGAATATAACTTACAGCAAAGATGGCGGGAAAACCTGGACTACGTCAAATCCGTCTTATACCAATACAACCGAATGTGCCGTTGTGCAACTAAACGATGGAAGCTTGATGCTCAACATGCGCGACAATCGCAATGGTTCTGAAAAAGGAGAGAAGAATGGTCGTGCCGTGTTTGTAACGAGCGACTTGGGTGCTACCTGGACAGAGCATCCTTCGTCTCACGGAGCATTGAACGAACCGGTTTGTATGGCCTCGCTTCACAAGCATGAATACGGAAAAGGAAAGAATGCAAAATCTGTTTTGCTTTTCTCCAATCCCGATAGCAAATACCACCGTCATCAGATTACCATCAAGGTAAGCACAGACGAGGGCAAGAGCTGGAAAAAAGGAGTACTTCTCGACGAAGGTTACGGCTGGGGATATTCATGTATCACTTCCGTATCCGACGACCTGATTGGTATTTTGTATGAAAGTAGTCGTGCGCACATGACCTATCAATTGATCCCACTGAAAGAGATATTGTATTAATTGAAATATGAACGAACAGACTCGTTTTGCGGTCTCAATCTTGTATTGAGCGCAAACGGGTCTGTTTTTTTATTAGATGAAGCTTTGGTGCGATAAAAAAGAAACTGACCAATTGATGCGGTTACGATTGTTTGAATTACATGAGAATTTCTTAGCCTATAAGGTCGTATTTTTTGTGGTTTCAAAAAGAAAGCCGGTAGATATGATTCGTAACAATTTGTGTTTGCTCAACTCGTCGAGAATCCTTTCTGCAAAAACCATGTAGTAGGAGAGGGCATCGGGCGCATGCTCATTAAAACAACGAGGTATGCAGCACGGTGAGTTGCTTTACGTTTTCAATGAAAAGTGTTTTACGTTACCGTTATGAGTGAAATCACGCTTCGTTGAAAACGTTTTTGCGTTTCGGTGGTGACTGTTTTGGGTCACGCAGCGCGCCTGATTTCGTTGTTCCAAAAAGTAAATAAGCTTCTGAAAAGAAGTAAACAGCCTTTTTTTAAGAACCAAATAAGGTTTTTCGGCAAACCAAACTAGGTTTTCGGGCAAAATAAGCATGATCTCAAGAAAAACCAACCGGAATTGCTCCCGAAAACCCCGTTTCCGCAACCCGAAAATTCAGCAAGATTCCTCCATCTAGCTCACAAGATTTCCTTTTATACTCCAAAATGCACCCTTCTCGCGCTCACGCCGTCTTCCCGAAAACTCGGCTTAATGTATATTCCATTCATATTGCTTTATGGGAATTGGATGCGTGCGACGCGGCATATAAAAAAGAAAGCCGCCTCGACTTCCTAGTCGAGGCGGCTTTTGTTTGCTATAACGTGTTTGCTTATTTCATTTCGAAACCAACCACGGCCCAGTTGTTCTTGCTGTCTTGCGTAAATAATTGCAAACCGTATTTGTTGCATTCTTCTTCAATGGCAGGGATGTCTTCTGTGTAGAATCCACTCATGTAAAGCGTTGCACCTTTCGTCATACATGCTGCGTAACGATTGATGTCGTTGAGCAAAATGTTGCGGTTGATGTTTGCGATGATAATGTCGAAGCTTTCTCCCGCTAGCAGTTCGGCCGCGCCAAGTTTAACTTCTACGTTCGGAGTCTTATTGAGTTCAACGTTTTCAACCGAGTTGTTGTATGCCCATTCGTCGATATCAATAGCCACGATTTCTTTTGCGCCACGCATTGATGCCAGAATACCAAGTACGGCTGTTCCGCAACCCATATCCAATACGCGCTTGCCTTCAACATCCATCTTAAGGATTTGAGAAAGCATTAGAAACGTTGTTTCGTGGTGGCCTGTACCGAATGCCATTTTCGGGTCGATAAGGATCTCGTATGTCGTTTGTGGAATGTCTTTGTGGAAAGTACTATGAATTACACATTCGTTACCTACTACGATAGGCTGGAAAAAGTTCTTTTCCCATTCTTCGTTCCAGTTTTCAGTTTTGATGAACTTGTCTTCGTACGACAACGTTGCTTCGAGTGGAAACTCAGCAATCACTTGATCGATGTTTTCTTTGCTGAATTGATTTACCGGAACATAAGCTTTTAATGTATTTCCTTCTGTAACGAAGCTTTCAAAGCCAATTGGTGACAATTCTGAGGCAAGTACATCGCTCACGATTTCAGAATCTATCTCAGAATCAATGAAGAAACTCACTTCTACGTAATCCATATTGCTATTTTATTTGTTCTTTATTTAGAAGTGCGAAGATACGCTTTTCTATATTGATATTCATGCATGCAGCCTTTTATTTACAAATGGCGTCTTTTTAGTATTGAGGATTGAAACAGACTGTTCTTAGTGTAATATGTCTGCTGACCTGCAAATGTTAAAGATTATATACCTGCTTGCTTAAATAAAGCAAGAAAGTATATTTGTATAGACGATTCTTTATGCATTTGTAACACAATAGTTTTTAAACCAATCAGTCACTGTTTGGTCTTATTGTAAGTTATATTTGTTGGTGTCAAAATTAATCATAAGAGGAGAAACAAGTTATGAAACTATTCAAACTATCTTCAATTTTGTTGATGGGTATCGCTTCGCTAAATGCCTTTGCGCAAAATAGCGAATGGGATGATGATATTTATTCGACTAAGAAGAAGAAAAGCGTTCCTGAGGTTCAGGAATACAAAGCCGTATCAAAAAGTAAATCGGCAAAAGTTATGATTACGCCCTCTAATAATTCTCGTACTGCAGATCGTGATGTTGATGAATACAACAGACGCGGCGGAAACAGAGATTATACCTCTCAAGATACAAATGATACAATTGTTCCGGTTTCAGATACCGAATATACAGAACGTATTGTAAAGTTTCATGATCCCGCAAGGATTACAATTGTAGGAGCTGATGAAGTAAACTTATACGTAGACGACGATGGCCGCTTGGTTTCGTATGATACGGATTATAGTTCTAATTATCGTTCCAACGTAAATATAAACCTTGGATTCAACAGTTGGTATGATCCATGGTGGGGTTCGCCTTGGGGCTGGAACTCGTGGGGACCATCTTGGAGTTTCGGTTGGAATTCTTGGTGGGGTCCATCTTGGGGTTGGGGACCTTCATGGGGCTGGGGCCCGTCGTGGGGTTGCGGTTGGTACGATCCGTGTTGGGGACCTTCATGGGGTGGTCCATCATGGGGCGGTCATTATCCTTCCTATGTTCCGGCTTATAAGAACTATCCGGGCGGAAGAGCAACTTCGTATGCAGGAGGCCGTTGGTCCTCTGGCAATAGAACTTCGGCCGGTGATCGATCGAATCGAGTAACCTCGGGTAGAGGAACATCCAATAGAACAACAGCAACAAGAGCCGACGGTGATCGCACAAGCAATCGTGTTAGTAATCGCGTTGGTGTGAACAGAAACGACCAGTCAGGTGTTACTTCTTCAAGTTCTGGCAGAACCAGAGTTGGAACAGATAGAAACTCAGGAAACCGTGTTGAGTCGAATAGAGTCAACCAAAACAGAGAACCGATTACTAGAGATTATAACAGCAACAGTAATAATAACTACAATAATAATCGTTCGTCTGGCAGTTTCTCTTCTCCATCGAGAGGTAGCAGCAGCGGAAGCTTTGGCGGCGGAAGTGTAGGTGGCGGAAGCAGTAGCGGAGGTCGCAATATGGGTGGTCGCAGTGGCGGCGGAAGAAGATAATATAAGCAGAAAAATAGATAGACTATGAAACGTTTAGCAATAGTTTGTGCATCCTCGCTTTTGATAGCGGGCGATGTTTGGGCGCAAGGAGAAATAGATGCATATCGTTATTCTCAAACAGAGGTTACCGGTACCGCTCGCTCAATGAGTATGGGTGGTGCATTTGGAGCACTGGGAGGAGATATATCTTCGATTGCAATCAATCCGGCAGGTATGTCTGTATTTAGAAAGTCTGAAGTGGCAACGACTTTGAGTTTGAGTAATATCAAAGCAAGTTCAAACCTAAATGGTAATCAGGCTTCTGAGGACAAGTTTAAATTCAACTTTGACAACATTGGCTATGTCGGTTATTTCCCTACTGCAAACGATCGTGGTCTTATGAATTGGAATGTAGGTTTTACCTACAATCGTATCAAGAACTTTGAACGCAGATACCGAGTTGGTGGAAAGAATATGCCAAGCTCCTTGAGTGATTACATGGCGGCAAAAGCATCATTGGGTGGATTAAAAGCCGGAGAACTGGCTCAAACAAAAGACTATGATCCATATAATAATCCAAATAACGGCGGTTATTGGTTAGAAGTATTGGGCTACAATGCTTTTATGTTTGATCCAAAGACCGAAAGTCTTGATGAAACTAACTATGGTAGTCCGTTTACCGGTGCGCCAAACTCTGACCTTACGGTGAGTGAGCGTGGCGGTATCGATGAATACGACTTTGCTTTCAGTGGAAACATTGCCAATTTCATTAATCTAGGGGCATCTTTTTCTATTTATGACGTAGACTATAAAATGTCGTCTAAGTATGATGAAGCATTAGAGAATGGAGCTTTGTTTCTGGATAACGAACTTCATACCGAAGGTACAGGTTACGGTTTCAAGATTGGTGCTATTGTAAATCCGGTCGATTTCTTTAGAATTGGTGTGGCTTATCACTCTCCGGTTTGGTACAACATGACCGATCGTTATATCGGCTATGCAGGTTCTGTTTACGATCCTACCAACTCAAAAGATGAAGCTTCTACTCCGGATAACGCATATACCGATTACAACTTGCGCACTCCTGATAAGTGGGTGTTCAGTGCAGCTGCAATCTTTGGTAAAAGCGCTGTGTTGAGCGTAGATTATGAAATCTCAAACTACAAGAATATGCACTTGTCTTATCCTGATGGGTTCTCATCTCCGGATAATGACCTGATTAAGGAAGACTTTAAAACAGCTCGTACATTGCGTATTGGTGCAGAGGTTAAAGTAACTCCTCAATTTGCGGTAAGAGCCGGTGGTGCTTTCAGAAATAGTCCTTTGCATGCTGAGTTTAAAGACGGCTTGCGTGAGGTGTACACTTCGGGTACTGTTCCGAATTATACACTCGATAGAGGAATGAGTATGTATACATTTGGTTTGGGATACCGTTTTACTCCAAACTTCTATGTGGATGCGGCTTGTGTATTGAAGCAACACAAAGAAGATGTTTACATGTTCTCTAATATCTTTTCAGATATACAAGAGTATGACATCATTTCAAATCCTGCATCTATGAAGACTAAAACAACAAATGTTTTGTTGACTTTTGGTTATAAGTTTTGATTCAATTTCAGATTGATATAGTATAATAAGAGGCACTGTTTGAGGTTGGTAACAATCTCGAACGGTGCTTTTTTATTTTGCTAATTTTAGTTTGTTTCGAATCATTTAATTAATAAATTCGCAATTGGTACATTTTATCTCAGTTTTACTTTTTGTACCTTTGCAAAAAAATAAGAAGATAAAATGAGTCACATGATAGCTCCTTCGCTTTTGTCCGCAGATTTCTTGGACTTGCGAAAAGACATTGAAATGATTAATAATAGTAGTGCAGACTGGCTTCACCTTGATATCATGGATGGTGTGTTTGTTCCAAATATTTCTTTCGGTTTTCCGGTATTGGAAGCTTTGAAAGGAGTATGTACAAAACCACTTGATGTGCATTTGATGATTGTAGAACCTCAAAAGTTTATCAAGGAAATCGCTGCGGTTGGTGCTTACATGATGAATGTTCATTACGAAGCATGCACACATTTGCATCGTACTATCACTGCAATCAAAGAAGCAGGTATGAAGGCTGGTGTTACTTTGAACCCTCATACACCGGTTTCAGTACTAGAAGATATTCTTGAAGAAGTAGACATGGTGCTTTTGATGTCGGTAAATCCGGGTTATGGTGGCCAGAAGTTTATTCCACACACAATTGAGAAAGTGGCTAAACTAAAGAAAATGATTCAAGAAAGAAACCTTGACGTATTGATTCAGGTAGATGGTGGCGTAAACTTGCAAACTGCAAAACCTCTAATCGACGCGGGTGCTGATGTGTTGGTGGCAGGTAGCTTTGTGTTCAACGCTGCAGATCCTATCGAAACAATCAAAGAACTGAAGGCTCTTTAATGACGAATGTTTGTTTGATTGTGGGAGCAAATGAAAAGACCTAACGATCAAACTTATGATAAAAGCTTTACAAAAGCGGCCCCTTATGAGGCCGCTTTTTTTCTTGTTGACCGGAATTTTAGTACATGAATATGGAGCGCAATGTATTTCCATTGTGCTTGTATGTATTGGGGCTATTGTTGTTTCGCTGTTGCTGGCTCGCTATCGCACGCGGCAAGAGAAGTATGCATTTCGCTGGATAGACGGGGCAATCATTTCGCTGCTTTTCTTTTTGGGCGGATATGCTTCGGCCGCATTACATGCCAATAATGTGCGATGGCCATACTCCGACGGTCAAGCAAATGTTACCGTCAAACTACTTTCTATTCCAAAGGAAAAAGAGAAAACCGTTGCTTGCGATGTTCAGTTGGTACAAATACAACGGAACGATTCGATCCTTACTTCACACAAAAAAGCCATTCT
>DLYT01000147.1:21000-21134 GCA_003447595.1 Porphyromonadaceae bacterium
TGGGGCGGTTACCATACTTATTTGCAGCGAAAGGGATATGCAGCGACCATTTATGCGCAAGAAATAATACACTCGACACCGGCTTTGCAATCTTGGTTGGGTGTAACGGCAAAGTGGAAGCAGTATTTAATTGG
>DLYT01000147.1:21387-25498 GCA_003447595.1 Porphyromonadaceae bacterium
CTTGGTGATAAGTCGGGCATTTCGATCAGCGAACGCGAACGGTTTTCTTCGCTGGGTGTTTCGCATCTTTTTGCCGTTAGCGGATTTCACATCGGACTCATCTTTTTGGTCTGCTCGTTGTCTATCGGATTCTTTTTGCGCCGTCAAGGTTGGCGAACGGCCTATTGCATCATTAGTTTGTCTGTTGTGTGGCTGTTTGTCGTACTGTCGGGATTATCTTATTCGGCAGTGAGAGCCGGATTAATGCTCTCCTTCTATCTGTTGTCGATCTCCTTTTTTCGAAACTACGATGTCTTTAATACCTTGGTGGTTTGTGCTTTTCTCATTCTTTGCATTCAGCCGCAAGCGCTTTTTGATGTAGGCTTTCAGCTCAGCTTTTTATCTGTATTTTTCATCCTGTGGTTGGCAGCAGGCTTCATGAGTCAAAGAGCAAAGAATCGGGTTTTGCAGTATGTATTATCGTTGATTACGGTATCTTGTATCGCCCAACTCGCGACTTTACCACTTACACTCTATTATTTTGGAATCTTTCCGCTGTATTTCCTTCCGGCCAATCTTTGCTTGATTCCGCTCGTAACACTGCTGATCCCATTGTTGCTTGTTTGGTTGCTCTTGAGTTTTATACCCGGAGTCTCGTGGTTGTTGTCAAAAGCAATACACCAACTCTTGCAAACCATTGCCTATCTTTCTGATGCCATATCGGAGCTTCCTTATGCTGTAATTGATTTTACACTAACTGAGTATGAGGTCTTTGCTTTGTATGTGCTGATGTTTGGTAGTTTTGCAATTCTCAAATACAAAAAGCTACGATCTTTCCTGCTAAGCAAACTATTTGTATTATCTTTGAGCCTACGCAAAAGATGAATTTATGTTGAGTAAGATAATTGCAGAAGAGAATATCCAAAGGATAAAAAAGTATATTGAAAAAGGCCAGCGCTTTACAATCGTAACCCATGTAAGTCCGGACGGAGACGCATTGGGCTCGTCGCTGGGATTGTATAACTTCTTAAACTGTTTTGATAAAGAACGCATTTCTGTTGTTGTACCCAACGACTTTCCTGCATTCTTGAAGTGGATGCCGGGAGCCAAAGATATCACAATCTTTGAGCAACATCCTGAGTTTGCCGTGCAATTGATTGAAGAGGCCGATGTAATCTTCTGCCTTGATTTTAATACACCAAAACGAGTAGAGAAACTTGCGCCTTATATCATCGGTGCAAAGGGAAGAAAGGTTTTGATTGATCATCACCTTGATCCGGACGAAATGTTTAATGTAATCGTATCGCATCCTCAAATCTCATCAACAAGTGAATTGATCTTCCGTCTTATTTGCCGTTTGGGCGATTTTGACATGATGGATCTAGAGATGGCGCAATGTATTTATACAGGAATGATGACCGATACAGGTGTATTCTCATATAATTCGAACAATCCCGAGATTTACTTGATCGTTTACGAATTGCTTAAACTGGGCGTAGATAAAGATGATATCTATCGTCGTGTCAATCATACGTATTCGGAAGGACGTGTTCGCCTCATGGGCTATACGCTTTCACAAAAGATGAAAGTTTATAAAAAGTACGGCGCTTCTTTGATCTGTCTAAGTGTAGACGAGTTGAATCGTTACGATTATAAAACTGGAGATACCGAAGGATTTGTAAATATCCCGTTGAGTATTGAAGGTGTAAACTTCTCTGTGTTTTTACGTCGCGACGAAGACTATGTAAAGGTTTCTTTGCGTTCGGTGGGCGACTTTCCTTGTAATCTTTTTGCCGCTAGATACTTTAACGGAGGCGGACATAAAAATGCTTCGGGCGGAGAGTTTTTTGGTACACTAGATGAAGCTAGAGAGCTTTTCGAAAAAGCTTTACCTGAATTTTATGCTTCACTTGGTATTAAAATAGAAGATTAATTTGAGGTTATTAAGCGAGAATGCTTATTTTTGTCACAAATGAGAAACAAAATTATGAAAAGAGGTTTTTATCTTATAGCGTTGCTTGGTTTGTTTTCGGCCTATTTTTCGTGTGATAATACAGAAACATATGCAGAGAAACTAAAGAAACAAGACAAAGCAATAGACCGTTTTATCAAAAGCGAAGGCATTACTGTTCTTGACGAGTACCCTTCAGACAGTGTCTTTGCAGAGAAAGAATTCGTAAAGTTACCATCGGGAATATATATGAACGTAATTGACTCGGGTAATGGCACACGTGCTAAAAAAGGACAATCTGTATATGTTCGCTTTAGAGACCTAATCTATTTTTCTACAAGCGATACAATTAAATATTCAAACATGCGTCCGGGATTACAACCATCTACCATCGAGTATCAACAAAACTATGGTAACATTGATGCGTGCGAAGGCTTCGGTATTCCGTTAGAATCGGTTGGTGATGGCGCAAAAGTAAAACTTATCATTCCGGGCAAGTTTGGTTTGCAAGCAGATCAGCAAAATATTACGCCAGTTTATTATGGCTTTTTAAAATATCAATTTGACTAAAAAATGACGTTGATCAAATCTATTTCAGGTATCCGTGGTACGATCGGTGGCAAACCGGGAGATGGTCTTAACCCCTTGGATATTGTAAAGTTTGTTGCAGCATACGCAACATTCATTAAGAAAAACACAACAGCTACAAGCAACAAGATTGTAGTAGGTCGTGATGCCCGTATTTCGGGACCAATGGTAAAACATATCGTGCTTGGTACGCTTACAGGTATCGGCTTTGATGTTGTTGATATCGACTTGGCTACAACACCTACTACCGAAATCGCTGTTGCGATGGAAGAAGCTTGCGGAGGTATCATCCTTACTGCAAGTCACAATCCGAAACAATGGAACGCACTTAAGTTGCTTAACGAGAAAGGCGAATTCTTGAATGCTGCGCAAGGAGAAGAAGTTCTTCGCATTGCTGAAGCAGAAGAATTTGAATTTGCGGGTGTAGATGATCTTGGTAAAGTGATCGAAGATCAGTCGTATCTGGCAAAACACATCGAGAGTGTATTGAATCTTGATCTTGTAGATGTTGAGGCGATTAAAGCAGCAAACTTCAAAGTTGCGATAGACTGTGTAAACTCTGTAGGAGGTATCGTACTTCCTGAGTTGCTTAAAGCATTAGGCGTAAATGACGTATTGAAGCTACACTGTGCACCACATGGTAACTTTGCGCACAATCCGGAGCCACTACCAGAGCACCTTACCGAAATCTCTTCTTTGATTAAAGAAGCAAAAGCAGACGTTGGTTTCGTGGTAGACCCAGACGTAGACCGTTTGGCTATTGTATCTGAAAACGGCGAAATGTTTGGCGAAGAGTATACTTTGGTTGCTATTGGCGATTATATCCTTTCACACACACCGGGTAACACCGTTTCTAACTTAAGCTCAAGTCGTGCGTTGCGTGATGTAACTCGTATGCACGGTTGCGACTATAGCGCAGCTGCGGTAGGAGAGGTTAACGTGGTAACGAAGATGAAAGAAACAAATGCAGTGTTTGGCGGTGAAGGCAACGGTGGAGTTATCTACCCAGCAAGTCACTACGGTCGCGATGCATTGGTAGGAATCGCATTGTTCCTTACACACTTGGCAAAGAAAAAACTAAGCTGTAGTGCGTTGAGAGCAACATATCCTGCATACTTTATCTCAAAACAAAAGATCGAACTTACACCGGATATCGACGTAGACGCAATCCTTGTAAAAGTGAAAGAACGCTTTGCAGGAAACGATATCACTGATATCGATGGCGTTAAGATCGACTTCCCTGAGAAGTGGGTACACTTGAGAAAATCAAATACCGAACCAATTATCCGTATTTACTCTGAAGCGCACACAATGCAAGAAGCAGAAGAGTTGGGTAAAGAGATTATTGCGATCATCAAAGAAATCGCAGGAAAATAATCCCTGATACGATAACGATACATTACAAAAGCAGCCTCGTCTCTACAAAGAGATGGAGGCTGCTTTTCGTTTATATAGGCTCATGTTGAGCGAATTATCTGCGGCAAAATTGCTTTGCCTTACCATTTTTATCTATATTTGAGACAATTCTTTAGCGAAAGCATACATTTGAAAAATAATAAATACCTTCTTTCAATCGGTTTTTAGTTTAGACTA
>DLYT01000147.1:25747-32700 GCA_003447595.1 Porphyromonadaceae bacterium
TCGAAAGAGGTAATAATTGATTGAATTTAAATTTGATAGTATATGAAAAACATTCTTTTATTTGCGGCGGCATCTCTTTGTTGTTGCGTGTCGTGTACACAAACAACAAACGAAACCGTTTGCACAACGATTGATTTAGGTGCAAGTATCGGGCAGACCACTGATGCGATTCCCTTGAATGACCTATTCGACATTACACAAGTGCTTCCGATAGAAACGACTGATGATTTTCTACTATCGACGATTCGTTTGGTTGGTAACCCAGGAAAAGCTCTGGTCCTTAATGAGTCTGACCGACTCTACTTTGTAGATAAAGCAACAGGAAAGCTTCTTTCCAAAATAGACCGTAAAGGAAACGGCCCCGAAGAATATACATATATAAGGACTGCTTCTATAGACAACGATGGCAATGCATTGTTGTATGATCCCGAACATAAGATGCTAATGAAATATGCGCCTCAAGGTGAATTAATTTCGTCTGTTAAGAATGATTCAATTGATAGTGTATTTCAACTCTCGGATGGTAATTATGCGGTAAGTTATGGGCCGTTGATAAAGTCTAGTCCCGGTATTGCTATCTACGATAAGAACTTTAAGTTGATGAGACAGGGCCTAACAAATGAACCAATGAAATCGAATTTTGTACTCATGTTTAATACAATGTTTGAGAATGAAGGTCGGTGCTACTTTCAAGACGCTCCATTCAATGATACACTCTTCTGTGTAACGAGCGAAAAAGATGTTCCTTTTCTGGTGTTGAGTAGTGGGGATTACAAGGCTCCAACTGATCTGTACCAAACGTATGATGTTTATAAGAGAGATTGCTCAAGCTATATAAGGAATAAATATGGACAGTTAGCGGGCGACAAACTATTCATCACCTTCACTTATGATGAAAAGAAGTATTACGACGTTTGGGATATGAAGACATCGAAACTACTCTACAGATCTGCGATTGGGAAAGACGGCGGAGTTAAAGGGATCCCTCTACAAATTGAAGGAGCGGAAGTGGTGGTATGGCCAAAACTTACTTACGGCGATAAGATTTACGCGGAAGTGCAAGCCGAAGAGGCGCAAGCTTTTTTGCCGTCTATCTCCGAGACGGATAACCCTGTACTCGTAGAACTTACATTGAAAAAGTGATTGCAATGAAGCATATAGGAACAGTTTTAGTATTCCTCATTCTTGCTGTATCGTGCAAGAATGAGGACGTTACGTTTGCCGAGCCGGTATTTCCAGAAATCTATCGTGTTGACGCACGTATCTTGAACGACGATTTTATGTTTCGTCACGGGTATCAGCCGCATGTATACGATTCGTTGTTGATTGTAGGCAATATGAGTGACAAGGATATCATTTGCATTTTTAATAAAAACACAGGAGCACTGATTGAATCGCTAGGACAGTTGGGCAACGGGCCGTATGAGTTGATAACGCCAATTGCTTTTTCGGTTAATCGATCAAGTGGCTATTTGTACGTTAATGATTACGGAAGGAAGGATATTCTTCAGTACGACTTGAATAAGATCGTAAGAGGTACGGAAGATTACGTTACGGCGATTCGCTTGTCAGAGGATAGTAAAGATCGGAACAACTTTTTGTTTGTGAAAGATTCCCTGTTTATTTCCAACGGCTTTGCTGATCGGGTTGCGCTGGTAAGTCCTTCGCAAATAAAAGATAAGATTGAAGCGTGCAGTGCGGTTGTCGGTTTCGAATCTCCGCAAACGTGGAATCAATTCATGAGTTCCTATTCATGCAATGCGGTAAGTCCCGACGGTAAAAAGTTTGCGTCTGCTACACTGATAGGAGGGATTGTTGAGCTGTATTCGATAGACGGTGATAATATCAAGGAGGGGAGAAAGAAGCTTTTTTACGAACCGATATTTGATAAAAAAGGGATGGCGTATAATCCTACGCCGGAAACGATCTATGGCTTTTGTCATTTGTCTGTAACCGACGCATATCTTTACGCCACGGCTCATGCAAAAGTAAACCCTACAACGATGCCCAACACGATATGGAAGTTTGACTGGAAAGGCAATCCGATTGCGAGTTATACTTGTAAGTATCCGATCGAAAACTTTACGGTAGATGAAGCTGCAGGCAAAGCATTTGCAGTGGTTTATACCGACGCGGGCGAGCAAGCTCTTGCTGTGATTGATTTAAAGGGACGTGTTTGACGACACTTACTTTGATTAGAACGATTAATGCTTTCTGTAGTATCCTTACTTTTGATTTGTTAATCGAGAAGGGCGGTTCTGAAGCGGGTGAATTCTTTTTCGAAATTGGGGGTGAAGACTTCTTTGCCGATCATGGCATCAATCTCTTTGATTGACCAGAAGCGGCCGCCGTCTAGCTCTTCGGCATCGGGGCAGATCGTTTCGGTGTATACGGTTTTGTAAATGTAAACGAGTTCTTTTTCGATCTCCGATTCAAATACGTAGCGTGCTACAAAGATGGGCGTAAAACCTACGATGCCCAACTCTTCGCGGCTTTCGCGTACGAGAGCTGCGTCGGGAGTTTCGCCAAAGTCGACGTGACCGCCTACGGCTGTGTCCCATTTGCCCGGCTGAATGTCTTTGTGCATTGGTCGCTTTTGCAAAAACAATTCGCCTGCTTCATTGAATACATGCAAATGCACAACGGGATGTAACAGTTTGCATCCGTTGTGGCACGTTTGGCGTGTTGCGCTACCCGTTACGTTTCCCGCTTCATCTACAAGCGGGAATAGTTCTTCGTTGTTATGGATCATCGTCGGTTACTTTTTTGAATTGATAATGCTTTGCAACTGAGCATGTGTAAGGTTGTCGCCGTGTTCGTCAAACGAAAGGCGGAAGTCGCATCCTTCTTTCCAGTTGCTACATCCGTAGGCTGCTTTGCCTTTCAAGATCTTACCTTTGCCACACTTTGGGCAGATGATTGCCGCCGGTTGTTTGGGCGGATTGAGTTCGTTGCGTACAATATTTACCACCATCTCTTTGAGCTCGGCAAGAAACACTTTAGCTTCGTACGTTCCGCGTTCTATCTGGCGCAGTTTGCTTTCCCAGATACCGGTGAGTTCGGCCGACTTCAACAGCTCTTCGCGGATGGTATTGATCAGCTCGATGCCGGTTTCGGTAGCGGTAAGACTTTTACGTTCTTTCTTGATGTACTTACGCTTGAAGAGGGTTTCGATAATTGCCGCGCGGGTCGACGGGCGACCGATACCGTTTTCTTTCAACGCATCGCGTAATTCTTCATTGTCGACAAGCTTGCCGGCTGTTTCCATTGCACGCAAAAGCGTTGCTTCGGTATAGTATTTGGGCGGTTGTGTCCACTTTTCGTTCAGTGCCGGTTCGTGCGGACCGCTTTCTCCTTTTTCAAAGTTTGGCAAGATGCCTTCGCTTTCGTCCGTCTCTTCTTCCTTTTCGCTGGTATCTACTTCTTTGGCAAATACCGTGCGCCAACCCGGATCAAGTATCTGCTTTCCCGTTACTTTAAACGGAATTTCGGCAGCCTCGCCCAGTACGGTGGTCGTAGATATTTTACAATCGGGATAGAACGCTGCGATGAATCGTTTCGTGATCAATTCATAGACTTTGCGTTCGTCCATGCTCATGTTGTTGGCATTGGTGCCTGTAGGGATGATGGCATGGTGATCGGTAACCTTGCTGTTGTCGAATACTTTTTTCGACTTCTTTATTTTAGCTTTCAACACCGGCTCTGTCAGCGCGGCATAATCTTTTAGTCCGCGCATAATGCCCGGTATCTTCGGATAGATGTCATCACTCAAAAAGGTTGTATCTACACGCGGATAGGTTGTAAGTTTCTTTTCGTAAAGAGATTGAATCAGTTTGAGCGTTTCATCGGCCGAGAAGCTAAACTTCTTGTTGCATTCTACCTGTAGCGACGTAAGGTCAAACAGTCGCGGAGGTGCCTCTGTTCCTTTCTTGATCGAGGTGTCGGTGATGGTAAATTCACTGTCTTTGATTTCTTCCAGTGCTTTAGCTCCGTCTTCCTGATTGGTAAACTTACCTTTTGTTGCCGAGAAGGTTGTTTTGCGGTATACGGTCTTCAACTCCCAGTATGCTTCGGGTTTGAAGTTTTCGATTTCGTGCTGACGTTTTACAATCAGGGCAAGGGTAGGCGTTTGTACACGGCCAATGGAAAGAACTTGTTTGTCTTTTCCATACAGCAAGGTATACAGGCGTGTACCATTCATCCCCAACAGCCAGTCGCCGATGGCACGAGACAAACCGGCTTGGTATAGCTTGTCAAACTCCGACTGATCGCGTAGCTTTTGGAAGCCTTCGCGTATTGCTTCTTCGGTAAGTGAAGAGATCCATAGGCGATACACCGGACATTTGCATCCGGCTTTCTGCATTACCCAACGCTGAATCAGCTCTCCTTCTTGGCCGGCATCACCGCAGTTGATGACTGATTCTGCCTTAGAAATGAGAGACTCGATGGTGTTGAATTGCTTTTCTACTCCTTTGTCTTGTATGAGTTTGATGCCGAAGCGATCGGGAATCATGGGAAGGTATCTGACGTTCCAGTATTTCCACTCGGGAGTGTAATCATTGGGCTCTTTTAGGGTGCACAAATGCCCGAATACCCATGTAACCTGGTATCCGTTCCCTTCAAAATATCCATCTTTTTTATTCTTAGCTCCCAATACCTGGGCAATCTCGCGTGCTACACTTGGTTTTTCAGCTATACATACTTTCATAGGCAAAACGAAAGGCTATCTTTGATTCACTTTCGATGAGCAAAGATAGCCTTTTTAGATGATTCGTATAATTAATAATGCATATTAAGCTGCAATATTTCGAAGCAAGTAGATCGTATATCCTATGTAAATAAGAAATAAGAAGATTCCTTCGCCTCTGCTTATTTTGTATTTGTGGCGCATAAGCGGCAGTAAGACAACCGATACGGCAAGCATTACGAGCAAGTCGATGTAGTTTACGTTTGGTGCAGAGATTGGTTTTACCAACGAGCTGATACCGAGTATCGACAAAATGTTGAAAATGTTTGATCCTACTACGTTTCCGATTGCGATCTCCGGGTTTTTACGAATAGCGGCAACGATGGATGTGGCAAGTTCGGGCATGCTTGTTCCGGCAGCAATGATCGTAAGTCCGATCACGGCTTCGCTTACACCCATTGCTTTTGCAATAAATACAGAACTTTTCACCAGAAGATTGGATGCAATAATCAAGATAACCAGTCCAATTGCTATATATAAAAGATCTAGCCATACACTTTTGCTAGCTTTAAACGAGTCGAATTCTTCTAATGATTCAGGGTGCTTTTTGCCCTCCTTCTTTGCATAAATAATACTGAAGACCGTATAGGCGATGATTCCGATAAATAAGATTGCTCCGGCGATGCGGCTAAGATGTCCGTGCCAAAACATGGCTGTGAAAAGAGCTGCTACTCCAATCATGATCGGAACATCTATTTGAGTAAGTTGCTTTCTTACATTCATCGGCTGGATGATTGCGGCAATTCCGAGAATAACACAGATGTTGAAGATGTTTGAACCCACTACGTTTCCGATCGAAATATCACCCTGTCCGGCAAGTGTGGCGTTGAGACTTACAACCAATTCGGGCGAACTGGTACCGAAGGCTACAATGGTAAGTCCTACGACAAGTGGAGAAACTTTTGCGCGAATCGCAAGTGAGGAGCTGCCTCGTACCAGACCTTCAGCTCCAAAATAAAGCATTGCTAGTGATAGCAATAATAATAGAATGTTTAGTATCATAAATGATTAATTCGTGTGTCTTATAAACACAATAAAAGGATAAAAGTTCTAATGATTAAATACAGCTGTATGCTGAAAATAGAGATATGTGCAATTATTGTTCATGTTGGCGTTCTCATGCGTCATAGTGTTTGAATTAATGGAGATTGTTATTACTGGTTTTTACGAATCGGATGCTAATGTAAAACAATCGAATCAGAAATAAACCAAGAGTTGTGGTTTTGTTTGTACTATTTATCAACACACAAGGGGAAAGAGAAATGTTGTAAAGAGAAATTTTCTTTAACGAATTCTTGAAAATATTTTATCAGTACACGGCTGTTTGTTCATGCAATTTATAATGATTCGTTGTATATTTGTACGAAACTTAAATTAGTGACAAAATGGTAAAGATAGGAACTCCTATGTCTTCAACCGGAAAGAAAGTATTGCTTTGTGGTTCCGGTGAATTGGGTAAAGAAGTAGCGATTGAGTTTCAACGTTACGGTGTAGAAGTGGTTGCGCTTGATAAGTATGAAAACGCGCCAGCTATGCAAGTTGCTCACAAGTCTTATGTCGTTTCTATGTTGGATGGTGCTCGCTTGCGAGAGATAATCGAATCTGAAAAGCCTGATTATATTGTTCCCGAAGTGGAAGCTATCGCAACACAAACGCTTATTGAATTAGAGAAAGAAGGATTCAATGTAGTTCCTACCGCACTAGCCACCTATTTGACCATGAACAGAGAAGGCATCCGTCGCTTGGCTGCCGAAGAATTAGGTATTAAAACTTCCCCTTATAAATTTGCTGCAACATTCGAAGAGTTTACTCAGGCAATCGAAGAGATTGGTATGCCATGCGTAATCAAACCGATCATGAGTTCGTCTGGTCACGGCCAAAGCGTAGTGCGCTCGGCTGCCGACATCGAGAAATCATGGAAGTATGCACAAGAAGGTGGTAGAGCCGGAGCGGGTAAAGTGATTGTAGAAGGCTTTGTTGATTTCGACTATGAAATTACGTTGCTTACTGTACGTCACTGCCAAGGTACTTCTTTCTGTGAACCGATCGGACACCGTCAGGAAGACGGAGATTACCGTGAGTCATGGCAGCCACAAGCTATGTCGGCAGTAGCGAAAGCGAAAGCGCAAGAGATAGCACAAAAAGTAACCGGCGCACTTGGCGGTTATGGTTTGTTTGGCGTAGAGTTGTTTATCAAAGGCGACGA
>DLYT01000134.1 GCA_003447595.1 Porphyromonadaceae bacterium
AATTCAGGAAATAATATTAAGTAACCGAATAGGCCAAATCTCAGCAGAGTTGGCAAAGCGACTGAACATAGATCCAGAGAGAGCATTGGAACTATTTTACGCTAGCAAAACCTGTGCCGATTTACATGATAAAAGTATGGGATTATACCTATACGGTAATCTGTATGTGGTAGATGAGTTTATGAGAGAGAAAGAATATTAATTACATCTGATATAACACTGCATACTCATTGAGGAGCAAAGATTTACACTAAGCCTCATTTAATGATAACTTCTCTGGAATGTACGAGGCGGTATTTCTGGGNNCTTATTAGACTTTGCCCAATTTACAGGAAGTAGGTCTGCCAACTCTTTCTCTTTCTGTGCTCCCGGTTGAGTGTAATAAGGCAACTTGCCTAACACATCAATCAGCCATTCTCTTGGGTTAACATCGGCAGCCTTACAGCAGCCAAGCAAAGAGCATATTATTGCAGTTTGTTCTGCTGAAGCGTGATTACCACAGAACAAAAAGTTTTTGCGAGATATCGCCAAGGGGTGGACTTGCCAACTTTTTGTCCAGTAAAAGTTGGCAAATCTATTTCTTTTGAAAAACGCCCTAGCTATTGCCCTTTAGTTTTACACTAAGCCATATTTTACGAGAACTTCTCTGGGATGTACGAGGCGGTATTTCTGGGGTGTTTGGGATGGATTTCCGCTCTAGATTGGGAGAAGTTGCTATTTATTCGGGTTGAGAAAAGGCTCTTTTCATGGTTGCAAAACATCGGTAAAGCAACTTTGTTTGGCAAACTTTGCTCGAAACCACCTCTTCGATACCGCTACTTTGCCGGATTTACCTGAAAAGTATGCATACTTTGTCCAAAAAGCTTGCTTGGTTCTTGAAAAAAGGTCGTTTAGTTCTCGGAAAAAGGTTATTTGGTTCTTGCAAAGACCTTGCAAGGTTTTCGAGGAGACTATTTTCCGTATTCGTGAAGAGTTTTCACACTCACCGCGGTAACTATTTACACTCACCACGAAGAGTTTTTTCATTCTCCACGAAGAGTGAATTCACTCACCGCAGTAACTGAAAACAGTTTTCACCGAAGACGAAAAACGTCTTCATTGAAAACATTTCACCTCAACGCATCGAGCTTACGGCTGTCGCACCAATCCTAAGCGACCTTCACACGCAAGCCACTCTGCCGGAGTTGAGCCGATACAAATCGTTGCCATCAGACACAAATCACTTTCCTTTTGGCCGCCTCAACCATTCTTCTTTATAAAGACAATCGAACCCCGTTATCCATCACAGCCGTATTGATGCTAAAATGCTAGATTTAATTTGATTACAACTTCAGTGCATCTAGCTTAAAAGTGGGCCTTGTAAGCGGTAGAAGCCAAGCCGAGTTACAAAGCAAAGCGAAATCACTTTTTATCACAAAATACATTAAGCACCATCAACCTGTAAAATTATGCTCCATGAAAGATGAACAACTTCAAGGTTTTCGGTTATATTTATACATCGAAACAGGTAAAACTTAAATACAGACAACAATGGCAGAAGATATAAAGGAGAAATGGTTACTACCCATGAATGGGGCCTACAACATGCGCGACTTGGGTGGTTTTAAGAATGCGTTTGGCAAGTATACCAGATACGAAAAGATGTTTCGTTCGGAGGAGCTTTCGGCTCTTACTCAGGAAGATCTCGATTACCTCGGTCGGTTGTCTTTATCTACGGTTATCGACTTTCGCACAACTCTCGAGATTGAAAGTGCGGCCGATAAGTTGCCTCAAAGCGTATCAGAACATGTAAATCTACCTATCTCTGCCGGCAATTTCAACAACATGGACATCCGACAATTGGATCTCAGCAGTCTGAAAAATCCCGAGGAGGCGATGAAATCAATTTACCGCGATATCATTAGAAACGCGCAGCCTTTGCTCAAGACCTTTTTCCAATTGATCTCGAACAACACCGACGCCCCTACCCTGTTTCACTGCACTGCGGGAAAAGACCGTACCGGTGTCGCGTCGGCCCTGTTTCTATCGGCACTCAACGTAGATCGTGCAGACATCATGCTCGACTACATGCGTTCCAAGAATTGTCTGAAAGGAAAGTACGACGCCATCATCCAAAAGTATCCCGTACTCGGCCCTGTTCTTACCGTCGAAGAAGAGTACCTTCAGACAGCATTCAATGTAATTGAAGATGAATACAACGGCGTCAACAACTACCTGGTCAACCACCTCGACGTCGACATCGACCTGCTCCACCGCTTCTATACTGCCTGATCACTATTCGATGTACCCCTCTTGTTCGTACCCTTTACGGTAGCGATGAATAAGAGCAACGATCGGTTCTAATCGCTCATCTAGCAGTTGCATATCTTTGTACTTTAGGTACTGCTTATCATACAATGTCGCGCTTCCTTGGCGCAAGCGGTCTTCGATATCGTCGGGCACAAGGAAGCTCGCCTTGTTGCCCAGCGATGCGTAAAACTCATGTTGATAAATATGAATACCGGCCAAGTCGAAATCGCCAAAGTGAACATACCGGTTGGGAATCGTTTGCAACCACGACACCAAGTCTTTGGATTGCGGATACCGGGACACGAAAAGAACCTTCATCCCCGTAAATAAATGCTTCAACCCTCTGATGTTTTGAAAGTTTTCGCCATTCTCTACACCCACGATTACCACCTCTTTTGGCACGCTAAAACCGACGAAGTCTTCGATAAAAACAGACGTTCCTTCCATCGGTTGAAGCAGGAAGACACGACCATTTATACAGGCCTCAATAGGATCGTAGCAGTTTGCGAGGAAACCTCTGAAGGCACGCGTCGCGACCAATTTTGAGTGCCCTCCCGAACTTACCAAGTCGGCACGGGTTACCGTCGACTCGTTGTTTTTGATTGCCAACCATTCTTCCAATTCCATTCCGCCGGTGAATTGCTGCGATATAAACACACGACAAGCCTTCGGATTGATGATCCGGTAACTTTTGGTGCTGCCTCTTGGCACCACCGTTATCAAACCTTCGGCCAGAAGCACCTTGGTCATAGCGGAAGAAAGCCGGCTCGAAGCCACAGATTTCCCTTCCAACAAATCAATCAGCTTTGCTGCCAAAGCAGCCGTAAACACGACCTTGTCTCTCATCAGCGCAACGTATTTGTAAGTAATGAAACTACCTGCGTATTCGAATGTCCGTCTTTGCTTAAAAGGTAGGTGTGGCGATAATCGGCCGCATTGAATGTCGTGGGCGAACTATTGATCAACAAGATATTCCTACTGTTTGCAAATTCGAGAATCCCTTTCACATTATTGGGGTGCAACTTACCAATCTCATCCATCATGCAATGAATTCTAAACTCTCCAAATTTGCGCGAAGCCTTTTCTTTAAACACGTTGATCAGCATGATATTTACCATCGCCTTCACGAGTATATCCGTTCCTTCGGAGCCTACGTTGGCAATCTTTTCGATCCATCCGGTATCGTTGTCATTCTCTTTTACGCGAAACTTCAATTGGAAGGTATCCGACAATGCAACAGTTCTTCTACCCGGATCATCGAGCAAGTGCTTCATAAACGCCAGTAAATAACTAACGGCTTTAGCATTGACCTCTTCGCGTGCCGGCTGTGCCTGCGAAAAAAGATCAACCTCGCCCATGCTATATTCGTTCTCCTCGTTAAATCGTTTTACCTCCAACAACAATTGAACAATCTTGTCGTTGGTCTGATCGGACTGAAGTGCAATTTGTTTGATAACTCCGGCAAAGTTTCGCTTATTGAAGTCGTCATTGATATCCTTGATCGTTTTAAAGATCTCGCTCTCATGCTTGGTAAGATCACCCACCTCCTTCGAGATGCGACGGATAATATCAATGTATCGTTCACTGATACGCTTCTGATATTCGGCTATTTTATCGTGATCGACAAACTCACATAGGTTAGAGGCAAAGTCAAAATAGTCGGTTTCGGAGATAAGCTCCATCTTGAAATGAAACGTATTCTTTGCCGAGAAGTTCCCCTTGAAAAGGGTTACCGATCGTTTGAATTCATCGGTTTTCTTTGTTGTTGAATAAAATAGATCTTTTAACTCCTTTACGATCGACTGGCAACTTTTGCGGGTGATGCGCTCCCGAAACACGTCTGCCCCCAACGGACAAAACGATTCATTACCCAAAAACTCATTGCGTTCTTTCAATCCACCGTCAATATCTCCTAGATCTTTTATTTGTTTTGAAAACGATTCCTTTAATCCCGACAGTTTCGAATCCAACAGTTGTTTCTTGTTTTCGTAATCACCTTCGAGATTTTCTTTCTTGGCTTTGATCCGTTTCTCTTGCTCCCGCAGGCTTACTTCATTGTCAAAGAGCTCACGTTTGTCTTTCTCGTATTCAATTACATGTACACGATTACTCTTGATATAATCAAGCTCGGTTGTGATTGTTACGATCTCTGCATCGTACTTATTTATTACATTTACATCAGCACCTTTACCGGCAAGTTCGTTCTGTTTAGCTTCGAGTAAAGCTTTTGTCTGTAACTGAACAGCTGCATTGCGTTGAGCAATCTCCTCTTTCTGCTCAGCTTTGAAAGCATCAAAACCTTTGTCTAGTTCACGGATGAGCTCATTGTTTTTACGTCTGCAAGTATTGAGCTTTCTTTCCTGCTCAGCGAGGCATTCGTTCTTTTCACGTTCTGCTTGAATCAACTGGTGCGACAGTTCGTTTTGTTTATGCTCGATTGTTTCGCGTTGGGCTTTCCGCCACGCTTGCTCTTCGTTTTCGAGCGCGGCAAGTTCAAGCTTCTGATATTTTATTTTCTGAGGAATCTGCGACAACTCTGCCTCTTTTTGATGCAACTCATTGTTTTGGATTCGGATCTTCGAGTTGTACTTTTTCTCCAGTTCGGCAATTGACTCCGCAGACGCATTGTTAAGTCTTTGCAGTTCTTTTGTGAGTTGATCGATTTGTGTTTGCAGCTCGTCTCGCTCAAGAACCAAATCTTCCGGCGTACGGATGCTTCTCGAGATATTGGTCAAGTCTAACTTAACGCCAAAGAAGGAGTCTGAAGCGGCCACTGCAACCGGATTTAACTCCCGACTGTATAGAATCGTGTCTTCTTCGGCAATCTTACCGATTGTATCTTTCCACCCGGGCTTGTGGGTATCAAGCCACTCGCAAAGTGATCCTTTTCGACTGTCGATCAAGTTATTTATCCGTCTTTGCGTTTCACTCAATGCTTCACGCTCTTTTTTTATTACAGCAACAGCGTCACCGGTCTCGCGATCAAGTTCTTTCTTCTTCTGCTCAAACTCTTGTCTTAGATGGGTAATTCCGACCTTCTGATTTTTAATATCGATTCCCAGTTCAAAGAGTCTACGGTCCAACGACTCCTGTTCTTTCAAGCAGTCTTCTTTCTTTTTCTTATTGGGTTGCTCCAATGCCAGACTCACCAACTTTTGTTTTTCGCCTTCTTGTGCTACCCTTATTTGCGTTTCTTTCTCCCGCATGGATTCGAGCATGCCCGAATAAGATTGATGAATATCTTCTTCTTGCTTGCGCTGCTCTACCCGTATTTCTTCCTTTCGCGTTGCCACCTCTTGTTGCTTTAAAACAATCAGCCGCTCGCATTTTGTACCAAAAGCATTGCAGTCGTTCTCCAAGTTTCCAATCAGTGTTTTGTACTTCTGCTCAATATCGTTAAATGCAGACATCAAGCCCTGTCTCGATTCTTCCAACTGCCTTTTCTGTGTCTGGAGTTTGTCTTCTTTCTCTACACGAGTGATGATTTCGTTGATACGAATTGAGTCGTAATGCTGTTGTTTTTTACGGATTGTTTGTAGCATCGTTTTCAGGCTACCCAATCGCTCCATCAAGTCATCACGATCTTTTTTATACTTATCGGTGAGTTCTTCTATTTTCTTAGTTGTACTTGCCTGTTCCTCCCTCTTACGATCAATCTCATTTTGCAGCAAAGGACGTTCTTCTTCAGCCATCCTTCCGGCATAGTTAAGCTCTTCCCTTCCTTCTTCGATCTGCTTCTGTGTATAAAGAAGATCTCGATAAGCATTGATCACACTATCTGCCTGCTTGCGTATCACGACCTCTCCTTTCGGGTTCTTGCTAAACCAAAGCATTACATCCTTGTACTCTTGCTCAAATGCCTTGATCTGATTGCGGTAAAAGTCGAGATCGATAGCAATCTCATCGTCGCTCATCGACCGTATTATCGTATCCTTGATAAAGTCTGCATCCAACTTCGTGTTCAGAAATACATTTTGTATGGTTCGGGGAATGTTTTGATACTTGGCACTCTCTACGATAGCAAACTTGCGATAAGCCACAAGTTCTTGCCTGCGGTTGTTGCCGAAGATTATATCCCGGTACATTTCATAGCTTGTCACTTGTGCCGACACGAAGTGTTGCTTTCCGATTTGCTCCCGGATGCGACTCCAGTCGTTGTAAACGGTATGCTTGTCATCAACAAACCAGTCTCTATTGTACGGCGCATCGATAAATCGGAAGAACACGCGTCCTTGCGACTTTGCCGCGATCACACAATAGGCTCCATTCTCCCGCATCACTTCATACACGATGTATGAATTGGAGTATGGAAAGTAGTAACTATCGAAAGAACTCTTCTCTTTCGGAATACCCAACCGTTGCTTGTCGGCATTGTAAAAAAACAGGATTGCTCTCAATAGGGTACTTTTACCCACACCTTGTGTGCCGATAAAATGTACGTTACCATCCACCTTTACCTCTGCAAGCGGAATGTGCGCGCTATTTATAAAAACTACTTTATTCAGGTATCTCATTTTCCAACTCCTCCGATATCGTAATACAATCCATTAACTCTTCAATATAGTGAAATGCAGTAAGCACTTTCCATGTTCCGTCGAGCTCGTTCTCCTCCTCTATAAAACCTGTATCTTTTAGCTCTTTTATCAACTTATCTACTACATCACTATGCTTTTTCTTCTCGCTAAACAGTTTGGCTGCTTTGTCCTTTAAGTCTATATCACAACCGATTTGCACCACGATATCGGCTGCTCTAAATGTAAAACCGGGACCAAAGGCCGAGTTGTAGCTTTTGAGAAAACTGAGATAATCGATCCATTTAAGCGCGGCTTCCAGTTTTCGCTCCAAATCGACTTTTGCTTCTTTCCGGGTAAAATAGAAGTATGTATTGCCGGCTTCCAGATAGAAACCTACACCCGTATAGTAATCATAATACTTATCAAAATCATCCTCAATGGCATCATATAAGCGTTTGGTGTATACCGAAACACTGTTTGCCGATATAAATCCGCCTTTACTAAGCAGGTTAAATATTTCTTCCGAATAGTTTAGCATAATTTCTTATTTAGCATAAATCAATGGATATTCTATGTTTTCATGGCATTCATATTGCTCGGTAATGCGCAACTGATCGGCATACAACGATACAAGCTGACAGAAATAAACCAGTTTGTCGTCGAACGATACTTCACGCTGATAGGTAAAGTGCATAATGAAGTAAAATAAATGATAGCTCGATGCCGCAAACGAATTGTAAATCTCTCGCAGGTTTACCTCTTGCAAAACCTCCGACTGATCGGAGAGAAAGTTTGCAGGAATAGGAGCCGCCACATTACGAATCGCAGCCTTTACCTTATTACTGCGCTCCGTTATTCTGCGTATTGCTTTCAAGGCGTCATCAGACTCATGCAGATCATTGACCGATAGTTTGATTCGGTAATTGGTTTGCGGTTCCATCCACACCGGATTCCTTTGCCCCAATCGTTGTCGGATATCTGTACGCTCCTCAAGTATATATTGATCTTTCAAATACTTTAACTTGCGCACCTTCTCGAGCATCCGATTCTGATAATCGATCATATTGAGATAATCGATTACTTGCTTTTCTACTTCGATCAGGTTATGGTACGAGTCGTTGAGCTGTAGCTTTACATCTGTAACCACGTTTCTCATCTGTACATCCATCGCTACTTTGAAAAAGGTTGTTTGCTTCAAATCGATGAGCTCTTCGCTTTTTCTGATCAGTAAGGATATATTTTTTCTTTTTTCATCAAGCCGTTTTAGTTTTGCCTTTTTAATCTGGAAGTTGGGTTCGGTCTTGTAGGTCAAGTCGAGATTTCTTTTCAAATCGACGACATTACGAACCGTACTTAACGCAATATTCTTCAAACAACGTTTTACCTCTCGGTAATAATTATACTTGCGCTGTTCGTTAGTCTCTTTCAGATAATACTCAATGTTTTCGTTTACCCGATCAATAAAATCCTGAACGAACGAGATATTAATCTCTTCATTTACTTCGAGAACATCTTCGAAGAACTTGAGATAAACATCCTCCATTTCAAGAAAGTCACCTGTATCTCGAATTACACCATACTCTATCAAATGACGAATACGCTCTTCTTTGTACTCCATCAATTCAAGAGCATAATCGTACCGAAACGAAAGCGTTTTCCGTTTGGCAAACATCTCCTTGAGCAGAATCTTCTCTCGTTCGAGTGTTCGCACTAGCTCTTCAATCGATCTATACGTATTATTCATATTCACAAAGAAAACAATTTATTGCTAAAGAGTTATTTTCCGTAAGCCTACAAAACGAACTTTATTTGCTTTTCGTTTTATTTTTGATACTTTTGATCAAGATTCAAACAGACGTATACTAAACCGAAAATCACATATACCTTACTTCTAAATTTATTGCTATGAAAAACCCTATTCGCACACTCTATATGG
>DLYT01000079.1:0-4639 GCA_003447595.1 Porphyromonadaceae bacterium
GGGCTAGAAACAACTTCTTTTGCAATTTTAAAAGCTTTGTCTTTATCAATATTCAAATATCTAACGGCAAGCTTAAGTTTAAGCGAGTTTGTAAAACGTGCCCATTTAGAAATATCTCCTTTGTAGATAAAGTCTTGGCTACCCATTGTGATTTGGGTTTGCTCGTGTTGCTTTGTGAAGTTGTCTAGAGCTTCGTTTAGTTGAGACATCCAAACATCATACAAATCAGACATTGAATCGTATTTCGGAGTTAGCAACATTGGATTTGTATATGCTGCTAGAGCTGCTTCAGTGTAAGGCATATCACCATATACATCTGTGTCGAAAATGCCAAGATAAACCATCATTGGGTAAAACATACTCTTGATTTGAGCATATTTTGCAGCGTCTTCAGCGCTCATTTGTTTCAATTGGTTCTCAACTTCACGATAGATACGTTGAACTTCAAGTGTTTGGCTTCCTTGTCCGCCGCGTTCACCCATGATGTTGAAGTCTGATTTGAAACCTCCCGATGGAACACTTGCTTGAATGAATTGAGAAAAGTATTTTGCGTTGTAGAACCAAAATGTGTATTCTGATGGTTCGAATTTAAGCATACCTTCTGTTGCAAGATAAACGATGTTACCTTTTGTTACAGTTGCAGGGTCTGTATTGATTTCTGCAAATTTGTCAACAGAACAACCGCTCAATGAAGCAGCTCCAAGTAGAGCTGCTAGGATATATGATTTATTTTTCATACTGCAATCAAATTGATGTGTTGATTTTGTTAGAATGTTGCGTTAATAGTAAATGTATAGCTTGCTGTATAAGGGCTAAACGATCTCATACGGAATTCGCCTGAGTTTGTACCACGGATACTTTCTGGGTTCTCATTGTTTGGAAGAGAGTTGTAAAGGTATCCAATGTTATGAGCAGCAAAACCAACAGATAGAGAACGAGCAGCAATTTTAGTTGCAATTGATGCAGGTAACTTATAGTTCAATGCTATTTTACGAAGAGCAATATAACTTAGTTTAGAGTACCAATCGTCGTTGATCGTACCATTGCTCCAGTCGTTACTTCTTAGGTGGTAACCTGAAGCGTGAACTGGTTCAACATATCCGGCATCAAGAGCTTCTTGGAATGTCATACCGCCTACATTTACTTGTTGACTTTCTTTACCTGGAATTTGTACCCAAGTGTTTTCTGCAAATACCCCTTCCGGAATGATACCATCGTGGTATTCTTTACCTGCAGTGCTGGTATATTTACTAACCCAACTTACACCACCGTGTTTTTCATCACGTCCGCGTAATGATGTTTCTGTAAAACCATAAGCAGTACCGTAGCGGCTGTTGTACAATGCAACATAACCACCAAAGCGCATATCAAGAGCTACGTTCAATGATAGATCTTTCCATCTTAAGTTCGTGAATACTGATCCTAAGAAGTCAGGAGTGATGCTACCTACAGTTTCAACAGTTCCGTTTCTTTGAGCAAATGCAATGCGTGAAGACTGGTTCCAGTTTAAAACTGTTTGGCCTTTGTCGTTTTTCTTTGGATATGAGTCTGACATCAATACACCATAAGAACCGCCAACTTTTGCAACAGATCCGATACGGTAGTTACCATAAGCAGGGCTACCTTCTAGCTCAATGTATTCAGCTACGTTAGGGTGTAGCTCAATGATCTTGTTATCATTTTTTGTATAGGTGAAATTCAAATCCCAAGTCCAGTCTTTAGTTTGGATTGGAGTTGTATTTAATGCAAGTTCGATACCTCGGTTTTGGATATCACCGGCATTAATTAATTGTTCCTTGATACCAGAGATTGATGGTACAGAGATTGTCATGATTTGGTCACGAGTGTTTTCGTGATAATATGTCGCATCGATACCAATTCTACCATTTAAGAATCTCCAGTCTAGACCAACCTCCCATGCGTTTTTGCGCTCAGGTTTAAGGTTCGGGTCGTATGATTCCCATGGAACAGATAAGCTGTAGATCATACCGTTGGTTTGTTGAATCGAATTGATTGAGAAACCTTGGTTGATTTTATATGGAGCTGTATCGTTACCAACTTGTGCCCATGATCCGCGAACTTTAGCAAATGTAATCCATTCTGGAAGTTTGAATGTTTCATTGATAATCCATGATCCGGAAACAGATGGGTAGAAGTACGAGTAGTTACCCGTTTTGTTTGTATATACAAGAGACGATGACCAGTCATTACGTCCGGTTACATCCAAGAATAATTGATTTCTCCATGCTACACCTGCTTGGAAAGCAATAGAACCCATTCGTTTTGTACCTTGGATACGTCCGGTGTATTTAGCTTGGTTTTTAGAGTTGCCTAGGAAGTATTGCCCAGGAACAATTAAACCACCTTCGGTATTTGCCGATTGGTTTTGTTCTACATTGTTATAGTATTCTCCACGAAGAAATCCATTGAAAGCCCAATCACCTACTTGTTTGTTGGCTGTGAACGTTCCATATAAGTTGGCTTGCTCTTTTGTATATTGAGAGATACCATAATATCCACCTTCGTTGTTGTATCCTTGACCGAGAGTTTTTTCCTCACCTCTAACATAATGGTAGTTGAAACTTCCCTCTGTGATGAAGCGTAACCAGTCTGTCAATTCAAATTCTAAACTTAATGTTGGGCGTACGCTTGTTTCTCTACGGTAGTTGTCATTTTCGTAAATACCAAACCATAGTGAGTTGCCAGGAACATATCCGTATTTATCTCCGAAATCAGAACTTGCAGCACCGCCGTGTGATCCTTGGTATTTATCTCTGTAAAACTTCGTGTCATACAATGGGCCAAACTCTCCTTGTGCGAAATATTCCCCAATATTAGGCATTGGATTCTTAGAAGTAGAGTTCGCAAAAGTTACAGATGCATTGATTTTTACGCGATCTGTAATGTCATGAGAAGCTTTTGCAAGGAAAGCTAAACGGTCAAATCCGTAATTTGGAAGTGTTCCATTTGCTTTTTTGTACGAAAGAGAAGAATAATAAGTTGTTTTATCAGTTCCACCTTGTACTGCAACGTTGGTATTGGTATTAAAGCCTAGTTTATAAGCATCTTTGTATCTGTCTTTGACTGGTTCGTATTTAACAATTCTGCCGTCGTAAGACTCGATGTCTCTACCATCAAATGCCGGACCGAAGCCATAACCAATATAACGTCCTGCTGCACCTCTAAGGGTTGGCATTCCTTCAGCATTGTAATAAAATTGGTTTGTATTGAAGATGTCGAAGTCTCCAGCAGCATTTGTTTCTCCATAGTTGATAAACCCGGCAGGTCCACCATTACCAAACTCATTTTGAAGGCTTGGTGTTTTATACACGTGGTCAATACCCAAGCTTTGAGAGAAGCTGATACCTAAACCTTGTCCTTTTTTACCACTCTTGGTTGTAACAACGATTGCGCCATTCAAACCACGTGATCCATAAAGAGCTGTTGCGGCAGCACCTTTCAATACAGAGACAGTTTCGAAGTCGTCAGGATTTAAGTTTTTCAACTCGTTACCGAAGTCGTTAGCATTGCTGCTCCAGTCTGCATTACCGGCGTCACTTGTAGAGTTGTCAAGAATGATTCCGTCTACAACATAGATTGGTTGGTTGTTTTTGTTTAGAGTAGAGGTACCGCGGATTTGGATTTTAGTAGAACCGAACATACCACCATCCGAGTTAGAAACATCTACACCGGCAACTTTACCTTGAAGCATTTCAATTGGATTGATGCTGTTCGTGTTTAGCTCGTCACCTTTCAACTCTGTTACAGCGTATCCAAGAGCTTTTTCGGCTCTTTTAATACCAAGAGCGGTAACAACAACTTCGTCAAGTGCTTTGGTGTCTTCTTTCATGACTACGTTTACTGCTTTGTTTGCTGTAACTTTATAGTCAACAGGAGCATAACCAATGTATGAGAAATGTAAGATGTCTCCTGGTTTTGCATTAAGCGAAAAAAGACCTTCAAAGTCTGTTACAGTACCTGTGGTTGTACCTTTCACTACAATACTTACGCCGATAAGTGGTTCACCAGATTGGTCTGTTACAGTACCTGTGATTTTACTCGCTTGTTGTGTGACAGAAATTGTGTTGGTTGTGGGTTCAGGCAAGCTTGTTGACTTGAATGAATCGTCTGATGCATATACAGATGCAATTGACGAAAGCATTAAAGAAGCAACTACAGCTGTTCTGAATTTCTTAAAATAAGTCTCTCCGTTGGCGTTTTGCTCTTGGAAAGAAAAGAAACGATTATTGCTCATGTTCTTTAAATGGTATAATATAAAAATTAAACTATATTATCTTAATTCTCTGATAAGACTATTTGTTAATGGAAATATTCTTGTCTTGAGCGTTTGTATTTATTATCAGATTTATGACGCAAACATATTCATAATCTATCAATATACAATAAAAATAACGTTAAATAATGCAGTTTAAAATAGTTAATATGATTGTAAAATGACTGAAAAAGATATTTGGTGGCTGCTCTGTTAATGTTAAATTAAGCAATAATATAGTCTTGTGGTGTTAAAGTGTCAAATAGTAGACTTTTTTAAAATAGTGGATATATTAATGTATTTCTTTTGGAATGGACTATATTGATAGGCGTTGGTGGTGTAATAAAAGACAAAAAGCTCAAATCA
>DLYT01000079.1:4945-15779 GCA_003447595.1 Porphyromonadaceae bacterium
ATCGACAGGCATAAATTCACCCCTTCCCGATGGCACAACTTTTAATGGATTTACCCCATATTCTTGCGTTAATATTCGTACTACAGAAGTGGCTCTTATTACACTTAGATCCCAATTATCTTTGAACTGGGCAGTATTAATTGGCTTAGAATCCGTATGGCCTTCAATATATACGTCAATATCATTTTGAGAGTTTAAAACCTCAGCAAGCTTTTCCAGAGCCTCTTTGCCTCTTTTGTCTAATTTGGCACTGCCCGATTGAAATAAAAGCTTATCAGACATTGCAACATAGACTTTGCCATCTTTTTGCGTAACGGTAAGCTCTTCACTGCCGAAGCCAAGCAGTGCGTCTTGTACACTATTTAGAATTTGAGCAACTCGTTCGTTTTGGGCATTGATAATACCTTGTAGTTCGTTGATCAGACGTTCCCTTTCGTCGAGTTCAAGGCGCTTTTGGCGGAGCGACGCATCCAAGCTTTCTTGTTGGCTAAGATTCGAATTCATTAATTCTTGATAGTGTCTGATGCTTCTGCCTAGTTGCGCGGTGTCTTTAACAAGTTGGGCAACTCTGTTTTTTAGCATCTTATTGTCGCTGCGAGCACTGCTTAATTCTTGTTGAAGGTTTTCAATGTTTCGCATTGCTTCGCCGCGAAGTGCCTCAGATAACTGATATTGCTTTTTGCTTACACAAGAGGTCAAAGCTAGAGCAGGGATTAGGGATAAAAAAAATACTCTTTTCATGATTCAGACTTTTTGTTTGATACAAATATACAAGAAGAAAAAGATCTCTTGTTTCTATTCATATCATAAAAGTGAAACAGAAAAGAGTATTTGCCAAATAATAGAATGCTATTCTTATTTATTTTCTACTGCTGCTTTTTTCTTTTTCATCAGAGCAAAATATAAAATAGCCATATTGATTAGCGCAAGCAGTACGAATACCTCAAAGCCCCAAGCGTATCCCATTTTGCCATACTTGCCTGCAATGTATCCCATAATAGGAGGGATAACAAATCCACCAAATGCACCAATACCGCCAATCCATCCGGAAGCTCCACCTACGGCCTTTGGTATATAATATGGTACTAGTTGGAATACGGCAGTATCATTCACACCCATTGCAACAGCAATCAGGATTGTAAAGATCAAAGACATCGCAAAGTTGCTCGATAATCCCATGCCAAAAGCTGATACTAGCAATAGAAGCATAGCAAACATACAAAGTTTTCCTCCGCCTATTTTATCAGAAAGCGGACCCGCAAGAACTCTAACTACAGCAGATAATATAGAGAACGTAGCTGTAAAGAGTCCTGCGTGTATCGGTTTGAGGCCATAAAATTGCTCCCAGAAACTAGGGTACCATTCGGTTAGCGCTAAGAATCCACCGAAACTCGCAAAATACAAAGCGGTAAGAACCCATGTAGCCGGAATTTTAGCAGAATCGATAAGACTTTGCTTTATACTACCTTTAGGGAAAAGCTCTTCTCCGCTTTGCTTAGCAGCAGCAATGCTGTCGGCATCCGACATGCCATTTTTCTTATATTGGAAGTAAGGAGCGTTTTTCCCCATCCAGATATAAAGAACCGTTCCAATGAGAAGGAATACAGACCAAGCGGTATATGAAGATACAAAACCAAAGTGAGTAATGTAGATCGGAATGAGCATCGCGAATAAACCCGGAGCAATTGTACCTACTCCTCCATACATGCCTAATGCCATTCCTTGCTTTTTCTGAGGATACCAATAAGAAGTTTGGCCGATACCAACCGAGAATGTAGCAACACCACAACCGCTTAATAATCCGAATAGTAGAACAAGCGGATAAAAGCCTTGCATGTCTGAAGGGTAGTGCGTGTTAAGTAACCAAGTGAGCCCGAGGATACCAATTAAAGAAAGAATCATTAATATGACAAAAGGCTTTTTTCCTCCGGTTGTATCTACCCATGCACCAAAAGGAATACGTAATAAAGAGCCAGATAATGACGGTATCGCAACTAGAATTCCCATCATTGCAGGATCAAGATCCATTGATTCTTTGAATCGGGCAGCCGAAGGTCCAAACAAAGAAACTGCGGCCATACCGAAAAAGAATCCCAGTGTTGCGCCCCATAATCCTCTCGAAGGAGAGCCGCTAATTTTAAAATTACTCATAATAGTAGTTTATATGATTGTTATTATGTGCATTGTTTATAAGTGATCATTGTTAGTGTTTATCATAAATTCTGAACGAAATTTATTTTCTTACAAACAAATTACCTTGATATTAGGTTCAGTCCATGCTTTTGTTTATCTTGGCATCTGTTTTAAACAAATACTAATATTCTAAATAATTGATCAGAAAATTACTGTTATGAAGTATGCAATTGGAATAGATGTAGGTGGTACCTATATAAAATATGCATTAGTTTGTAAAGAGACTTCCGAGTTTTTATTTCACGGCAAACTTCCTTCATTCGCCGACAAAACAGCACAAGATGTTATGACGCAGATTTTGGAAGCATGTAGTGAATGCCAAAAATATGCAGAGGAGCATCAATTAAAGATAAGCGGTATTGGTATTGGAACACCGGGACTTGTAGATGAAGTCGCAGGTGTAGTGCTTGGAGGCGCCGACAATATTAAAGGCTGGATTGATATTCACTTGAAAGAATATATAGAAGAACATACAAATCTTCCTGTCGTTGTAGGTAATGATGCTACATTAATGGCAAAAGGAGAGGTTGTATATGGTGCAGCTAAAGGATTAACGGATGTAGTTTTTATTACTGTAGGAACTGGTATTGGTGGAGCTTTATTGATCAACGGAGCCATGTATGGCGGCTACCGCAACAGAGGTACCGAGTTAGGTCATATTCCATTAATGTTGGGAGGTAAGCCTTGTACTTGTGGTGCAGAAGGATGTCTAGAGGTATATGCTTCTACGTCTGCGTTGATTGATATCTATAAAGACAACTTAGACAAATACTCTGTAACGATCGACGGCGAAATCACCGGAGAACATATCGTAAACCAATATCTGGAAGGAGACGATATCGCAAAAGAAACAATGCACGAGCACTGGTATTATCTAGGTCGAGGTCTTGCCGCATTTGTAAATATCTTTAGTCCGCAAGCCGTTGTGGTAGGAGGAGGAATTGCCGAATCCGGAGATTTTTACATCAAGGAGCTTAGCGACTATGTAAATGACTTTGCAATGCCTGATTGTAGAGAGAATACAAAAATTGTAAGAGCCGCTTTAGGAAATAAAGCAGCATGCTTAGGAGCAGTAGCTACATTGTTTGAATATTTGGAACAATAATATAATTTAGATTTCGGACATGTTATTAAATAGATGGTATATCTCTTTAAGCCATCGGGATTATTAAAGAATAGCATGTCCGAATTTCCTTTGTTCTTTCTCAGAACAACGAACTTCCCCACTAAAGAATAGTAAGCATATGAAAGTAAGCAAAGGTCTTACATCCCAATTAGAATATAAGGTTGCTTGTTTTATTGAAGAAAATAATCTGATAAATAAAGAAACGTCTGTAATTATAGGTGTAAGTGGTGGTGCCGACTCTGTTGCTTTAGTAAATGCATTGCATAACCTCGGCTACGAGTGCATTCTAGCACATTGTAATTTCCATTTGAGAGGCTCAGAATCAATTCGTGACGAACACTTTGTAGAGAGTTTTGCTTCTAAATATAACTTAAAACTTGAAAAGATTGATTTTGCTACTGAACAATATGCCGCAGTTAATAGTTTGTCAATCGAAATGGCTGCTCGCGAATTGCGATACCAATGGTTTGAACAGCTCCGAAATAAACATGCTGCACAAGCAATTGTCGTTGCTCATCACAAAGACGATAATGCAGAAACAGTATTATTAAACCTGATTCGTGGAACGGGTATTCGGGGGTTATCAGGAATTAAGCCTGTCAATGGTACGGTAGTACGTCCTTTTTTATGTGTCTCTCGTTCAGAAATCCTGGATTATTTAGATCACTCACATCTTGATTACGTAACGGATAGTACAAATCTTGAGGATGAATACACACGTAACTTTATACGTTTAAATGTAATTCCGTTATTGAGTAAAATAAATCCATCTGTACTCGACTCCATTAACAAAACGTCTCTTTATCTCGATCAGGCCGAGAAAGTTTATACCAATGCTATTCAAGAGCAAAAGCAACAGCTTTTTATCGATAATAAGGTCAATATTGCGTCACTGCTTGAGCTTCCGTCGCCAAAAGCCTTCTTGTTTGAATTACTTTCCGATTATGGATTCAATGAAAATCAGGTAGCCGATATTTATCATTCGCTGAATGCAATATCCGGGAAATTCTTTTTATCCAAAACGCACAGAGTAATAAAAGACAGAGAAACATTAATTGTAACACCATTACCCGATGAAGAGAACGAACAGTATTATATAAATGATGTGCCTTCGCAAACTACGCATCCAATTCGACTGTCTTTTGAGGTGATCTCAGATCTTTCAGGTTTTAATTTTGAAAGAGATAAATCTGTTGCATATTTTGATCTTGATAAGATTGCACTTCCTCTTCAATTGAGACGCTGGAACCGGGGTGATCGTTTTTACCCTTTTGGTATGAAAGGAGCCAAGAAAATTAGTGATTATTTCAATGATCGCAAGTTTTCTCTAGAACAGAAAGAAGCAACTTGGTTGCTTTGTAGTGCCGGTGATATCGTTTGGATTATTGGCGAACGCTCTGATAATAGAGTAAGAGTGACCGATAGTACAAAAAAGATTTTAAAAGTGAAGTTTTTTTTCACTAATTAGTTGGTAGGAAGCGGATAGTTTCTTATGTTTGCGCAGATAAATTATTTCTCCGCAGATGGTTCGACAATTCTCGTCGAAATTATATCCGGTTTTTATTTAGATTATATAAATTCAGAAGAACATTATACATACGCCTTTCTTTTAGAAAGGAAGTGCTGTATGTGTTATTATATTTCAGCACAAAACATGCAAAGATACAACATCCTAGAACTTAATGAAAAACTCCTTACCGAGCTAAAGTCAATAGCGAAGGAATTGGGAATCAAAAAATATGATTCACTGAAAAAGGAGGAACTTGTTTATAAAATTCTTGACGAGCAAGCTGTAAATCTTGCCGAAAAGCAAGTTGAGAAAGAAACTGCTAAACCAGAAAAAGCAGAGAAACCAACTCGTGGAAGACCTAAAAAACAAATTACAACAGTGAAAGCTGAAGAAACAGACTCTGAGAAGGTCGCGGAAGCACAACCTGCAGCACCCGAAAAGAAGAAACGTTCGAAAGCTGAAAAAGAAACTGAAGTAGCAAAGGAGGAACCACAACAAGAAGAGAAAGCTCCGGTGGAAAAACCAACTTCACAACCTAAAGTTATCAAGAAAGTACAACCGGCAGCACAACCAGAAGTTGAGCAAGAGTCAAAAGAGGCAACACCTGCCGCAGAAGCATCACCTGTAACAGAAACACAAGAAGCAACACCTTCTACCGAAGCAGCAGAAAAAGCTGAATCAGAACCAAAAGCAGTAGTGCAAGAAGAAGGCAAGCGATTAGTTTTCAGACACGGTGGCGCAAAAACAAGCTCAGTACTCGATCAAGTACTTCCTTTTACATCTTCAAATCGTGGCAACAATCAAGGCAAGTCTGGTCAAGGTTTTCACAATCAAAACAGACAGCAATTCGGTCAGCGCAACAACAATCAAAACAACAGCAATAGCAACAATCAGAACAACGCGAACAATCAGCCACAACCTGTTCAGCAAGCGCAACCTCAAAATCAACAACGCGAGCAATCCTATTCACACCAACAACCGGTTCAAGAAAAACAAGCTCCGGAGAAACCTTTCGAATTCGAAGGCATTCTTACAGGAATGGGTGTATTAGAGATCATGCAAGACGGTTACGGATTCCTACGTTCTTCAGACTACAACTACCTTACTTCTCCGGACGATATCTATGTATCACAATCGCAAATCAAACTATTCGGTTTGAAAACAGGTGATACAGTTGAAGGTCCAATTCGTCCTCCGAAAGAAGGCGAAAAATACTTTCCACTGGTAAAAGTAGACCGTATCAATGGTCGCACACCAGAAGAAGTAAGAGACAGAATTCCTTTCGATCACCTTACTCCATTGTTCCCGGACGAACGTTTCAACCTTTCGGGCAGACGTACCAACAAAGTATACGATAACCTAGCCGTACGTGTAGTAGATCTATTCTCTCCAATCGGTAAAGGACAACGTGGTCTTATCGTAGCACCTCCAAAGACTGGTAAAACAGTATTGTTGAAAGATATCGCAAACGCTATTTCGGCAAACCATCCTGAAGTGTACATGATCGTTCTTTTGATCGATGAACGTCCTGAAGAGGTAACAGACATGGCGCGCAGTGTAGATGCAGAAGTAATCGCTTCTACATTTGATGAGCCGGCAGAACGCCACGTAAAAGTAGCAGATATCGTATTGAACAAAGCAAAACGCATGGTAGAGTGCGGTCACGATGTAGTAATCCTTCTTGACTCAATCACACGTTTGGCTCGTGCATACAATACCGTTCAGCCTGCATCTGGTAAAGTGCTTTCGGGTGGTGTAGACGCAAACGCACTACAAAAACCAAAACGTTTCTTCGGTGCCGCACGTAACATCGAAAACGGAGGAAGCCTTACAATCCTTGCGACTGCATTGATCGAAACAGGTTCGAAAATGGATGAAGTTATCTTTGAAGAGTTCAAAGGAACAGGTAACATGGAACTTCAATTGGATAGAAAACTTGCAAACAAACGTATCTATCCTGCGGTTGACATCACTGCATCTAGTACACGTCGTGACGACCTACTTCAAGATCCGGCTACACTAAACCGTATGTGGGTATTGCGTAAGTATCTATCAGATATGAACTCAATCGAAGCTATGGAATTTGTAAAGAATCACATGCAAAAGACCTTTGATAACGCAGAGTTCCTTGCATCGATGAACGGATAATTTCCACTCGTACATATACAAATCGGCAAAAGGGCTGCTGCATAATCACCCTTTTCCGATTTACACCATACAAAAAGGATTCGCTCTTATACGCTTCAAGCAAGAAGGTATATGGAGCGAATCCTTTTTCTATAGCATCAAAGCTCGTTAGATATTGGAAGTTTGTGTTTCTTCCTTGCCAAACTTCATCCAGGTTGCCTTCTTCCAAACGTATTCTAGCGGCCCTTGTTTGTATCGGGCCAGCCACCACTTACACCATTGCAATTGGGCGATAAACAAAACCACACCCGTAAGAAAACTGAGCGTGATACCCAAGTGCTGATACATCGCAAAGCCGTATCCGTAATAAATCACCGAGCCCACGATCGACTGCGTAATGTAGTTGGTCAAACTCATTTTCCCGTAAGGAACAAACACCTCCAAGGCATTGCGCGTCTTTGCGTACGAGAATGCAAGCATAAAGAGCGATACCAAGATTACCATCGAAGCAAAGTTGCGCCAAGAAAGCGCAATTACATTCAGCGCTTTTAGTTGTGCAGCCCCTTCGGCAAACAGTGCCGTATTGTCCTTGAACCAGTAAAGCGGATACACCACCACGGCAGCTACGATCAATGCTTTTACCCAAAAGCGACGACTCTCTTCGTTGATTTTAAATAGCGACTTTCTTCCAATGAGCAGACCGAGCATAAACAAAGCCGATGTCTGAAAGAAGCGACCATTTTCCCATCCCCACGTAATACTTGCCATCTGTCCGTCGTAAAAGTTTGCCTTCACCGTCTCGATAAACGAATCCCCATACAAGGCAGGATATACCTGTTTGAAGTAATACGACGCGCGCGAAGCAGCACCGCCCCAATCGGGATGTTGCATGGCATAGATCACTTTGCCCCATTCAACAGGCTGAAGCATAAACACGATAGCAAGTGCCAGTAGTTGCTTGTTGCTCCACTTACACACAGGGATCAGCGAAAAACCGACAATGGCATACAATACCAGCACGTCGCCCGGAAAGAAAACCGCATTGAGGAATCCAAAGCCAAGCAGCAATATCAAACGCCAGGCAAAGCGGCCCCTGAAATCGTTTCCTCTCTCTTCCTGTCCCTTGTTTTGAATGTAGAAACTAAAACCGAAGAGCAACGCAAAGATCGCGTAAGCCTTTCCGGCAAATAAGAAAAACAACGTATCCCAAACACCCGTGTTGATACGGGTAAGCCACGTAGGGTCGTTCTCGGGAAACACATAAAAGTTGAAGTGTTCGATGTTGTGTAAAAACATAATTGCCATAACGGCAAAGCCGCGCAGTGCATCGACCGATTCGATTCTGCGCGGAGCATTTTCAGTTTGATTCATGGTATAGTTTTCGGTTGATTATAATAACGTCTCCTTTAGCACATCGCCATTTGCGTTGAGTACCTTTAGCGAAAGCTTGTTATTCTTGTATTGAAGCACCATAACCGTAGCCGACTCGACGGTATTACCTCCGCCAATTACGACAGGAAACCCATTTTGATCGGCGCCCTTCTCAGCATACTGAAAGCGATGCGTATGTGCATTTACCGCCAAGTCGAAAGGAGCCTTCGCCAATACCGGCTGCCAAAGATCGCGGCATGGATTATACTTATCAGTTTCTACGTAGATTGGGATATGGTGCATCAACACACGTTTCTTCGCCTTTTTGAAAGCCTTCGTTCCCATTTCCGCTTTCAGAAATTCGAGTTGTTCCTTGCGCAAAGCGTCGAAGTTGTTGAGGTTGTAATACACCCAGTGGTCGTCCGGTTTGTCTTCGCCGCAGTCGAGCAATACGATGCGCACATCGCCCCAACTGAAAGCTCCGTAGGTTTTGCCGTCGGTATAGTCAAACAATTTCGGCAGATCCATCGAGTACGCATTGCGAATCTCGTGATTTCCGCGCGTATAGTATACAGGCGTTTTATCCGCGCCTACACGGCTGTTGATGTAAGACATCGTTGCCACGGCCTGGTCTTCGTTGGCCGGATCATCAATACAGTCGCCATTAAACATGACTAAATCATAGTCGATATCCTTTACTTGTTTGTAGAGCGCATCAAATACCTGCGTGCGTTGGTGCAGGTCGTTAAATACAATAGCGGTGAATCCTTCGCCCGCGGCCGGAGGTGTCGTAAACGACTTCACTTCGGTCTCTGCTGTTTCGCCAAACTCCTTGTGATACGCACTGTATACTGTAATCTCTTTGGAGCACACCTTATAATAGTAAGTCGTATTCGGTTGCAGATTTTCGAGACGGATCTTATGAATCGTATTGTTCGAGATCACTTGTCCGTTTACAATCGTTTCCGCCTTTGCGAGCTGAGAAGGGTTGGTTCCGTACTCCACCCAACTGTGTGTAGGCACATTGGTAAGCCACGTTACCGAGATGCCGTTGTCGGTTGGGTTTTGCAAGTAAGGTTGCGTGCGGAAAATACATTGCTTATCACTCTTCAACTTCACATCGGCAAAGAGCGGACGGTGATCCGATTCTACCGGCGCATTTACCACACCATTGCGCAAAACGCTGCAATCGGTCGTGCTCTTCAATGCAAGGATATAGTCGATGCAATCTTTCGGTTCGTTGGCCGGATAAGTTCCTTGCTTCGTATTGCTCAAGACATTGAAAGAGTCTGCAAACTTCTTCATCGTCTCCGAGTCGGGGGCGGCATTTAAGTCGCCAGCCAGAAACACCGGCTTGCTGTACTGCTTTAGCGCTTCGGTAATGAGAGGAACCGAAAGCAACTGATCTTCGGGCGTAAGCGAAAGGTGTGTGCAACAAAACACGTAGTCGGGAAACTCCGTAATCAACGCAACGCGCGCCTCTTCACGTCCCGGTAGCGCAATGTAGCGCGTAGCGATAGGTTTCTGTTTCGACATGATGCCGATGCCATACTTTCCGCCGTCGTAACTGATTGCCGGCGCATAGGTATAATGATACAATGCACGGTTGGCAAGTTCTTTCAATACATAGCGGTTTCCGCTACGTCCCGTCACGCTGTCGAGTTCCTGTATGGCAACTACGTCGGCCATGCTGTTGGCAATCACATTTGCCGTGCGGTCAAAATCTTTTTTATCGTCGATTCCGATTCCGTTGCGCACGTTGTACGATACGATACGCAGGTCTTTTGTTTGAGGACATTCCTGTGCCAGGGCTGTGTTTCCGAAAGGAAGCATGGATGCCAATAGCATGGTCCACGCAAAATTCTTTTTCATTTTCAATGATGTTCTAGTTAGCTAAATTTGATAGATACGGCAAGTTACATACGAATTGATTACCATGCAAGATTTTAATATACCTAAATATTGGCATTCGTAAATGAAAATTCATAACATGTAGGTATTTATGCGCGTTTCCTTTTCTCGTTACTTTGCGGTATAATTAAACAAAGAGCTATGAAACAATTCGTAAACCAATCCCTAATGGGATGCCTGCTGCTGTCGTCGGTGATGGCTTTCTCTTCTTGCAATACTAACGGATCGAAAGAGCAAACTCCGCAAACAGAGGTTGCCGCGATAACGGTACTTCAAGTAGACGACGTATTGGGAAAAGCTTCGAACATACTAGGAGAGGAGATCGAAGTAGAGGGTGTTTGTACCCACATTTGTAAGCATGGCGGTCGCAAGATATTTCTAATGGGAAGCGACGACACGCGTACCATTCGCATCGAAGCAGGAAAAGAAATTGGAAAGTTTGGCCCCGAGACGCTAAACAACATCGTTCGCGTAAAAGGGACTTTAGTAGAAGAGCGAATCGACGAGGCATATTTGCAACGTTGGGAAGCGCAAGTTGCCAATCAGGCAGAGGAGAAACACGGCACAAGCGAAGCCGGATGTTCGTCGGAGCAAAA
>DLYT01000079.1:16028-19747 GCA_003447595.1 Porphyromonadaceae bacterium
AAACGCATTGCCGAGCGCAAAGAAAAAGAAGGCAAAGAATACCTTTCATTTTATCACATAAACGGAACTTCATATCAAGTCGATTAATTGGTACGACTTTGATCTATTAGTTGGGCTTAGATTTGTATTAAAGACGAAGGCTGTTTCCCGAAAACAAACGGGAGGCAGCCTTTCTTACTTTCGGTCGGGAGTCTTATTGTATTCTTTTATAAAACGACGATGAAGCATCCTTTTGAGCAAGCACAGGCGCTTTTATCCCGATTGCGCAGAATCCCGACAAAAGAAAATCTACCACATTGTCGTGAAAACGAAACGATCTGTAACGCGTTGTTTAATTCGTTACTGAAGACATTTGCGCCAGCCGGCAATATGATCGCAATCAGGTAGAAGTGGTATCAACGTGTCGCGGCTCAACTCCCGCTGAGTGGTCTCCGTGCATACCCGGCAGTGGGATGGGGCAGTGGATGCAAGCTCGTGGAAACAACAGCGCAACATCTCCTCGAAAACGCAAAAAGTTTTCCTCGAAGACTATTTGCATTCATAACGAAGAGTGCGAATAGTCTTCGTTATAACGTGAAACACTCTTCACGGTGAGTGAAAAAAGTCTTCACGAAAACATAAAATGATCTCCACGAAAACCTAAAAAGGTCTTTGAAAGAACCAAAAGAGGTTCTTTTGAGAAGTAAACGAGCTTTTTTTAAGAACCAAACAAGGTTTTTGCACGAATCATGCCTGGTTTTGAGGTGAAATCAGCATTCGCGACACCTAAAATCGGCTTTTTCTGAAACGTGAAAACCAAGCATTTTCCACAATCTAGCGCAAAAAACACCACTAAATACCCTAAAACAGTCCCGTTTGTAGCTTTTTCGGTCGTTACAGCAAGGCACAAAAGCTCTCCCTTAAACAGAACTTATTGTACACGTCTTTCAAAAACGAAAGCTCTTTCCTACATCCATCGGCGATGCGGGAAAGAGCTTTCCTTATAATGTGTCGAGAGGTTGCTTTATGCTTGCTCGGGCTTGGTCTTAAAGGTATATAGCGCGATGAAACCAAAGATACCGGTAACGAGGATAAACAACAGTGCCGGGATCAATTCGCGACGCTTGTTGCCTCGGTGGATGTAGGCATAAGCAGCGGCAAACAACAAGTTGGCTAGTAACGCGTAGTAAGAGATGTACTCGATACGTGGTGCCGCCCATTTGTCAATGCCCGATGTCATCGAGATTTGGAACGGAAAAATAAATCGAACTACCTGATCAACGGCCGAGTCGTTTACATCGAATGTAAATGAAGTAAGCAATTGCTTCGAGTCGGCATCGAGCGCAAGGTATTCAACACCGCTTTCGTTGCTTTTCTGAATCGTCCAACTTAGCATGTCGCCAATGATGGAAAGTCCCTCTTGTGTAGGGTCAAACTTGAACGGAAGCTTTACCAATTCGTACGACGGAGCGGCTAGCATGTAAAAATCGTTCTCGTCGGTACACATAAAGGCAAACGATTGTTTGTTGCGAAACTCTGTTACGTAAAGTTGCGTAGGTACGATGTTGTTGAGCGATACCGGACGTACAAACGGGCGACTGCACACCATCTTCAAGTGGAATAGTTTGTCGTTGTTGTCGATCACAAAGTAACCTTCGTCGTAATCCTTCTTAGTAGTCGGGTTTCCGAAGATGCCCTTTGCCGGAAAACTAAAATCTTTCTTGCGCAAAGCCTCGGTATACAATTCGCTTTTCTCGTTGTCGAGGCGATTGGTTTCGGCATTCACAAAGTAGATTTTGTCGGTAATGCGAAAATAATCTTCCGGCATCTTCAAGTCTACACGGCCCGAACGCGACTCGAGCAAAGGATACAGGTCTACGCCGGTTTTGTTTACGTCGGCCGGAGAATGTCTGAATACAAAGTTTTCACGCTGGATAGTGCCTGTCGTGATTGCTTTGCCTTTGACCGTAGCCGGCAGTCTGTTGTCGGCGATCAACTGGCGGTAGTAGAAAAACGGCAAGATGCTGTCGTATTGTTTCTGCGTGTAACGGTTGTCGCTGCGGTCTTTGTATACAATGTTGCCGTTTTCAAAGTCGGTATACGCAAAGTCGTCTACCACGGAGCTGTACATGGCAAACGGGTATTTCTGCGGTTTGTCAAAGAGGTAACCGCAAAGCCATGGCATGAACCATGAAAGGAGTAGTGTTGCTACTATGATTAATGTGTAGTGAATGTATTTTGTGTTCATAGGGGTTGGGTGTTGTCGTCTTTTCGGGAATCGAAAAGACTTTAAAAGATTATTACTTGTTCTTTTTCTTTTCGGCAGCGAAAAGTAAAAAGAACCAAAAAGAAAAGCTGCCGGCTACCGCTACGGGGCTACTTCGCTTCGTGCTTTCGGCGACGGAAAAAGAACGCTCTCGGCTGCGCCTTCGTTTGAACGGCTTTTTCCGTTTCGCCTTCGCCCTTGCTCCGTTTACGCCCCTCCGCTAAATGCCGGACAAGACCTTCAGACCCCACTCTCCAATTATATTGATATTGTGAATGGTAAACGGCATCGACACTTACTGTTGCCGGGCGAATAAGCCTAGTGTAGTGTTGGCATCGCAAATAGAATACGGCATCGAAACTTTCTGTTGCTAGGCGAATAAGCCTAGTGCCATTTTAGTACGGTGTCTGGCAAATTAAGTACGTTCGATTGTGGATTTGAGTTTCGCATAGCATTACAAAGCGTTAAGAAAAGTGGCACCTCGAAGGGATACGGTAAGAGGCTTTAGCGAAGCGGTCTGCCTCTTGCCGCCCGTAGAGGAACACTTTTTAGCGGCGTAATGCAAGCGACGGGATTCTTTGTTTACTTTCTTTTCCTGGAGAAAGAAAGTAAAAGCCGGTCTGACTATAGGACAAAGAAAAAGCGATAGCTTTAATCCTGACACCCTGCTTTGAACCTCGCTACGGAGAGCTGGGCAAAGAAAAACAGGGCTACTATAACGAGCAGCAGTATTCCCAGTATGTTGTCGTAGGCTTGCGGGTAGTCTGAAGCGAAGAATAGGTAAACCACGCCGAGACCCACAAAGAGAGCCGATACTTTTCTGCCGCGTGTAGGTTCGAGACAAATCCAAGCAACAACGGCGTAGGCCGCAATGCCGCCCATGTACCAAGGCACGGAGGTAATCAGTACGCGGTGAAGAAGCTCTGCCGGAAGTACCGAGTTGAGATACACATACATGAGACCCACGTTTGCCAAGTCGATAAGGATCAACATGGAAATACCCGAGAGCAACATCATCGCGATCATACGCGTGTGCGAATAGGGCAGGTGCAACGTAAGCTTTAGTCGCTTTTGCGTCATCTCGGGTACGAATTGCGCCACGGCAAACATCACGCCGAGCAGTAGGGGGATGTACTTAAGTACTTCGATAAAGACCACGTCGCGCGTAAGGATGATTTCCCACAAATGGAAGCCGCCTTTGAAAGAAACGACTCTGTTTATTTTGAGCAACGCATAGATGGTTGCCGAAAACGAAGCCACAAGGGCTACGAGCAAGATGATGCGGATCTTAATCCACTCTTTTAAAAGTATTGCTTTATTCATGATCGGGGTCGTATTAATATTTGCCGGTGAGACCGATAAAGATATCTTCGAGATTCATTGTTTCGCAGTTGAACTGCTGTGCCGGAAGTTGCATCGACGCAAGCATTTCGGTTACTTCTCGCTGGTCGGCAAAGGAATAAAACTCGAGTTG
>DLYT01000079.1:20018-28875 GCA_003447595.1 Porphyromonadaceae bacterium
GTGTATCGCTTGAAGTTGTTCATCAGGTCGGCCACGGGTTGTTGGGTAAGAATCTTTCCGTAGTCCATAATGATGCAATCGTCTACAAGGCGTTCCATATCCTGAATGATGTGAGAAGTGAGGAAGATGGTCTTGCCTTCCGACTTGGCAAAGTCGTACAAGTATTCGATAAACAAGCGGCGATACCCGGGGTCTAGTCCCAATGAAAAGTCGTCGAGCACCAGTAGTTCGGGATTCTGCGCAAGGATGAGTCCGAGCGCAACCTGCGAACGCTGTCCGCACGACATGCGCGAAATCTTTTGTTTCGGCGCGATCTTCAGTTTCGACATCAGTTCGTAGTAAGCCGTGCGATTCCAATTGGGATAAAACGCGGCATAGTATCGCTCGATCTCTTCTATATTCATAAAGGTATATTGCACGTGACCTTCGATGAGCAAACCAATGTTTTGTCGCAGCGCCGGTTGCATGGTTTGGATATCTTCGCCGAAGATGTAGCAATTGCCTTCGCGCGGTTTCAAGAAACCACTCAATATATTAATAGTGGTTGTTTTGCCTGTTCCGTTCTTTCCGAGCAGACCAAGGATGCGTCCTTTCGGCACGTTAAAACTGAGGTCTTTATAGATTAATCGTTTCCCGTAGTAGTGGGTCAGATTTTTGCATTCAATTATATTTTCCATTGATAAGGATATTAAAAGATAAATGAAATAGTGCTGGTCACGGCCGGAGTTGCCTGTTGCTGTTGCGCCTTAATCACCGAGGCGGCAGCTTTGTATTGTAGCATGAAGCTACCCGCAGGGTGAGCAAACGAAGCGTTGGCACCGAGGTGGAAAAAGTCGGCCGAAAGGATTCGGTGATTCTCCTGCACCATCGCACCGAGCAATACATCTTCGGAAGCGATGGCCTCGAGGTTACTGTTGCGAATCGTATAGGACGCTTCCATTTCGAGGCGAAGCCAATTTGATCGCATGCGGCGCAAGAGTCCGGTTTTTAGTCCGCTTTGCAAAGCATCGAAGTTGCGTGTATAGCGCGGATGCAGGTACGTTTCTTTTGTTCCCGATGAGGCGGCATGCAGTTGCACCCAGTAGTTGTTGTTGCCGCGCGCAATCGAAAGAAGCGCGTTTACACTACCGTTGTAGCTGTTCATCGTATGCTTTTTGCCTACACTGAGTTCGCGCCAAGTGGTGATGTCGCTGCCCTCGGGTTTTAGTTGTTCGTAGATGCGTTCGTATCCGCTGCGTTGCGAAAAAGCAAACGACGGGTTTACCGCTAGTGATACTCCTTTTGCTAATTTGAAGAGGTAGTATCCATCGGCCGAGAAGGTATTGTTGCGCGTAAAATATGGAATGCGCACACCGCCGTCTTGCTCGTTATCCATGTTGGTATGTTCAAAGGCAAGCGAGACTCCGTATTGATGGTTGCTCAAATCGAACAGTTGCAAGCGGGCATCCATCACATGACCGTTGTAATAACTGCTAAAGGTGTTTGCCTTTCTCGAAAAGGCATGATCGTATAATCCCATGCCGAGAGTTTGGTAAAACAAATCGGTACGTCCCGATTCTTCTACCTTGATGCGCACGTCTTGCTTGTAAGAAGTGTAGCCTAAGTCGGCCGCGAAACCGAGCGTTCGGTGTTTGAAAAGTACCGACGGACGAATGGTGAACTCCGAAACCGTATTGCGCGGGCGGGGATCACTCTTTCGGTAATGCACGCTTCCTTCGTAACGTAAATCTGCCCCGAATGTAAAGGCATTCCGCTTGGTTGCCCATCCTCCCGATAGCTGATACGTTTCGCTGTGATACGTACCTCCGATCGAATCGGCTACGAGATAGGGATACAGCATCGGCACATCTACCACGTTGCTCCATTTTGTGTTTTGGCGCGAGGCGCGGTGATAGGATGCGCTTCCTCGCATGATCGACTTGTCGTTGGCGGCACTAAAGCCATTTGTATGGAAGCCGTAGCGTGTTTGCTTATCACCTTCATACGACAACCGGGTCTTGTCTTCTGCGTAATCAAACGCAACGATTGCTTCTCCGGCTACGGGAAAAGGCAGGGTCGATAATGTAGACACCGTATTGTTTTGTCCGTATTGCAGGGTGAATAGCGGGTGGGAATACTGTAACAGTTCGCCCCTGTCGCGCGCACTGGCAGATGCGCACAACAGAAGCTGAACCGAAACAAGGATAGCTGAATATCTCATGGAAAAGGATTACTGTGGAATAACAAAAGGAGACGGAACCTGATTAGGCAAGAAGTCTTCTTTTGAGTTGTTTGTATCTTGAAGGATGGTGCGATTGCCTTCGGTGCGAAGCACTTTACGACGCACTACGAGTCCGCTGTTGGCATTGTCGCAATAGGTATATCCGGCATCGATTGCAGCAGGAAGTGCTTTCTGATTCAGTGCGTTGTGCTGACTCAACTCTACTGCGTCGAGAATCACGTTTGCCGGAATCGCGTAGCGGTATACTACTTTACCTGCCGCATTGGTTGTTTCTACTTTGTTCTTTTCAAGGAAAGCAGGCATGTCGGTGTCGGGCTTAAAGATAAAGTACGAGCGGTAGCCGCGGTTGTGAAGGATCCATACGCTCAACGAGTAGCTGTAGTGTTTGATAAGGTTTGGCACCTCGGGAACATCTACATCCAGTGCATGCTCGTCATACCATTCGAAGTGTGCTTTTGTAAGATCTACCGGAGAGTTTGGGTTCAACACGGTGTGATTGGAACCGTTGCTTGCAAGCACGATGCTCTGTCCCGGTTGTACGGGATAGTCGGTTCCGTTGCCCGGGATTCCGTAGATGGTACCGGCTGCTACTTGTGATGGCAATAGATCTGTCCAAGCGGTAGCAGGGTTGATGGTGGTATGTTCCGATTCGCTGATGCAAAGTCCGTCTGCATACAATACCTGATCGGTATTGTTGTATAGCTCGATGTACTGATCTTGCCAGTAGTTGCCGTTAGACGGTGTCTTCGATCCTGAGAAGTAGATTTCTTTGATTACCCAGCTTTTTGAAAGCGGTGCGGCTTCGAGTGTTGCGATCAAGGTTTGTTCTTTTCCGTTTACTGCCACGTTTTGATTGGCGTATTGAAATACTACGGTTTGGTCGATGCCTTCTACCTGATGCGACTTTTCGCCTTTGATGCTGATGTGGTAGAGTCCGTCGCTCAAAAGGAGTGAAGCGGTTCCGTCGGCAGCTGTCGTTGCTTTTGTGGCTACATTGGATGATGTGCCGGTGGCTACAACGGCAAAGTTTTCTTTGTCTGCCCAACTGTAATTGTCGGGTAAGTTGATTTGAACTTTAAGGGTTGTGACCTGTGCTTCGTCGTTGTCGTTAGAACAAGCACTGAAGAATAGCGTGATTAGTAACGCCAGAAATGTACTTTTTTTCATATGATTCTTTTTATAATGTTATCATTAACTCTGCTCCGAACGAAGGGGTTGTTCTGTTTCTTCGTGTTACTTGGTGGTTGTCGGTATACGACGGACTGTATTCGAACAGGCGGTTCACATAGAAGGAACAGCGAAGGTGCTTGCCCAATTCTTTGGTTGCTTTTAGGTTTACACCAAATGATACGGGCTTTTTGCTCGGTAAGAAATAACTGTTTGAGAATGTCTTAACGAGGTATTTAAGTTCCGGATCTGCTGCCGATTCTTCTGTAAACGGTCGTTCTATGCCGTCTTTACCGAAGTAAGAAACGGGAACTCCCGCGTATTCTTTTATTTGTGTGCGTTCGAACCAAATACACTGTATGGTGGTAGTGAAGAAGAGTCCGAAGCGCGGAATGTGCGTATTGAAGAAGCAATTGGTGTTGAAGCGTGAACTTACGCGCTGGTCGGTTGCTTCGTATTTGCCCACATACGAATAGGGTTTATTGTTGATAAAGATCGAGTACGTATCGTATATCGGCATGCTGTAACTACCCGATGTGTGATAGTAGGCTCCGTTGAGTTGCACGGTTGTATAGAGTGCTTCAATCTTCGGGAACTGTATATCGTATTCAAAGCCTTGTTTTACGGTATTGCTAATGTTTACCGGAACCGAACGACTGATCATTACGGTGTCGGTATACGACGCAAACTGATCGGTTGTGGGCTTTTGCGTGATTTCGGTGATTGGGTTGCCGTATCGCTGAAAGCTACGTGGCTGATAAATGCTTTGATATCCAAAGCCATTTTTCATTTGTTCGCGAAAGAGTGTTCCCGCTACTTTGAAGTCGCCAACGCTGACTTGCAGTCCCAATTCGCCGATTCGGTTGCGGGCAGCTGTAAGCATTGTATTGGTGCGGTCGTATTTTTGCGTGTTTACCACAAGCAGACGGTTTTCTTCTGTTTGCGAGAAGTAGTTCAATGCGATGCCGTCGTGGTACATCGCATTGGGATAGATGTATTCCAATCCCGGGTATTTCACTTGCTCGCCATAACCGGTACGTATGCCTACTTCGATGTCTTTGCCGGCAATGGCAAACGAAGGTAATGACCAATATAAATTGGCACGGGGTTCTACGTGTATCTTGCCCGATAGTGCGTAATCGGAAGAAGTATGCAACATGCTTCCGCGCAAACCGAGTGTAAGGTCGAACTTATTTTCTCCTACTTCGGTGAGTAGTCTGTTTTCGGCAAAGAACGAAGTAGTCTGCATGGCAGGGATTTCGCTTAAGTTTCTGTTACGTGCCGCACCGGCTGCTCCAAAGGATGAGTTGATGTAAGGCGGAGCAAGCGGATCATATATCGAACCGCGCCCGAGGTTCTTTTCGAAACGATGCTCTACTCCGTAAAGGAGTCGGTTTTGCGTAGCATCTTTTGTAAAGAGGCTTGTGCCCGTAAGTTGCGCAAAGAGTGAAAACGGTTTGTTTTCTGTCTTATAGTTGCTTCTGTATTCGGTGGGCAGGTATATCCCTTCGTGCTCGCCGAGCATGCCTTCGATGGGTGCCGGAGTAGGGCCGTTGAGGGTTACTTGCTTGCTGCGATTGAGTATATCGGTGCTATAATCTGCCGAGATTGTAGCTTCGATGCTGTTGATCCAATTCAGATTTAGGTTGAGTTTCTGGTTGGTCAATGCTTGTATTCGGTTGTATCTGCTGGTGTAGGTGTCGTATCGTTTCATCAGGTCGGCGTCGTCTTTTTTGCCGTCGGCCGTGGTTACGAAGAGTACTTTCACTTGCGATAAGAGTTCTTTGTCGAATGGGGTGATTCGGTTCTCGTAATTCACTTGCGAACTGATACGGGTAAACTTTTCCAAGTTGTTGCGTACATCGGGCGTGGCTTGTGTTACGTCGGCTCCGATGTGTATATTGCCTGCTTTGCCGGGAAGCTTAAACCCTTTTCCGGCATAGATGAGCTTGTTGATCGGATTCAACTTTAATCGAATCTGTAGTGGAGTGCGTCCGCTTTTGGCTTTTGTGATAACGGCTCCGTTTGTAAGGTCGCCATACTTGACGGATGCAATACCGCGAACAACCTCTACCGATTGAATGTGGTCGGTTGATAGTTGACGAAGATCAATCCCTTCATTAACGGTAAGTTTAGAGCTTAAGTCTGTGTCGCTTTTACTATTCGAGAAGGATAGCATGGATGCGTTGTTTGACAAGGGCGCGCCATCTGCGATAATAGACAATCCGAAGGTAGAGTTGTTGTCAGACCCTGTTTGGCGTAGCGCAATTCCATTCTTCTGACTCAGGTTTCCGTCTATTGTTAGTTGGCCGGGCAATAGTTGTGCCAAATCTGCTAAGCTTGCCGGTTGCACGTATTGCATGGCTACACGATCAATTACCGACGAAGACTCGTTGTTTGACTTCGTTGTTCCCATTACTTCTACTTCGTTTAAGTAGAACGATTGCAGTTGCAACGGGATCAATAATGTGGTGTCGTTTTGCAACGTAAAAGTCGACTTGTAGTCGGAGTATCCCAATAGATGTACCGAGAGGGTACATTGGTTGGTTTTTATTTGTTGTAATGTAAAGTTTCCGTCTTGGTTTGTAAGGGTGGTGTGTGAATTGTCATTAACCGAAACCACGGCAAAGTCAATTGGTGCTCCGCTGCTTTGATCTACAATCTTACCGGTTACGGTATATTGTTTTTGCTGGGCCAATCCGCTTTGGGCATATAAAAGACCTGATAGAATAGTTCCTGTTAAAAATGCAATCTTCATTTGTTATTGTTTTTACACTGCAAAACTACTTCTAGGATCAAGGGGCATCAATCGCAATATTTTGGTAAATACGGATTCGTTTTACCTAGTTTTAGGTAAATATTTACTTGTTTTACTGCCTCGATGGTTATTTTTTACAATAAAATGCATGAATAGTGCATGTTTATGATTGAGATGAATGATTAATATTGCAAGGTATTTGCAATCGCTTTATTAATTCATACAATCTAATATTATGAAACACATTGTTTGCTTGGGTTTATTCTTTTCGTCTGTTCTTTTCTTTCACACCGCGACGTTTGCGCAAGGTGAGGCAAAAATAGATTATCGAAATAGAGCCGATTCGTTGCTTCAACGCATCCATCGGTTATATGCGGCAAAAGGACATGCCGGTTTGTATACGGAGACGTATCCGTTGAATCCCGATAACTCGGTAACGTATCTTGCAGAGGGGGCTCCGCAGAAACGAAATCAAGAGGTTTCTTTCTTGTGGCCTTTTTCGGGGATGCTTTCCGGATGTGTGTCGCTCTATAAGCAAACGGGTGATACTGTGTATCTGGCCATGCTTGAGGAGCAAATACTTCCCGGACTCGAGACGTATTGGGATGAAACACGTGAGCCTTTTTGCTATCAGTCGTATCCTCGTTTCAATGGCGATAGTGATCGCTTTTACGATGATAACGACTGGTTGGCCATCGACTTTTGTGATTTGTATTTAGCGACCAAGAAGCAGGTTTACCTGGATAAGGCGGTTGCCTTGCACGATTACATCTACAGCGGATGGACGGATGAGCTTGGCGGCGGTATCTATTGGTGTGAACAACAGCGAAAGTCGAAGCATACGTGTTCGAATGCTCCTGCCGCAGTGTTGTGTATGAAACTATACGAGTCTACCGGAGATAAGAAGTATCTGAGTCAGGCTAAGGAAACGTATGATTGGACCAAGAAACATTTGTTGGATCCTTCCGACTATGTGTATTGGGATAACATCAAGCTCGATGGTACTATTGCTAAAGAGAAGTATAGCTATAATACGGGGCAAATGATTCAGGCTGCTGTATTATTATATGATGTTACCAAAGAAAAAAGCTATCTTGACGACGCAAAAAGGTGTGCGACCGGTGCTATAAAGCATTTTACGGAAGTAAGGAAAGGGATCACGGGAGATGAAAAACAATTTTACACCCGATCACCTTGGTTTAATGTGATCCTTTTTAGAGGATTGAATGCCTTGGCAAATGCAACTCAAGATCCTAGTTATATTGAGGTAATGGCTGATAATGCCGATTATGTGTGGGTAAATAGCCTCAATGAATATGGTTTGCCGGGCAAAGATTGGGCAAAGCCATCGGAAGATGTATATACATGGTTGCTTGATGCGGCTTGTATGATTGAATTATTTAGCGAACTAACAGAAAACGAGTAATAACTAACCAATAAATTAAGATTATGTTGAGCAGAAGAAAATTCTTTCAAGTTGGAGCAGGATCCCTTGCTTCGATGTTGATCGGTTCAAAGGTGAATGCCATGGAGCACATTTCAGAAGTGTTGGGCGTAACAGACAAGTATGTTTCCGGTCGTCCGCCGGTAGATAAACGTTGCTTTAAGTCTGAGACAATCGAAAAGGCGATTGCCGCGACAAAGAAAAAGATAAAAGATCCGAAGTTGGCTTGGATGTTTGAAAACTGTTTCCCGAATACATTAGATACGACCTGTGAATATACGGTTGTGGATGGCAAGCCCGATACGTTTGTTATCACAGGAGATATTCATGCAATGTGGTTGCGCGACTCGTCGGCACAGGTGTTTCCGTATGTTGCTTTTGCCGCAAAAGACAAAGAGTTGCAGTCGATGTTGCGCGGTGTTATCAACCGTCAAACGGAAAGTATCATCATCGATCCTTATGCGAACGCGTTTAACCTAGAGGCAACCGGTAGCGAATGGGAGAGTGATAACACGGTGATGAAACCGGAGTTGCATGAACGTAAATGGGAGATCGACTCGCTTTGCTATCCGGTACGCTTGGCCTATAACTATTGGAAAACAACAGGTGACAAGACTCCTTTTGATGCAAATTGGCAGAAAGCAATGGGCGAGATCTATAAAACCTTTGTAGAACAACAGCGTAAGGATAATCTAGGTCCGTACAAGTTTACGCGCGTAACGGATCGCCAAGCGGATACTTTATTAAACTTTGGAGTTGGAAGTCCGGTTAACCCGGTTGGTATGATCGTTTCTTCGTTCCGTCCGTCTGATGATGCTACGATATTTGGTTTCTTGATCCCTTCTAATTTGTTCGCGGTTGTATCGTTGCGTCAGATGGCTGAGATGTTGAAAACATTGAGAAACGATACGGCTTTGGCAAACAAATGTACTGCTTTGGCTGATGAGGTTGAGGCGGCAGTTCAGAAATACGGAGTCGTAGAACATCCGAAGTATGGTAAGATGTATGCTTTTGAAGTAGATGGATTCGGCGGACAAGTGCTTATGGATGATGCCAACGTACCAAGTCTTATTGCGTTGCCTTACTTGGGTTGCGTAAAACAGAATGATCCGATCTACCAGAATACGCGAAAGTTTATCTTGAGTAGTGACAATCCTTATTTCTTTAAAGGTACTGCTGCCGAAGGGGTAGGTAGTCCGCATACCGGATTAGGTTTTATTTGGCCGATGAGCATTATTATGCGCGCAAATACGACCGATAACAAAGA
>DLYT01000079.1:29119-34074 GCA_003447595.1 Porphyromonadaceae bacterium
TTTATGCACGAATCGTTTGACAAAGACAATCCAAAACAGTTTTCTCGCTCTTGGTTTGCTTGGAGTAATACCTTGTTTGGAGAGCTTCTCTATAATATTTACAATAATTAATACGCTAAATCTGTAAAATATCGTTCAAAAAAGCGCATCAAATTTAATAGTTTGATGTGCTTTTTCTTTTATAATCATACTTTTTAGCTTACTATGTCTTTTTGTAAAATAAATACTTCTAATTGTTTTAAATTGCAAATAAATGATTAATATTGCAGCGTTACTATATGAAATCCCTTAATGGTGTATAATCTTGGTATGCACTTAACTTAAATTTATGTACTATGGAATTTATGAGAAAAACAGAATTGCCTTTTAATTGGATAAAAGGATTCTGCAAATTGAATTCGCTTGTTGTTGCTTCCTTACTTTTTTCTACGAGCCAAAACACAGCAGCCGAAACATTAACTGGAATAGATGTTCCTATTGTTGCACAGGCACAAAAAGGTGCCGTGATAAAAGGTATAGTTGTTGATGAAAAAGGAGAAGCAGTTATCGGTGCGAATGTTACCGTTAAATCTGATCCTAAGGTTGGCGTGATCACCGATATGGATGGAAACTTTACAATTGACGTTCCAGCCGGAACTGTTTTACAAATCTCTTATATTGGCTACACACCACAAGACATCGTAGCAAAAGCCGGAGCTCCGATGAAAGTAAAAATGGTTGAAGACACTCAAACTCTTAGTGAGGTTGTTGTTGTCGGATATGGGTCGATGGATAAGAAAGAGTTAACCTCAGCAGTAGTAGCTGTTAAAAGTAAAGACTTCTTGCAAGGAGCTGCAAACAACCCTATCCAAATGATCGATGGTAAAGTTGCCGGTGTTACGGTTTCAGGCTATGGTGCTGCCGACCCAAACCGCGATCCGATGTCGAGCTTACAGGTGCGCGGAGCCGGATCGTTGGATGCAGGAAACGGACCACTTATCGTTATTGACGGAATGCCCGGAGGTGATCTTCGCAATGTAGCCAATCAAGATATTGAGTCAATCACGGTGTTGAAGGATGGTTCTGCTGCCGCTATTTATGGTTCGCGTGCGGCAAATGGTGTAATCATTGTTCAAACGAAAAAAGGTTCGGCCGGTAAGGTTTCGATTACATATGATGGATACCTTGAACACGATTTTGTAGCAAATAGACCTGATATTCTTTCAGCAGATGAGTTTTTAGAACATGGTATTGATAAAGATTGGGGTGCACGCACCGATTGGTACGATGAATTGATTCGTAATAATAACTTCGGACAAAGCCACTACTTAGCATTGTCGGGCGGATGTGAAAATACACAGTTCCGTGTATCTGCCAACTACAAGAAGAAAGATGCGATTGATATAGCTTCTAATCGTGAAGAATATGGTATCCGAGCAGGTTTTCAACAGAAAACACTTGAAGGCTTACTTGAAGTAGGAGGTAATATTTCTTATCGTATTACCGATGATGACTATACAAATTATGGAGCATTCTCGCAAGCTGTGAAGTTGAATCCAACGATTCCGGTGATGGATCCAGACGATCCGATGCGTTACAACATTCTTCAAGGGTATGATACCTATAATCCGGTTGGTGATTTAAAAGACCGTATCAATAGTGGAAAGAATGAATATTCTGTGATTGACTTCAATATTAAGCTAAATCTGTTATCAAACTTAAATACCGAACTAAAGCTTGCACGTCAATCAAAAAATACGGACAAACAAGAGTACTATAATAAATACCACAAAGAGTCTATCGACAACATGCGAGCAGGTAGAGCTCGTCTACAAGCAGAGAACTGGACAGACTGGACACTTGAATGGATTGGAAACTGGTTTGCAACGTTTGGCAAAAACAACTTGAAGGTGATGGGAGGTTATTCTTATCAAGAGTTTAACAATCAAGGGTTCTGGGCTCAGAATATGGATTTCCCTTCAGATGCTCCATTATACAACAACTTGGAAACAGGACGCTGGTTAAAGATGGGTAAGGCTGGTATGGATTCATGGAAAAGCAAAGAAAAGACGATAGCTTTCCTTGGTCGTGTAAATTATAGCTTTGACGATACTTATCTGGCTAGTGCATCGCTTCGTTATGAAGGGAACTCGAAGTTTGGTAAGGATAATAAATGGGGATTCTTTCCGGCGGCCTCTGCTGCTTGGCGTTTCTCTAATTTAGATGCATTGAAATCTGTTTCGGCAATCAATGACTTGAAGTTAAGAGCTTCCTATGGTGTGACTGGTCGTTCGGGCTTCCCTCGCTACAAGGCACAAGCTATTTATCAAGGTTTTGGACAATATATGAATGACACAGGAGAGTGGATTCAAGTATTCGGACCTGCAAATAATCCAAACTTCAATCTAAAGTGGGAGAAACAAATCTCATGGAACTTCGGTGTCGATTATTCATTGTTAGATAACCGACTAAGTGGTAGTATCGATTATTTTATTCGCGACGGTAAGGATGTGATCTCAGATTATGATGCACCGGTTCCTCCTTATTTGCACCAAAATCTTTATACCAACGTTGCAACAACACGTTCGAATGGTGTCGAATTAAATGTGCAATGGCAAGCCGTGAAGACCAAAGATTTCAGCTATGAAACCAATGTTACGGCCTCATATACCAAATCAAAATTAGTTAAGTTCTCGAACGGAACATTTACCAAAGGTTATATGGATCGTTATGGTTTGCCTTCTCCAGGTAACCCGGGCCCAGCTCAACGTTTGCAAGATGGTGTAGAAATTGGTAGCTTCTATGGTACACGCTATGCCGGAGTAGATGAAAGTGGCAATCTTCTTATCTGGAAAGAAGCAGTAGTAGGTGGTGAAACCAAATTAGCAAAAGATAAAAACGATAAAGACAAAGCATTCATCGGAACAGGTATGCCTAAGTGGGATTTATCATGGGGTCATACATTTACGTACAAAGAGTTTGATTTATCGTTGTTCTTCAGAGGTAAATTTGACTACGAGATTCTCAACTTGTATCAAATGTATTATGGTTTGCAGGCTCAGCCAAACGTAAACTTACTGAAAGATGCCTTCACTCGCAACGGACACATTAAGAGTGAAAAGGAGATGTGTGATTACTTCCTCGAAAATGGTAACTACTTCAAATTAGATAACATCACGTTGGGCTGGAATCCAAAGCTTAATACAAAATGGATTAGTAATTTACGCGTTTATGCAACGCTTAAGAATGCATTTACAATTACTAAATACAGTGGATTGGATCCTGCCAACATTCAAAGCACGGGCCTTGAACCGGGTATTGGTCGTCTCGATGTGTATCCAAGTACCAGAAACTTCTCTTTCGGAGTACAAATTACTTACTAATATCTAAATTGAATAAGCCATGAATAAAAAATATATTTATACAGGATTGTTGGGGTTAGCATCGTTGGCTTTCACAGGATGTACCAATCTTGATGAAGAAGTATTTAGCGATCTTACACAAGATAATTACTATACAGATAAAGCATCTGTAATTGCAGCACTTACCAGACCTTATGAACACGGACACTGGTGTGGATGGGACGGAGATCGTTGGATTCTGCAAGAGCTTTCGGCCGATCAATTTGTTTGGGCTCAAAAAGGAAAGCACGGTTACGATGGTGGTCAGTGGATTCGTATGCACGAACAAACATGGACAGCCGACGAAGGTGTAATCAATGGGGGATGGGTTGGCCCTTTCCAAGGCATCCAGCAATGTAATCTATATATCGCAGACTTTACAGGTTTAGATTATGTTGGTATGGGGATGACGGAAGCAGACAAGAAACAGCATATCGGCGAAATGCGTACCCTTCGAAGCTGGTTTTATCTATTCTTGATCGACTTCTTTAGAAATGTACCAATCTCGACAGATATTTCTACACAAGTAGGACAGTCTACACCACAAGAAGTTTTTGCGCATGTTGATGCCGAATTAGACGCAGCTTTGGCAGATCTTCCTAAGAATGGTAAATCCGGAAGATGGGATCAAGCCGGAAACAGAGCAATAAAAATGCGTTTGTATTTGAATGCAGAGAAGTGGATTGGAAAAGCGATGTATGAAGAGGCAGCAGCCATTGCGCAAGAAATTATTGATGGTAAGTATGGTACGTATGCACTAGATGCCGATTATCGCGGTCCATTCCGTTCGGGCGTAAATGGATACAAATCGCCGGAGAATATCTTTGAATTCCCTCATGCTCGTAAATACCTTGAAATGGGTTGGATGTATGATGCATGTATGCACTACCAGGCGCGTTATTCTTTGGATAATAACAAAGGCGGTTGGAATGGTATTACATTGACACCATCGAGAGATTTACAAGGTGATCTATACAACTATCAATTGGGTAAACCTTATGAGAAGTTTGTGGATGGTGATTATCGTAAACAACAATTCAAAACCACAGCTAAAGGCGGACAATACGATGGATTCTTCCTTGTTGGTGAGCAATATGCTTTCGATTATAAAAATGGTTTTGGATATACCGATGAGAAGATCTTAGGAACAGAAGAGTGGAACAAAGAACCTCTGATTTATGTAGATCAAATTGGTCGTTTCTCTGAAGGGGCTAACGGCTTGGCAAAAGGATCGCATGTAAATACAGGTGAAGAAAACTCAGGAGTTCGCTTCATTAAATTCCCTTGGTTGCCAGAGAGCCAAAACTTATTTATGATGAACTATGTTGCAGAGGTACGTTTGGCCGAGATGTATTATGTGGTAGCTGAAAATGCTTTCCGAAAAGGAGACGTAGCAAAAGCAGCACAATACCTCGACGATGTGCGTAAACGCAACTATCCGGCTTCTGTCTGGGCAGAAAATAGTTACGTGCTCAATCCTTCTAAGTTGACCGAAGATGAGTTTGTAGATGAGCTTGGCCGTGAATTCTTGGGTGAACGTCACCGTCGTACCGACTTGATTCGCTTCAACCGTTT
>DLYT01000079.1:34455-34868 GCA_003447595.1 Porphyromonadaceae bacterium
AGTGATTTCTGATAAATATATTGAACGATGAAAAGATTAGAGGTTTATTTAGTCCTTGTATTATTGATAAGCGGACTTGCTGGCTGTATGCCTTCGAGTGAAAAGGGCGGCTTATTGGATATTCAGAAAGAATCTTTTATCTATGCAATCAAAGGAAGTGATACCCTTCGGTTGGATACATATAATCAGGCCAAGGAAGATCATAAGCAACGAAAGCCGGTGTTCTTGTTTGTATTTGGTGGAGGCTTTAAAACGGGAAACAGGGCGGCACAAGAATACATTCCTTTTTTTGAGTATTTGGCGAAACAAGGCTTTGTGGTTACATCGATTGATTATCGTACAATCTTAAATGATGCTTTGGCAAAAGAAGAGCCAACACTTGTGGGGTTTGCAACCGCTTTGCAGCAATCTAT
>DLYT01000079.1:35119-36149 GCA_003447595.1 Porphyromonadaceae bacterium
GATCATTGGCAAATCGATTCTACACAAATCATAGCCGGCGGATCAAGTGCCGGAGCCATAACTGTATTGCAAGCAGAATATGCAATCTGTAATTCGCAAGCGGGGATTCAAAGTCTACCTGCCCACTTCAACTATGCCGGGATTGTTGCTTATGCCGGAGCGATACAAGATGTAGCATTTCCGGCGTGGCAGAAAAAGCCTTGCCCGATATTGCTGTTTCATGGAGATGCAGATCGCATCGTTCCTTTCGATCGAGTTGTGATACCAAATATCGGAGGACTTTGGGGTGCACATGCCGTGGCACAAAGTTTAGATCAAGAAGGAACACCCTATTTCTTTTATGCCATAGCAAATGCCGGGCATGAGATTGCTTCCGTTCCACTTCAAACACATCAGCAAGAGTTTCTCAACTTTTACGAACGATTGATTGTGAACAAAGAAAAGCGAACCATTCATATCCAAGAATCTGTTCCCGGAGAGCAACCGGTAAACAAATCATTTAGCCTCGAAGATTTTATAAAGTCCAATCAATAAATTAAAGGCGAATCTACAATTTATACGTATATCCTACGCCGATTGCATTCTTATAATTCACAGGATCTGGTGCTTCGAAAATATGATATCTGTAGTATAGTTGGAATACAGAATGCTTATTTAATGCATAATCTACACCGCACGAAAGGCGTATTCTGTCTAGGCTGAAATGCTTTCCTTTCAATGTATTGTTGAAGGTCTCCGCATACACAAACGGAGATAAGTTGAGCTTATTTATTGGGTATGCAACGGTAAGCATGCTTCGAAAGAAGTTGCTTGGAGTGTTGCTGTGCTCTTTGAATGTACTTTGAAAACGCTCTCGTACAGAGAAGCGGAAAGCTCCTATTTTCTTCGTTGCGGTTGCGTAAAATAAATAGCGATGTCGTTTCTCTCCGCTTTTGTCGAGCTTATTGATAAACATATAAGCCGTGCCTATGGTAAGAAACTTCAATGGTTTATAGCGAACCTCCGCAGTGGTAAAACTCCATTCTACTCC
>DLYT01000028.1:0-3454 GCA_003447595.1 Porphyromonadaceae bacterium
AGAGCTGCTTCACGAATTGCACCTTTTTAGGCGCAAAGGTTGTTCCCTGCTTCACCATCCTTAATCGAGTGAGTGAGGTTTGTCACACTCTACCGTTTTCTCGGTTACCTGAAGTGCTTCGTAGCGCACTTGATCGCGCACCTCGAGCAGCGAAGTACTGGGACGAAAGATCATCTTCGGCTTCTTCATCAGATGGGTCTTAAACTCCTCTGCCGAAGCTACTCCTTGGCTTCCGGCTTGCAAGCGCAGGTTGCCAAATCCGTTGATCACCACGGTTTCGCCACGCAGCAATGCTTTCTTTGCCATGGTAACCATCGCGCTTACCACCATCATCACGTCGCTGGCCGTAGCCGAACAGTTGTCCGTGATGTCTTTACACAGTTGGTCAAACGAATATTGAGCCGTAACCACCGTTGCCCCGTAAAGCAATTTCGCACCTTCTTGTGCATCCTTTCGCATGTCTTTTTTCCAGACAGTCTTATAACGTAGTGCCATACAAAAAATGAATTAAATGATTGAGTAAATTGAGTTATGTAATCCCTTGATTACACTACGAATATACGGCAGCCCAACCATGCGATTCGGAGCTATTGGAATGTTCGCACCTATTTATAACACTAAAGAAAACTACAGTTTGCTATCAAACGCACCCGGGGAGGTCTTCGAGTTTATTATACCACAGCGAGACTCCACTTCTCCTTTATATTCAAAGCACAAGATTGAAGAAGTTTGCAATTTGTAGTTCGCAAAACAACGAACATTTAATATAAAAAAAGAGCCCTCGCTTATTTGTCGGTAGGAAAATAGCGACGCGTATTATTGGCCACACGCACCAACAGCAGCATCACCGGCACCTCTACCAATACTCCCACTACCGTAGCCAGGGCAGCACCCGACTGCAAGCCAAACAATGAAATCGCTACCGCCACGGCCAATTCGAAGAAGTTGCTCGCGCCAATCATTCCGGCAGGAGCAGCAATCGAATGCGGCAATTTGGCATAACGCGCCCATCCGTAAGCCACAAAAAAGATCAGTACCGTCTGAATAATCAACGGAATCGCGATCAGCACAATGTGCATCGGATTGGCCAGAATCGTTTCGCCCTGAAACGAAAACAAGATCACGAGTGTGAGTAACAATCCGCCGATGGTAAACTTATCGAATTTCTTCACAAACACGTTGTTGAAATAGTCGGCCCCCTTGTGCTTGATTACCGTAACACGTGTAATAACACCTGCTGTAAGCGGAATCACCACAAACAACAACACCGACAAGAAAAGGGTATCCCACGGAATCGTAACCCCTCCAATGTTGAGCAAGAAAGCAACAATAGGAGCAAAAGCGACCAGGATAATCAAGTCGTTTACCGCCACCTGCACCAGCGTATACGCCGCATCGCCACGCGTAAGGTAGCTCCATACAAACACCATTGCCGTGCAAGGTGCAGCACCCAGCAACACCGCTCCGGCCAGATACTCGTGCGCCAGCGTTTCGGGTATAAATGCCTTAAACACCACAAAGAAAAAGAACCAAGCGATGGCAAACATCGAAAACGGTTTCACGAGCCAATTGGTCACACACGTAATCAGAATGCCTTTGGGCCGCTTACCTACGTTTTTCACACTCTCGAAATCTACCTTGAGCATCATCGGAAAAATCATCAGCCAAATCAAGATCGCCACCGGAATCGAAACATTGGCATATTCAAACCTGCTCAGCAGTGCCGGAACAGCCGGCAAATACTGCCCTATCGCAATACCGACCACAATACACAAGGCCACCCAAAGGGTGAGGTATCGTTCAAAAAAGCCGATACCTCCCTGTTCTTTATTTGTCTCCATATCGATCCAATTCAGGCTTCATTTCACTGCTATACAACGCAAAGAAACGCTCCTTGATCTCGTCACGCACTCTGCGAAATTCACTCTCTACATACTCCGGAGTACCCGTCACGTGTGAAGGATCGTCGAAGCCCATGTGTAGACGATGCTTCACATCCCCCACGAAAACAGGACACGTCTCGTTGGCCCCGCCACATACGGTGATCACATAATCCCACTTTTCGTTCAGGTACTTCTCTACCGGATCGGAAGTGTGATTGCTGATATCGATACCCACTTCGGCCATCGCCTTCACAGCTCCGGCATTGAGTTTACCTGCCGCTTTGGTTCCTGCCGAGTGCACATCCAAGCGCTCGTCAAACGATTGCACAAAACCATGTGCCATCTGGCTACGGCAACTGTTGCCCGTACATAAAATCAATACTTTCATAAATCAAATTTATTTAGTTGTTTGTAAAATAACCAAGCCTTGTAATCAACAGCAACCTGTCGATTTGGATTGCATCGCAAACAATGCGGAAAAAAGACGTTGAGCAATAGCCCAGTTTTCTTTATTGATACAGTAGCGTACCTTGGGCGGCTCAATCTCGCCCTGTATCAGTCCGGCCTCTTTCAATTCTTTTAAATGCTGCGAAACCGTAGCCTTCGCAATAGGAAGCACTTCGTGAATTTCGCCAAAAAAACAGCTCTCTTGCTTGAGCAAAAACTCCAGTATCGCAATGCGCATGGGATGTCCCAAGGCTTTGGCAAAACGAGCAATCTGCTCTACATCATTCAAATGGGGTGTTGACATAATACGATCTCATTATTATTGTTCGCTAATCTACGAACAATATTCTTACAACCAAATATATGACACAGAAAAAAAGAATAACGTACCAAAAAAAACCATGCAAGGTTCTTGCAAAAACCTCTCTTACTTTTTGGCAGAACCTTACTTACTTCTTGGAGAAACCTCTCTAGGTTTTTCTACACAAAACAGCGCATAACCTTGATTATTAAAGCATTATTTCGTATATTGAAGGAAATTAATCATCTAATAACATGAAAAACGACGAACTTCCTTTTCGCATTCGTGCGTATGCTTTTACCGAGTTAGCTCAACTTTATTTTATCGGCAGTACGCCGTTGATGGCTACCAAAGCGCTGGGGCGTTGGATACACAGCACGCCGGGACTCCGCAACGCACTCCTTGCCGCGGGATGGCGCCCTTACATGAAGATACTCCCTCCCAAGGTGGTGGAGTGCTTCGTTGATCACTTGGGTGCTCCGTGACGGCATTCTCAAACTGGCTGTAGTGTGATATATTAACGCTTTTAAATTACACCTGGAAGCAGAAATAATCGGACTCTATAAAATGCAAATTAGGCTTCAAAAAGGGACGAATCGGCGAGTACGGGTCAAAAAAACGGACTACGGGTCAAATACGGGTCATTTTCCTAGGTGCGAAAAAAATGTACACATTCAAATAGACCCTACATGAGAAAATGGATAATATAATATAAGTAAGTTCTAAATTGCATTTAGTGATTTTTTTTCTCACCCCGGCAAAAGTGACCCGTTGTGTCCCATGGTGACCCGTACTCGTCTCCCAAAAGTTGGCCGCGCCCCTC